>DKJA01000136.1:8114-8294 GCA_002454505.1 Oxalobacteraceae bacterium UBA6704
CTCGCCACCGTTCGATGTGGCGTGGCCGGTTTTCGCGTGGCCGCAATTCGGCCGGCCGCAGCCCCGCCACGCCGCCACGCCACGCCACGCCGCCACCGCCTTCCGGCCGCCGGCCGCGAACCACTGACCGCCCACCGCCGCCTGTCCCTGCCCACGCCCTGCCGCGCCTGCCGCGCCTGC
>DKJA01000048.1 GCA_002454505.1 Oxalobacteraceae bacterium UBA6704
CGGTATCGCGCACCCGCAGCGCTTCTTTGACATGCTGCGCGCGCAGGGCATCGGCGCTGGTCCAGGCCTCTATCCGCGAGCCGCCCCACGCCGACTGGATGAGGCCCATCGGCACGTTGACGGTCTTTCTCAGCTCGCGCGCGAAGTAAAAACAGGCGGCGGAGAAGTCGCGCACGCTTTCCGGTGATGCGGGTTGCCATGAAACGGGGCCGGCGAAGCCTTGTTGAGGCGTGACCGCCGCGGCCTTGGGCACGGTGAACAAACGGATGTCCGGGTGCGTGGCCGAGCTGATCTCGCTGTCCGCGTCGAGCGCGCGCCGCACCGGAAGCTCCATGTTCGATTGGCCGGAGCACAGCCACACGTCGCCGATCAGCAGGTCGCGCGCGACCTGGTTTACCTGCCCTGCGCGCACGGTGAGTGAATAAGGCCCGCCCGCAGCGGTGGCGGGAAGCGTGGCTCGCCAGTGCCCGTCGGCCGCTGCGCGAGCGGTGACGGTGTGGCCAGCGAAGGTGACGGCTACCGCCACGCCCGGATCGGCATCGCCCCAGACCGGTATCGGCTGGTCGCGCTGCAGTACGGCGTGGTCCTGGAACAGCGGGTGCAGGAGTGTCTTCGCCGATTCCTGGGCCAGTGATGGCGTGGCCATTCCCAGCAATACGGCGGCCACTAGCCAGCCTGACCTGTTCATCGCCCGTCTCCTGGTGCGGAAGGAAAGCGTAGTGCTTCGTAGTACGCCAGCGGGTGCGGCGGTGCGGGTTCGCCCGGGGGCAAGGGCCGGCCGCTGATTGATTGGAAGTAGGCGACGCTGGCGTCGCGCCACCATTGGGCTTCGCGTAGTTGGATCTGGAGGTAGGCGGCTATCTGGGCGTGACGTTGGGGGTCGATGCTTCCGGCAAGCGGGGCTGAGCCCCGCGCTACGGGTACGGGTTCCGTTACGTGTGCGCGTTCCGTTGCGGATGCCGCTGCGTCCGCGTTGGCGGGCGGCGGCGCCAGGGTGGCCCAGGTGGCCTGCATGGCCTGGACCTGGCGGACGCCCAGGGAATAGCGGCTGACCAGTTCATCCCACAGAGTGCGCCCGGACGCCATGCGGTGGTCCCAGGGGACATGGTGGAACCACAGCAGCAGGGGTTCTGGAACCTTCGCGGGGTCGGCATAGGTGGCGGCCACGTCCGGGGCATATTGGGCGACGGCGTTGCTGCCGCTCGCGGTGCGGTCGAAGCCGATGCCGTTACGGTCGGCGCGGTGGTAGTACACCGAGGTCCAGTCCGCACGCGGACCACCGTCCACCCAGGGCCCGGGGCCGTAGTGGTGGCCGCGCGCCATCAGGTGGTGCAGGCCGAGCGGGGTCATGTAGTTCACCGCCGCCTCGCGCGAGCCCATCATCATGCCGACGATGGGCTGCACCACGGCCGGGTCCGGCGAGAATGTCATCGCCGCCCAGTCCGCTGCGATATCGCGCGCCGAGGCCTGCGGATTCCAGGCCAGGCGCCCGAAGGCGTACCAGTTGGCCTGGTCGAAGTGCGAGCCCGTCCAGGTGCGGTCGTTGCCGATGTTGGCCACCCCGGCGATGCCGGCCAGGGTCTCGGCGACGGTCGGTCCCGCACCGCGCCGGTGGGTATCGGCGCGCAACACTTCCTCGAACAACGGCCCCAGGTACACCAGGTGCGTGGCGAAGCCGAGGTACTCCTTGGTGATCTGGAACTCCATCATCAGCGGCGTGTGCGGCATCGCGCCGAACAGCGGGTGGAACGGCTCGCGGGGCTGGAAGTCGATCGCGCCGTTCTTCACCTGCACCAGCACGTTCGGCGCGAACTTGCCGTCCAGTGGTTTGAATTCGTCGTACGCCTGCTTGGCGCGGTCGTCCGGCTTCTCGGCCGCGTAGACAAAGGCGCGCCACATGACGATGCCATTGTGCGGTGCCACCGCGGCGGCCAGCATATTGGCGCCATCGACGTGCGTGCGGTGGTAATCCTGCGGGCCCGGCTGGCCTTCCGAATTGGCTTTCACGAGGAAGCCGCCGAAGTCGGGAATCGTGCGGTAGATCTCGTCCGCCTTGGCCTTCCACCACGCGGCCACTTCCGGCGCCAGCGGGTCGGCCGTCTTCGTCTGCTTCAGTTCCAGCGGCGTGGAGAAGCGCGCCGACAGATACACCTTGATGCCGTAAGGGCGCAGCACGTCGGCCAGCGCGGCCACCTTGGCGATCCATGGCGCGGTGAGGATCTCGGGCTTCGAGTTCACGTTGTTCAGCACCGTGCCGTTGATGCCCAGCGACGCGTTGGCGCGCGCGTAATCCACGTAGCGGCGCTCGCGGATGTCCGGCAGCTCCCACCAGTTCCAGATCGACTGGCCGGCATAGCCCCGCTCCACCGTGCGGTCCAGATTGTCCCAGTGGTTCAGCACGCGCAGCTGCAACTTCGGCGCGGAGCGCTCGTCGATACGGTCAGGCGCCTGGCCGGAGCCGATGGCGCGCAGCCACGCGTAGGAACCGTACAGCAGGCCGATATCGTCGTTGGCGGCGATCACCGTCACGCGCTTGCCGTTCAGCGTCGCGCGGCGCAGCAGATAGCCTTCCTTGCCCAGTTGCGCCACGCCTTCCGCGTTGAAGCCCTGCGGCAGCTTGTCCGCTTCCGCCAGCACCAGCGCACCGTCGGCCGGCTGCGCGGCGGACGCCGGCTCCTTGCCTGTCATGCCTTTCACGCCGCGGCGCAGTTCGTCGATGGCCGCGGTGACCGTCGGCGTGGCCTGGCCCGCGTACACGATCGTGCGTGCGTGCTGCTGCAATTTCGTTTGTTCGGCCTGGGCCAGGGGGCGGTAGCGCAGCCACAGTTCGTGGCCGTCTTCGTCGGCGGCGTGCGCCGGTGCCAGCGCGACCGCCAGCAGTAACGCGGCCAGCGCGCCGTTCAAGATTCGCAGCATCGTGTCTCCATCATTTTTGTTAGCGCAATCGTTTGCGTCAGATTTAATGTTAGCGTAACCTTTCGGCCAGTGCCACATAATTCAAACGAAGGAGACAAGATGATCCGTCACGACCGGCGCAATGCCCTGGCCCGCCTCGCCTCAGTTGCCACATCGCTGGCCGCGTGTGCAGCCCTGCCCTCGGCAAACGCCGCCGCCAAACCCGCGCCATTGAAGGACCTCGCCGCTGCGAAAGGCCTGCGCTTCGGTAACGCCGTCGGCTACCAGTACTTCAAGGATCCCGCCTACCGCGCGCTGACGGCCCGCGAGTGCAATGTGATCGTGGCCGAGAACGAAATGAAGTGGCCTTTCGTCGAGCCGAAACCGGGCCAGTATGCCTACAGCCAGCCGGACGAGATGATCGCGTGGGCGCGCAAGGAAGGCATGCAGGTGCGCGGCCACACGCTGGTCTGGCAGCCGGAAAAATGGCTGCCTGAATGGGTCGCGAAATACGACTTCGGCCAGGGCCCGGCGAAGGCGGAGAAACTGCTGCGCGATCACGTCACGCGCGTGTGCCAGCATTTCGGCAAGAACGTGTACAGCTGGGACGTCGTCAACGAAGCGATCGAGCCGGAAACGGGCGAGTACCGCGTCAACGAATTCACGAAGCGCCTGGGCGCCGTCGACCAGATCGAGCTGGCCTTCCGCGTCGCGCACGAGCAGGCGCCGCATGCACAGCTGGTGTACAACGACTTCATGGGCGAGGAGGCGGACAATGCCAAGCACCGCGCCGGCGTGCTGAAGCTGCTGCAGGAGCTGAAGAAACGCGGCGCGCCCGTGCAGGCGCTGGGGCTGCAGAGCCACATCGGCTCGTCCAACAACGGCAGGCAGAAAGCCGATATGCGCGAATGGCGCAAGTTCCTCGACGAGGTGACGGGCATGGGCCTGGATCTGCTGATCACGGAATTCGACGTCAACGACAAGAGCATGCCGGCCGATATCAGGCAGCGCGATGCCGGCGTGGCCGCCGTGGCGAAGGACTACCTGGACGTGACGCTCAGCTACCCGCAAACGCGCGACCTGCTCGTGTGGGGCATCGCCGACCATGCCAGCTGGTTGCAGACGTGGGAGGATGCCGCGCGCAAGGACAAGCTGGCGCAGCGGCCGCTGCCTTATGATGCGTCGTTCAAGGCGAAGCCGCTGCGGGAAGCGATTGCTGCTTCGTTGAAGGCGATGCCGAAGCGGAGCTAGGGGACTGTCCCTGCAAGGGCCTGTCCCCGGGGTTGCAGTTTGCTTGTGTTCCGGGAAGGTCAAAAACAACCCCGGGGACAGCCGGATCGCCGTACCGCCCCTGCGGGGACAGTCCCCAGCCTACTTGACTCGCGGGCTCTCCGGCGGGCCCATGTAGCTGGCCTTCAAGCCGCCCGCATCGACCACCACCTTCTGCAACACGACACCCGGATCCAGCGCCCAGAACTTCAGCACATGCGCGCCGGGTTTGGCGACTGCGTGCTTTGTCGCGAACACCGCGGCACCATCGGCAACGATCTTTTCCCACCACTTCTCCGACGCATCGGCATGGATGCTGACGATCTGCGGCGCCTCGTCGTCGATCGACACGGCGTAGCGCAGGCCCTGCCCCGGCTGGAACTTCAGCGTCGGTGCCAGCGTGACCTGCACGTTCACGTTCCCGCTGGTGAACAGGTGCATGTCGTACTCCAGCCGCATGCCGTCCTTGACAGATAACGCAGCCGCTTCGGCAGGCAGCGTGGTCATGCCGGACAAGGTCCGGCCATGGTCCGGCACATTGAGCCATGCGCGGCCTGGCGCTTCGACCGCACGGGCATAGTGCTCGGCCTCGATCGACACCACGCCGTGCGTTTCAACGTAGCCTTTGGCAGGCTGCGGGCCGGCCGGCTTGTGCAGCGGTACGGGGATCTTCGCTTCGCCATTCGGGCCGGTGACGATCAGCGTGGCCGACTTCACGCCGTCCGGCACCTGATCCCACCGCGCATCGACGGCGATGCGCTGCACCTTGTCCACCGTGCCGGAGGTTTTATCGAGCACGATCCACGGCTCGCTGGCGCGCACGGTGAACTTGAACGGCGTGCTGCCGCGGTTGAACACTTCGATGTAGCGGGCCTTGCGCTCGTAGAAGTCCAGCGCAGGCAACGCCAGCGGGTCGCGCGCATCCGGCCACACATGTTCGGTGCCCTCGAGCGCCACGCCCATGTCGCCCGCCTTCGGCACCTGGATCTCGCTCACGGCCGGCATCACGTTGCGGGGCGGCTGCTGCCAGTAGGTGTAGCCCAGGTGCGTCTGCGCCATCATGTGGTTCCATTTGCCGCCATTGATGCTGTGGTAGCGGCGCGTCAGGTCGGCATCTTCGCGGAACAGCATGCGCGCCTGGTCGGCCAGGTCGTTGGCCGCCGTGCGGCCCTGCTTTGCGTACAGCCGGTTCATGCCCGCCGTGGCATACAGTTCGTTGACGATCGTGCTGGCCTTGGCGGGATGCAGCACCAGCTGGAAGAAGGCGTCGCGCCGCTCCGCCGGCAGGCTGGCGTAGATCTTCTCGGCGCGGGCCGTGATGGCGCGGTACTCGGCCACCACGCGTGCCGATTCGTCGTAGTTGACCAGGCTGTAGGTGTCCGGCTCCAGCATCTCCGGCCGGCGGCGGCTGTTGTACTTGGCGTACTTCGCGACGATGTCGGCAATCTCCACCGCATGCTGATTGCCGAACTCGCGCGCGGCCCACAGCTCCAGGTATTTATCCAGGCTGTCGGCCGGCCACCTTTCCGGGTTCCATGCGTAATGCAGGAAGAACTCGATCGGCACTTCCATCGGCTTCAGGTCGCCCACGTTGACGATCCACATGCGCGTGGCCTCGTACTTCCAGGCCAGGTGCATCTGCTCCCACACCTTCGGCAGCGGCGACACATTGATCCACTTGTACGAGCGTGGGCCGCCCACGTAATCGAAGTGGTAGTAGACGCCCGCCCCACCGGAGCGCTTGCGCTCTTCCGGCGTTGGCAGGCGGCGGATATTGCCCCAGTTATCGTCGCACCACAGCAGCAGCACGTCGTCCGGCACGCGCATGCCTTCTTCGTAATAGTCCTGCACTTCCTTGTACAGCGCCCATGCCTGCGGCACCTTGGTCACGTCCGGGTTCAGTTCCTGGGCGATCATCTGCCGCTGGTCGGTGACGATTTTCTCGAGAAGTGCGACGTTCGAATCGCGCGACATCGGCTCGTCGCCATCGCCGCGCATGCCCAGCGTGACGAATTTTTCATAGTCTTTTGTCTTCTTCAAACCATCGCGCCAGAAGTCCTGCAGCACCTTCTCGTTGCGGTTGTAGTCCCACGGGCCCTTGCCGTAGCGGGACCACTCCTTGTGGGCGCGCATCATCGGCTCGTGGTGCGACGTGCCCATCACCACGCCGTATTCGTCGGCCAGGCGGCCGTTTTCCGGGTCGTCGTCGAAGAAGGCCGCATCCCACATGGCGGGCCATAGATAGTTGCCGCGCAGGCGCAGGATCAGCTCGAACACGTGTTTATAAAACTTGCTGTTGTAGCCGCCGTAGCGCTCCTTTGCCCAGCTGGTCAGCGCCGGCGCTTCGTCGTTGAGGAAGATGCCGCGGTACTGCACCACCGGCGCATCGGCCACGTGCGTGCCGCCCTGCGCATAGATCGCCTTGCGCTTCTGCGGCGGCACGTCCGCCCACCAGTACCACGGCGACACGCCGATCTGCTCGGAGAGTTCGTAGATGCCGAAGATCGTGCCGCGCTTGTCGGCACCGGCGATCACCAGCGCGCGCTGCACGCCGGGCAGCGGGTTCGCCACCGTCTGCACCTGGTAGCCTTCCCATTTGCCACGGATGGCCGACACGTCCAGCGTGCCCGCCTTGACCATCGCATCGATCAGCGCGCTCTTGCCCACCGTGCCGACGATGACCACGTCGCCACCGGATGGCGCATCCTTGCGCAGCGCCGGCTTCAGGGCGCCGACGCGCGCGACGTCCGCCTGCAGGTCGCCCGCCGCGCGCAGCACGCCGGCGTGGTCGTTACCGTCGATGTAGATCGGCGTGGCGCGGCCGTTGGCGACCAGCGCAACGTTACCCTCGCCAGTTTTGTCGAAGACGATGAACGGCTTCTGCCCCAGCGCCTGCGCGGACGTGGCGACGTGCAGCATCAGCGCGGCCAGCGCGCAGCGTAGTCTGAAACCCATCCTCAATCTCCCAATGCTTCGTAGTCGAACCACGCGAAATCGGCCGGCGGTGCCTTGGTACCCGCCGCGTACAGGCCGGCGAACACGCCCGTGAAGCCGCCCGCCATCTCCGAGCTCAGTGCCTTCGTCGGCGCGCTGCCCAGCGTCTGCAAAGGCTTGCCGCCTGCCGCGTAAGCGAATTCATAGCGGTCCGGCCAGGCGCGGATCTGCAGATCGACGGGACCGGCCGGCAGCGGCGCCGATGCGACCACCTTCGATACGTCTTTCACGCGCGTGGCCAGTTCGACGCGGCGGCTCCTGGCATCCCCGGCGATCCGCAGCTGGTAGTGATTGGCCTCGTTCTGCCGCAATGCGAGGCCGGCCACCTGGCCTGTCGCGGTGGGCGCGAACTCGACGCGCGTGGCGATGCGCACGTTCAGATGCTCCTGGCGCCGCGCCACGAAGGCCGGCGTGGCGATGTCGTCCAGCGTCTCCACCGCACCCTTCAGCCGCAGCATGCCCGGCCGTTCGGCCAGCGTGTACAGGCCGGTGGCGGGACCGCGCAGGAAGGTCCAGTCCAGCGCCAGCTTCGGCG
>DKJA01000212.1 GCA_002454505.1 Oxalobacteraceae bacterium UBA6704
AGGAAGCGCTGGAAGCGGCCGGCTTCAAGGCCGACGTGGCCGAGATCATCATGAAGCCGGCCACGGAGACCGTGTTCACCGGCGACGACGCGGTGAAGATGCAGAAGCTGCTGGACGTGCTGGAGAACCTGGACGATACGCAGGAAGTCTATACCAACGCGGTCATTGAAGAGTAGTGGGCTGGGGACTGTCCCCAGCGGGGCCTGTCCCCGGGGTTGATTTTGACTTGTCGGTTTGCTGGCAGAAAAGCAACCCCGGGGACAGGCCCTTGCAGGGACAGTCCCCATGTAGAAGTCCCCAAGCAAGCAGCGGCCCGCGGGCCGCTGTTTCAGTCTGAGGCACTTTCCGCATGCGCGTCGCCCACGCGCATCCGGAAAAAGCTTCCCAAAATAACCGAACGTACATCTTATGAAAATTCTGGTAGTCGGCTCCGGCGGCCGCGAGCATGCGCTGGCGTGGAAATTGGCCCAATCCGAACGGGTGCAGATCGTCTATGTCGCACCCGGCAATGGCGGCACGGCACGCGATGGGCGCCTGCAGAACGTGAACATCACGGACCTGAACGCGCTGGCCGACTTCGTCGTCCACGAGCACATCGCGCTGACCGTGGTCGGCCCGGAAACGCCGCTGGCCGGCGGCATCGTCAACCTGTTCCGCGCGCGCGGCCTGAAGGTGTTCGGCCCGACGAAGGAAGCGGCGCAGCTGGAATCGTCGAAGGACTTCGCCAAGGCGTTCATGAAGCGCCACGGTATTCCGACCGCCGAGTACGAAACGTTCAGCGATGCCGCGCTGGCGCACGCCTACATCGATGCGAAAGGCGCGCCGATCGTCATCAAGGCCGACGGCCTGGCCGCCGGCAAGGGCGTCGTCGTGGCGCTGACGCTGGAAGAAGCGCACCAGGCAGTGGAACACATGCTGTCGGATAACCGCTTCGGCGATGCCGGCGCGCGCATCGTCATCGAGGAATTCCTCGCCGGCGAAGAGGCGTCGTTCATCGTCATGTGCGACGGCAAGAACGTGCTGCCGCTGGCCACCAGCCAGGACCACAAGCGCCTGCTCGACAACGACCAGGGTCCGAACACGGGCGGCATGGGCGCCTATTCGCCGGCGCCGATCGTGACGCCGGCGATGCATGCCCGCGTGATGCGCGAGATCATCAACCCGACCATCCAGGGCATGGCCAGGGACGGCATTCCGTTCACCGGCTTCCTGTACGCGGGCCTGATGATCGACGCGGCCGGCAATCCGAAGACGCTGGAATTCAACTGCCGCATGGGCGATCCGGAAACCCAGCCGATCATGGCGCGCCTGAAGACGGACCTGGTCAGCGTGCTGGAACACGCCGCCGACGGCACGCTGGATGCCATCGGCCTGGACTGGGACCGCCGCACGGCCGTCGGCGTCGTGCTGGCCGCGGCCGGCTATCCGGACAATCCCGCCAAGGGCGCCGCGATTGCCGGCATCCCGGCCGAAACGCCGGAAGCGGTGACGTTCCACGCCGGCACCACGGAAGTGGATGGCCAGCTGGTGACGAGCGGCGGCCGCGTGCTGTGCGTCGTCGGCCTGGGCGACTCCGTGAAACTGGCGCAGAAGCAGGCTTACGAGGCGCTGGAAAAAATTCATTTCGACGGCATGCAGTACCGCCGCGATATCGGCTGGCGCGGCCTCAAACATTAAAAACGCTGCCCCCGGAAGCGAACCCGGGGGAACAGGAGAGAGACACGATGTCGACACCACACCCCGAAGCCGTCAAAGCCTATCTGCTCGACCTGCAGGAGCGCATCGTCGCCGCCCTCGAAGGGGCCGACGGCAAGCCGTTCCTGCGCGACGCGTGGCAGCGGCCCGAGGGTGGCGGCGGCATCTCGCGGCTGATCGAGGAAGGCAATGTGTTCGAGCGGGGCGGCTGCAATTTCTCGCACGTGACGGGCGAGAAGCTGCCGCCGTCGGCCGCGGCGCACCGTCCCGGCATCGGCGGGCGCGCATGGGAAGCGATGGGCGTGTCGCTGGTGATCCACCCGCGCAATCCCTACGTGCCGACGGTGCACATGAACGTGCGGTTCTTCTCCACCACCACCGAGGACGGCACGCCCGTCTGGTGGTTCGGCGGCGGCATGGACCTGACGCCGTACTACGGCAATGAAGCCGATGCGCGGCACTTCCACCGCACCTGCAAGGAAGCGCTGGCGCCGTTCGGCGACGAGCTGCATCCCCGCTTCAAGACGTGGTGCGACGATTACTTCTACCTGAAGCACCGCCAGGAAGCGCGCGGCGTGGGCGGCGTGTTCTTCGACGACTTCAACGAGCTGGGCTTCGAGTCCAGCTTTGCCATGACGAAAAGCGTGGCCGACAGCTTCATCGACGCCTACCTGCCGATCGTGAACAACCGCAAGGACAGCGAATACGGCGAACGCGAGCGCGACTTCCAGGCTTACCGGCGCGGCCGCTATGTCGAGTTCAACCTCGTGTTCGACCGCGGCACGCTGTTCGGCCTGCAGTCGGGCGGCCGTACCGAGGCGATCCTGATGTCGATGCCGCCGGTCGTCAAATGGCGTTACGACTGGCAGCCGGCGGCCGGCACGCCGGAAGCGGCCCTGTACACCGACTTCCTGCCGCACCGCGACTGGCTGGCGTGACCCGCTGCATCGCACTGCTGGGCGGCAGCTTCGATCCGGTTCACAACGGCCATATGGCACTGGGCGCGGCCTTCGTGCAGCTGCTGGGTGCCAGCGAACTGCGCGTGATTCCCACGCTGCCTTGGCAGAAATCGGCGCTGGTGGCGACACCGGACCAGCGCGCCGACATGGCCGCGCTGGCCTTTGCCGGCCTGCCCTGCCCGGTGGTGGTGGACCGGCTGGAAATCGAACGCGGCAAACCGACCTACACGGTCGAGACGCTGCGCGTATTGCGTGCGAACCTTGGCAGCGACGTACCGCTGGCGTTCCTGATGGGCGCGGACCAGCTGCAGCGGCTCGACACGTGGCACGAATGGCGCGAGCTGTTCGCGCTGGCTCATCTGTGCGTGGCGGCCCGTCCCGGCTTTGCGCTGGACGGGCCGCAACTCCCCGCCGCCGTGGCCGCCGAATTCGGCGCGCGGCTGGCACCTGCCGCTCAGCTGTGCCAGCAGCCGGCCGGACTCACCTGCGTGGCGAACGACCTGGCGGTGGACATCTCGTCCTCCGCCATCCGTGCGGCACTGGCGGACGGCAATGATGCCGGCTCGCTGATTCCGCAGCCGGTGCTAGACTATGTCGAACGACACAATCTTTATAAGAAGTAAAAAGCGAAAGAAGTAAAACCGAATGGATATCAAAAAACTGCAAACCCTCGTCGTCGATGCCCTGGAAGATGTCAAAGCCCAGGATATCGCCGTGTTCGACACCACCGGCCTGACCAGCCTGTTCGACCGTATCGCCATCGCGTCCGGTACGTCGAACCGCCAGACCCGCGCGCTGGCCGCGTCGGTCCGCGACAAGATCAAGGCCGCCGGCGGCGACGTGATCGGCGTCGAAGGCGAAGACACCGGCGAATGGGTGCTGGTCGACCTGGGCGACATGATCGTGCACATCATGCAACAGCCGATCCGCGCCTACTACCGCCTGGAAGAGATCTGGGGCGAGAAGCCGGTGAAGCTGGGCGCCGCCAAGCGCAAGTCCACCGCCGAAGGCAAGGCTGCCGAAGAAGCGGAAGCGGCACCGAAGAAGAAGTCGGGCCACCTGGCAGCGAACAAGGTCGAGAAATCGGCCGAGCCGGTGATCGAGAAGAAAGCCGCACCGGCACGCAAGCCGGGCACGGTGAAAGCCGCGGCCGCAGCTGGCGCAGCAGCGAAGAAAGCCGCCGTCAAGAAGACGCCGGTCGCCGCTGTACCGGAAGGCAAGAAAGTCAAGGTAGGCGTCTCCAAGTCCGCCACGGCATCGGCCAAGGCTGCCAAGGAAACCAAGGCAAAGGACGCCGCCAAGGGCATCGTCAAGGCACCGGCGAAAACCGTCATCAAGCGGATCAAGAAGCCCGCGGCCGACGAGTAATCCCCCATGCAGCTGATCATCGCTGCGGTGGGCCACAAGATGCCCGCGTGGATCGAGACGGGCTTCGCCGAATACGCGAAGCGCATGCCGCCCGAGCTGCGCATCGTGCTCAAGGAAATCAAGCCCGTCGACCGTTCCGGCAGCAAGACCGCCGCGACGGCGATGGCGCTCGAGCGCGAACGCATCGAAGCGGCCCTGCCGAAGTCCGTCCGCATCATCGCGCTCGACGAGCGCGGCAAGGATCTCACCAGCGTCGGCCTGTCGCAGCAGCTGGAGCTGTGGCAGCAGGACGGCCGCGACACGGCCTTCCTGATCGGCGGCGCCGACGGCCTCGATCCGGGCCTGAAAGCGAAGGCCGAAGGGCTGATCCGCATCTCCAGCATGACGCTGCCGCATGGCGTCGTGCGGGTGATGCTGGCCGAGCAGCTCTACCGCGCATGGACAATCACGACCAATCACCCGTATCATCGTGTCTAAAGCCTTGTAAAGGTTTTACGTTTCAAGGCACAACGAACAACTCCGGCAGTCACGGGGTCCGCACGCTGGGACAGAAGAAAAACGATGAAACTGGTTGAAAAGAAAATCTACCTTGCTTCAAAGAGCCCGCGCCGCCGGGAACTGCTGCGCCAGATCGGCGTCGATTTCGAACTGATGCTGCTGCGCTCCGACGGCCCCCGCGGCGCCGACGTGACCGAGGAAGTACTGCCGGGCGAAGCTGCCGAAGACTATGTGCTGCGCGTGGCCAACGAGAAGGCCGACTTCGCCTTCGACCTGGCGCGCCGCCGCCACCTGAAACCCCGCCCCGTGCTGTCGGCCGATACCACCGTGGCCATCGACGGCGTCATCCTCGGCAAGCCCACCAACCGCACCGAAGCGGAAGCGATGCTGCGCCAGCTGAGCGGCCGTACGCACCAGGTGCTGACCTCCGTCGCCGTGCGCTACGGCACCTACGCGGGCAGCGTCACGCAGGTATCGCAGGTGCGCTTCGCGCAACTGTCCGATGCCGACATCCAGGCCTATTGCGCCACCACGGAACCTTACGACAAGGCCGGCGGCTACGGCATCCAGGGCCTGGCCGCCGTGTTCATCGAACATATCGAAGGCAGTCATTCCGGCATCATGGGCCTGCCCCTGTCCGAGACGGCGCAGCTGCTGCGCGAAGCCGGCCTGAAGCTGCCATGAACGAAGACATCCTCATCAACATCACGCCGCAGGAAACCCGCGTGGCGCTGATCCTGCAGGGCGCCGTGCAGGAACTGCACATCGAACGCACGCTGACGCGCGGCCTGGCCGGCAACGTCTATTCCGGCAAGGTGGTGCGCGTGCTGCCCGGCATGCAGTCGGCCTTCATCGACATCGGCCTGGAGCGCGCGGCGTTCCTGCACGTGGCCGACATCTGGGAGGCGCGCCCGCACGACGGCACCACGGCGACGCCGGCGCCGATCGAGAAAATGCTGTTCGACGGCCAGGTGCTGACGGTGCAGGTGATCAAGGACCCGATCGGCACGAAGGGCGCGCGGCTGTCCACGCAGATCTCGATCGCCGGCCGCATGCTGGTGTACCTGCCGCAGGATTCGCACATCGGCATCTCGCAGAAGATCGAGAAGGAGTCGGAACGCGAGGCGCTGCGCACGCGCATGCAAAGCCTGCTGCCGGCCGAGGAAAAAGGCGGCTACATCGTCCGCACGCAGGCCGAGGACGCCAGCGACGCGGACCTGCAGGCCGACATCGAATACCTGCGCAAGACGTGGGCGACGATCACGCACGGCGCCCGCACGCGCCCGCCCACGTCGCTGCTGCACCAGGACCTGTCGCTGGCGCAGCGCGTGCTGCGCGACTTCGTCCACGAGGAAACCGCATCGATCCAGGTGGACTCGCGCGAGAACTTCGTCACGCTCACCGAGTTCGGCAAGATCTACACGCCCAGCGTGCTGCCGCGGCTGCAGCACTACACGGGCGAGCGCCCGCTGTTCGACCTGTACGGCGTGGAAGAGGAAATCCAGCGCGCGCTGGGCCGCCGCGTCGACCTGAAATCGGGCGGCTACCTGATCGTCGACCAGACCGAGGCGATGACGACGATCGACGTCAACACGGGCGGCTACGTGGGCGGCCGCAATTTCGCCGACACGATCTTCAAGACCAACCTGGAAGCGGCCCATGCGATGGCGCGCCAGCTGCGGCTGCGCAACCTGGGCGGCATCATCATCCTCGACTTCATCGACATGGAAAACGCCGAGCACCGCAGCGCCGTGCTGGCCGAGCTGAAGAAGGCCCTGTCGCGCGACCGCACCAAGGTGTCCGTCAGCGGCTTCTCGGCACTGGGCCTGGTGGAGATGACCCGCAAGCGCACGCGCGAATCGCTGGCCCACATCCTGTGCGAGCCCTGCCCTTCCTGCCACGGCAAGGGCCAGGTGAAGACGTCGCGCACGATCTGCTACGAAATCCTGCGCGAGCTGCTGCGCGAAGCCAAGCAGTTCAACCCGCGCGAATTCCGCATCCTCGCCTCGCAGGAAGTGGTCGACATGTTCCTCGAAGAAGAATCGCAGCACCTGGCGATGCTGGGCGACTTCATCGGCAAGAAGATTTCGCTGCAGGTGGAGAACTCGTATCACCAGGAGCAGTACGACGTCATCCTGATGTAAGCTTTACGCCTGCCTGTCAACACCAAGCCTGACCAACACCTGCGTCAAGAGAGTGCGAGCGCCATGAAGCTGGAATCCGTCCGGTTACGAAATTTCAGATTGTTCACTGACGTGCAGTGCGACCTGCATCCGGACCTGACCGTCTTCATCGCCAACAACGGCGGGGGCAAGACCAGCGTCCTGGATGCCATTCGTATCCTGTTCGATGCCTACCTCGCCGCGTTCCCCTCAGGCAGAGGCCGGGGCATTCGACAATCCGACGTGCGCACCGTCGCGTCCAACGGCGATCTGCCCATCAAGGCACAAGCATATCCGGTAGAAATCAGCGGGAACGGCACGCTCCATGCCGACGGTCCCGTGATCGAGTGGCGGCGCGCCCTGAACACCGCCAAGGGTGGTACCACCATCAAGGATGCCCGGCCTTTGGCACAATACGCTGCTGCGTTACTGGCCAATGCCTCGAGCAACGAGACACCGCAGGACTGGCCGCTGCTGGCCTATTATGGAACGGGACGCCTCTGGCACCAGAAAAAACTCACCGCCGGGAAGATGTTTGGCAGTGGATTCGATGCCAGGTCCGCAGCCTATAGCGACTGCATGGAACCGGCTTCGAGCTATAAGTATTTCGTGGAGTGGTTTGCCTATGCCTACCGCTCGGTAACCGCCAGCAAAATACGCTACATGGAAAGCACTCCAGGCGCCTCCGCGCAGGAGATCATCTCGCATCAGAGTCCGCTGTCGCCACTGATCGCAGCAGTCCAGGAAGCTGTGAACACCACGCTGGCGCCAACCGGATGGAAGAATTTGTGGTATTCGGAAATCCAGTCGGATGTGACCGTGGGCCACGACGATTGGGGTGTCCTGACGGTCAGCCAGCTAAGCGACGGCATCCGTAACAGCCTCGGCCTGGTTGCCGACATCGCCTTCCGCGCAGTGCAGCTCAATCCGCATCTGGGTGCGCGGGCAGCGCTGGAAACCGCCGGTGTCGTGCTGATCGATGAGGTGGACATGCATTTGCATCCATCCTGGCAGCAGGTTTTTCTTGCGAACCTGCGTGTGGCGTTTCCCCGGCTTCAGTTCATTGTCACGACACACAGTCCGCAGGTGTTGACCAGCATCGATGCCGAGTCCATCCGGGTACTGCACCAATACCGCGACGAAGAATCCGGCAAGCAGGAAACCGGCATCAGGCATGTGGAATGGCAGACCAAGGGCGTCGCCAGTTCGGATCTGCTGGCCGAGATCATGGGCGTCGATCCGGTTCCCGACGTACCGGAGTCACGCATGCTGGACGAATATCACGGCACCATCCAGCAAAACCTGCATGAAGAGGCATATGCAAAGGAATTGCGAGCTCGCCTGGATGCGCATTTCGGAAAGCATCATCCGGTCATGCTTGAATGCGACCGGATGATCCGCCTGCAAGGCTTCAAGCAAAGGCTCCCGACGGCGCCGCCGAAAGCAGACCACCAACCGGGCTGAGCATGCATTTACTGCGCCGCGCTGACGCTCCTGCCTGCCTGGCAAACTATCGTCATGGCGTCGATCGCTGGGACCACACCTGCCCCTCCAGCGACGAAAGGGAGCAGATCTGGGTCCAGCTCGACGCAATGCAGCATGAGCGTTGCGCCTACTGCGAGAAGAATTTATCCAGGGCGTGTCATATCGAGCATTTCGGCCAGCGCCGCAGCTATCCCCAAGGCACCTTTGCGTGGGACAACCTGTTTGGTTCGTGCGATCGGCCCGACTCATGTGGCAGGCACAAGGACAATTGCGGTCCATACGACCATGCAGACCTGATCAAGCCGGATGTCGAAGACCCGGAACACTACCTGGTATTTGTCGCGACCGGGGCCGTGCAGGTTCGGAGCGACCTCAATGCCGCGACCGACGCAAGGCGGAGGAGACCATCCGCGTCTTCAATTTGAACGGGACCCGGGGTGACGCCGAAGTTCTTCCACTGATTGAAGAAGAACTTCTAAATATCGCGCAGTTGCCTCATGCAACTGCGATGAAACATCTGCTGACAAGACAGAGCCGCACCTGAGGTGATCGAAAGGCACGCCGAGATCCCATAATCGCCCCTTCGCCGACTGATTCAGGATCGACACCGATGGCACTTGTCTTTGAAGTTTTCGACGCCGATTCCGGCGCCTTTTCCTATACCGGCGAGCCGTACCGCAGCTTGCTGCCACGCCTCCACGACGTGCTGGAAGCGCGCGAGAGCGGTCAGCTGAGCGAGAAACGCTATCTGACCGCGCTGGACGAGCTGCTGGCAGCGGCGCCCGATTTCCTTGGCGCGCACACGCATGTCGCGCTCTACTGGCACCAGCAGGGCAAGCCGAAGAAGGCGCTGGATGCCGCCCTGCTTGGCCTCGGCGCAGCCAACCGGCTGATCCCCGAAGGATACGCGGGTACCATCGATTGGCGCGACGTGGACAACCGCGCCTATCTGCGCAGCATGCACGTGGCGCTGATGTCCTATATCCGCCTGCGCCGGCACAGGGATGCGGTCGTGCTGTGCGAGCAGATGCTGGCCCGCAATCCGAACGACAACCAGGGCGTGCGCTACCTGATCGGCTCCGAGGCGCTGCGCGCGGATGAGTACCGCCGGGCCGGCGAACTGCTCGCGGCGCACGCGCCCGACTACCCGCCTTGCTGGTACGAACTGGGCCTGCTGCATACCACGCTAGGCAAGTGGCTCCCTGCGGCGACGGCCCTGCGGCGGGGTTTCGCCGCGAATCCCTACATCGCCGAAATACTGGGCGGCAATCCGCGCCCGGCGCTGCAGGCTGTCTGGCACCAGTCGAACTTCGCAGAACCGGAAACCGCCCGCGATTATCTTGGCGCGTATCAAGACCTGTGGCACGCCAATATCCACTGCCTGCCGTTCGCGCGCTGGCTGTTCAATCACCCGCTGGTGCTGGCCGAACGCGCCGCGATCATGGCGTGCCGCGAAGCGTTATTGCGAGAACAGGATCATGCTGCCCGCGCCCGCCTGGCCGCCAAGGAGCAAGCCCTGATCGCCGCCATCGACGACAAGCTGTCCGCGGCCATCGTCACCGGGCCCACCGACGCACATGGACGACTCATCCCGCCCTGGCTGATCGGCCAGGCAGAAGGATAAGCTTCCCGCTCCCCGATGTGCGTAGAATGCCGCTGTAGCGTTACTTCAACAGCAATGTCTACCGGCGCACTTCGGGGAACCTGACAATGTTTTCGACGCACCTTCTGAACATCGGCTGGCATATCGCCGCCGGCATCGCGGCGATGGCCATGGGCGGCTATCTGCTGGCCACGCCCAAGGGCACGGCGCAACATCGCAGGCAGGGCCGGTTGTTCGTGGTGCTGACGTTGATGGTCTGTGCTTCCGCGGTAATCGGCAGCATCTTCTTTCGCTTCTTCCCCATCTTTGCCGTGCTCACCGTGCTGGTGCTGTACCAGCTGCTGAGCGGCTGGCACGTCATCTATACCAGGGCGGCCGGGCCGGACTGGCTCGATGCGGCGCTGGCCGCTGGCGCCATTGCCTGGGTGTTGTGGCTGCTCCCGCGCGTGCTGGGCACCGAGCCCCTGCATGGAGGCAATCGCGTGGTCACCTATTCGACGCTGGGCGCGATCGCCGGCCTGATTACCTACGACGTGCTGCGCTGGGTCTTTCCGCGCCGCTGGCATGCCACGCTGTGGCGCTACGAGCATATCTACAAGATCGTCGCCTCGCTGTTTGCGATGCTGTCTGCCGCGGTGGGCAACCTCGTCAGGTTCGGGCAGCCATGGTCGCAGCTGCTGCCGTCGGCTGTCGGCCTGGTCGTCATCCTGTGGTTTTTCCGGCGTAATTACCGGGAACGGCCGCAGGTGACATCGGCCGCGTGAATGGTCGACAAGAGGAACTTGCCGGAACCTTTCGAGACCAAGCCAGGATCGGGGATGTACCACGGTCGTGCCGCGCGGACCGCGCGCGCGTTGCGCGGTGGTCTCCGACCGGCCGCCATTGCCAGAGCCGCCCAAACTCCGCTAGAATGAGAATAATTCTTATTCAAACATCCTCCGGCTCCGGCCAGCAGCAGGATACAGACTGGAGGGTGCCGTGCCGGCCGCCGATCCCGCAACGCAGCAGTTCGACGCGCTCTACACCAGCCACCATGGCTGGCTGTACGGCTGGCTGCGTTACCGGCTCGGCAACGCCAGCGAGGCAGCCGACCTGGCGCACGACACCTTTGTTCGGTTGCTCGCCAGCCGCAATCACCCCTGCTTCGGCAGCGTGCCCGAAGCACGCGCCTATCTACGCACGACGGCGAAGAACCTGTGCATCAACCTGTGGCACCGCCAGGAGATCGAGCGGGCCTGGCTGGACACGCTCGCCGCTGCGCCGCAGGACCATTGCCCGTCGGCCGAACGGCAGGCGATGGTGCTGCAGGCGCTGGAGGAAGTCGGCGCCATGCTGCGGCAGCTGTCGCCCAAGGCGTCGCGGGCTTTCCTGCTTGCCGTGGTCTGCGACATGACCGACGATGAAGTGGGCGCCGAGCTGGGCGTTTCCGGGCGCATGGTGCGCAAGTACGTCGCGCAAGCCATGCTGGGCTGCCTGACGCTGCATGCGCGCCAGACGGCCGCCGAACTGCGGCAGGAGCCCGGGCCGGCAAGGCCATGACACAAGCCGCCGTCGCCGCGCCATCCCACGCCGTGCTGGCCCAGGCCGCCGAATGGTATGCCTGCCTGCGCGATGGCCAGGCCAGCCCGCGCGAGCGCGCTGCGTGGCAGGAGTGGCTGCACGCGGCCGAGGAACACCAGGCCGCTTGGCGCTATGTGGAAGACATCGGCCGCGGCTTCGCGCCGCTGCGCGGTATGCCCGAAGCGCGGCTGGCTGCCGACACGCTGGGCACCGCCGCCGAACGCCTGCATGGCCGCCGCCGCGTGCTGGCCAGCGTGGCGCTGCTGGCGGGCAGCGGCGCGCTGGGCTGGCTGGGCTGGCGCGAGGCGCTGCTGCCCGCCGTCGTGATGGCCTGGGCGGCCGACCAGCACACCGGCACAGGCGAACAACGCAAGGTCACGCTGGCCGACGGCAGCCGGCTGTGGCTCAATACCGCCACGGCGATCAATCTCGATTTCACGCCGCAGGCGCGCCGCATCGCGCTGGTGGCCGGCGAAATCTTCATCGAGACGGCGCACGATACGGCGCGTCCCTTCCATGTCGAGACCTCCCATGGCCGCATGCAGGCGCTGGGCACTCGCTTCAACGTCCGCCTGGGCGACGCGGATACCCACCTAGCCGTCTACCAGGGCGCGGTGGCCATCCGCACGATGGACAATGGCGCCACACGCGTTGTCTCGGCCAACCAGCAGGCGCGCTTCGACGGCCGCCACATTGCCGCTACCGAACCGGCCGCGATGGCGCACGAGGCTTGGCGGCAGGGCATCCTGGTGGCGGACAATATTCCGCTGCGCGAGGTCGTGCAGGAGCTGCGCCGCTACCGCCACGGCCACCTGGGCGTGGCCGACGACGTGGCTGACCTGACCGTCTACGGCAATTTCCCGCTCCACGATACCGACCACGTACTGCGCATGCTGGCCTCGGTGCTGCCGGTACGCATCGAGCAGCCGCTGCCCTGGTGGACCACCATCGGGCCACGCTGAAAAAATTCAAGAAATATTCACATCGCGGTTCCGGGTTGCGGGCACTCGCCGGTTTAACCAGGTGAGAAGACATCATCGCCACGAACCCCGCCCCCGGGTGCAACGCTCGCCGCACGGCTCGAGCACAGGCAGCCATATGGATCGGCCGATGACGCGCTTCGCCCCATTGACATCAGCCTGAAGGAAAACATCGATGCTTCACCGCCGCGCAAAGCGCCACCCCGGCCTGTCCGCCGCCCCGGCTTCCGCCGTCCGTCCACTGGCCGTTGCCGTTCACCTGCTGGTCATCGGCCTGGCAGGCTGGGGCCCAGCCGCTCAGGCGCAGACCGCCATCGCCGCGCAGGCCACCCGCGCCTACGCGATCCCGGCCGGTCCGCTGGGCAGCGCACTGTCCCGGTTCGCCAGCGAGACGGGCATCTACGTGGCCGGCGCCGGCAGCGCCGTACAGGGCAAGACCAGCCACGGTTTGACGGGCCGCTACACCGTGTCGGCCGGCTTCGCGGTGCTGCTGGCCGAGACGGGCCTGGAAGCGTTCCGGCAGGCCGACGGCAGCTACGGGCTGCGTCCGGAATCCACGCAGGCGGCCACCGATACCATGCCCGCCGTCGAGGTGAGCGCCACGGCGCAGCGCGACGGTACCACCGAAGGCACGCGCAGCTACGCCGCAACGGGCCCCGTCACAACTGCCACGCGCCTGCCGATGACGCTGCGCGAAACGCCGCAGACGATCAGCGTGATGACCCGCCAGCGCCTCGACGACGAAGGCATCGACAGCATCGAGACGGTGCTCGACCGCACGCCCGGCATGTCGGTGCAGAACATCGGCGCCAGCCGCTTCTCGATCCTGTCGCGCGGCTCGGGCATCGACAATTACCAGTACGACGGCATCGTCACGGCCACCGACATCGTGTCGCAGAACGTGCCGCAGTCGCAGGCCGACCTGGCCATCTACGACCGCGTCGAAGTGCTGCGCGGCGCAGCCGGCCTGCTGACGGGCGTGGGCGATCCGTCCGGCACCATCAACCTGGTGCGCAAGAAGCCCACGCGCGAACTCCAGGGCTATGTCAGCCTCACCGGCGGCAGCTGGGACCACGGCCGCGCCGAGGTCGACCTGGCCGGTCCGCTGAACGCCGCCGGCAGCCTGCGCGGACGGGTGGTGGCCGCGCACGAACAGGGCGGCACGCACATCGACTGGTACAAGCAGAAGAAATCCGTGCTATATGGCGTGCTGGAAGCGGATCTCACGCCGACCACGCTGCTGACGGCAGGCCTGGACTACCAGCGCAACGACCCGCGCGGCCAGTCGGCCACCGGCCTGCCGCTGTTCTACAGCGACGGCCAGCAGACCGACTTCAGCCCGCACGCGAATGCGGCGGCGCGCTGGAAGAAAAACGAGATCGATGCCTACAACGCCTTCGTCAACGTGGAGCATCGCTTCGTCAACGACTGGGCCGTGAAACTGTCGATGAACTACATGGACGGCAAGCGCGAGTTCTCCGGCGGCGATGCCAGCTGGGGCTTCCCCGACCGTGCAACGGGCGACGGCGTGCGCCTGTACGGCGGCCTCGGTTCGGCCAAACAGCGGCAGAGCGGCTTCGACGTGCAGACGCACGGCCCGTTCGAATTCATGGGCCGCCGGCACGAAGCGGCCTTCGGCTACAACTGGTCCGAGTTCAACAACTTCCACGAACCGCAAAAAGGCGCGGCGATCGAAGGTCGCTACGTCAACCTGTACAGCTGGGGCAACGAGACGGCCGGCCCCACCATCACGGGCGAGAAACTGTACGACTACGACGGCTGGCAGAAGCAGAGCGGCCTGTATGGCGCGCTGCGCTTCAAGCCGCGCGACGACCTGTCCGTCATCGTCGGTGCGCGCGTGAGCCGCTACCGCTACAAGCTGGCCCTCGCCTATACCGATCCCGTGGTGGCGGCACGCAGCAACCGCACCACCAATATGGAGGAAAACGGCGTCGTCACGCCGTATGCCGGCGTGGTGTATGACCTCGACGGCACGCACTCGGTGTATGCCAGCTACACCAGCATCTTCAAGCCGCAGAGCCAGCGCGACCGCGACGGCAACGTGCTCGATCCCCGCAAGGGCAACAACTTCGAAGTGGGCGTGAAGAGCGACTGGCTGGGCGGCGCACTGACCAGTGCCGTAGCGCTTTACGAAATCCGCCAGGACAACCTGGCCGAAGCGGACGGCGGCCAGACCGTGCCCGGCACCTCGCCCGTCGAAGCGGCTTACCGCGCGGTGAAAGGCGCCAGGACGCGCGGTGCCGATTTCGAGCTCACCGGCGAACTGGCGCGCGGCTGGCAGGCCAGCGCCAGCTACAGCTACGGTTCCACCGATGATGCCGGCGGAACGCGCATCCGCACCGTGTTCCCCCGCCAGATGGCCAAGCTGTGGACCAGCTACCGGCTGCCCGGCGCATGGAGCCGCCTGACCGTCGGCGGCGGCGGCAACTGGCAGGGCCGCATCTACTACACGGCCACGTCGTCCGGCCTGGCGCTGTATGGCCAGCAGAAGGCGTATGCAGTGGCGAACCTGATGGCGCGCTACGACTTCAGTCCGCAGCTGTCGGCCACGTTGAACCTGAACAATGCGTTCGACCGGAAGTATCTGCAGGGTCTCGACACGACCTTCTACACCGGCATCTACGCGCCAACCCGCAATGCGCAGCTGAACCTGCGCTACAGCTTCTGAGCCGGGCCGCCTGATGAAAGCACACCTGCGCCAGTCGATGGCCTGGCTGCACACCTGGGTGGGCCTGACGGCCGGCTGGGTGCTGTTCTTCGTGTTCGTCACCGGCACGGCCGGCTACTTCCAGCAGGAGATCACCCGCTGGATGCAGCCGGAACAGCCGGCGGACAACCGCGAGCTCGCCGGCCGCGTCGCCAACGGGCATATGCTGTCGCTGGCGCTGGACCGGCTGGACAAGGTGGCGCCCGCCGCCGCCAGCTGGCGCATCACGCTGCCGCACGAAGCGCTGTCGCCGCGCGGCTGGCAGCCGCTGGCGATCCGCTGGGAAGACATGCCGGCACCCGGCCGCGAACGGGGCGCCAGCGGCACCGAGCAGCTCGATCCCCGCACGGGCGCCGTGCAAGCCCACGGCCTCGAACCGCGCGAGACGTACGGCGGGCTGGGGCTGTACCGCATGCACTACGAGCTGCGCTACATGCCGTTCGACTGGGCGGTGCGCATCGTCGGTGCGTGCACGATGCTGATGCTGCTGGCGATCGTCAGCGGCGTGATCACCCACAAGAAGATCTTCAGGGACTTCTTCACCTTCCGCCCGGACAAGGGCCAGCGCAGCTGGCTGGATGCGCACAATGCCATCAGCGTGATGGCGCTGCCGTTCTTCCTGATGATCACCTACAGCGGCCTGCTGTTCTTCCTCTTCCTGTACATGCCGGCCGGCCGCGACCTGCTGTACGGCGCCGGCCCGATGGCCAACAAGGCCTATTACGACGAGCTGCTCGAACGGGGGCACGAACATCAGCCTGTCCGGCGGCCACGGGCCGATGTCGCCGCGCTGGTCGCACAGGGCGAGGCGCAATGGGGGCGAGGCAACGTTGCGACCGTCACCATCGAACGCACACGCGGCGAGGCGCCGGCGGTCGTCGTCGCCCGCGCCAATCACGGCAGCCTGGATTTCTTCAACCCGCCGAAGTTGCGCTTCCATGCCGACACTGCCGCGCCGCTGGCCGAAAAGCCGGCAGCGGGCGGCAGCGCGCGCATCACGCAGGTGGTGACGCTGAACCTGCACGAAGGCCTGTTCGCGGACATCTGGGGCCGCTGGCTGTTCTTCGTCGCCGGCCTGCTGGGCTGCGCAATGATCGGCACCGGCCTGGTGCTGTGGACCGTCAAGCGCCGCAGGCAGCACCTGGCCCTCGACGGCGCCGGTCACGGACACGTCGGCCTGCGGCTGGTGGAAACGCTCAATGTCGCCACCATCGCCGGCCTGCCGCTGGCCGTGGCCGCGTATTTCTGGGCCAACCGCCTGCTGCCCGTGGGGATGCCCGGTCGCGCCGACTGGGAGGTGCACTGCCTGTTCGCCATGTGGCTGGCCACGCTGTTCTACGCGCTGGCCCGGCCGCTGGGCCGCGCCTGGGTCGAGCTGTTCGGCCTGGCCGGCATGGCGTTCGCCGCCGTGCCGGCGCTCAATGCGCTGACCACCGAACGGCACCTGGGCCGCAGCGTGGCCGCGGGCGACTGGGTGTTTGCCGGATTCGATCTCGCCATGCTGGCGCTGGCACTGCTGCTGGCGGCCATGGCGCGCAAGGTGAAGCGCCGGCTGACGCCGGCCGGGGAGCCGACATGAAGCGCCCTGCTGCTGTCACGACCGCCTACCGGTGGGCCGTGGTTTCCCGCGTTGCCGCCGCCGCACTGGGCGGTTACGCGCTGTCGTCGGCCGCCACCATCCTGCTGTCGCTGGCCTGGCCGGCCCCGCAGGCGCAGGCCGTGATGTGGGCCACCATGCTGAGTTTCGCCGTGTACGCGGCAGCCGCCATCTGGGTATTCGCCACCCGCAGCGCAACGCGCGCATGGATCGGCATCGGCGGCGCGACCGCATTGCTGGCAGTGGCCACGTGGCTGCTGCGCAGCGGAGGTACCGCATGAACGCCCTTGCCTTGACCGCCGCGCACCTGGGCATCCTCGTCCCGGGGCTGCTGGGATTCGTGGCGCTGGCACTGGCCAGCGAGCGCCATGGCGAACAGCTGCTGGGCCAGCAGGCCGCGCCGGTGTGGCGCCGGCCAGCGCGGCTCGCGGGATGGCTGCTGCTGGCGCTGTCGCTGGCGTGGGCGGTCGCCATGCTGAACGCTGGCATCGGCAGCACCTTGTGGCTGGGCTGGCTGACCGTGGCGGGCCTGGCCATCGTGTTTGCCTTGCCGGCGTGGTCGCGGCACGAAAAGCCGGCCCGGCGGATGCCTGCCGCGGGCGTCGGCGCGGCAGGTCCCGCGCGATGGCTCGCACTGGCGCTGCTGCTGGCCACGGCGGGCGGGTTCGGCATGCTGCTGTGGCAGGCCTGCTCGCAGACGAAGGAAAGCGATGGCGCGATCCGCGGCGCGGCCGGGCCGTGGACCTTCACGCTGGCCGAAGCGGACCGCGGGGCGCCCGAGGTGATGGCGATGGACGTGCCGATGAAGACGTTCACGCTGCGCTTCTGCGACGCCTGCGACACGCAGATACGGCAGGCGACGCTGAAGGTCAACCGGCCGCGCAGTCCGCGTGCCGCCGGCATGGCCTTCATGGGCCAGCGGTGGGAGCGCAAGGTGGAAATCCCGCTGCCGCCCACGCTGCGTGCCGACAGCGAATTGTGGCTCACCGTGGTAGGCAAGGATGGCAGCGTTTACCAGCACGCGTGGCGCATGGACCGGGTGTCGCCCGCCACCGTGACGTGGTTCGAACAGCGAAGGAAAGCCGATGCGGATAATTGACGAATGTCTGGCGGCGCTGCTGCTGGCCGGCAGTGCCGCCGCGCTGGCCCACGAGCCCGTGGCCCGCTGCATCTGGCTCGATGCCGCCACGGTGCGCTGCCGGGGCGTGACCAATTACGGCGACGCGATGCCGGGTGCGCGCATGGAGGTGCTGTCCCATGACGGCCAGCTGCTCGTGCAGGGCAGGCTGGCGGCCGATTCCACGCTGACATTCAGCCGGCCCGCGCAACCGTTCTACGTGCTGTTTGAAATCGGCCCGGGCTTGCAGACCACGATCGAACAGGATGAGATCGGCCCGCTGCCCGCCGGGGAAAGGCGGGCGCGATGGATGCAGCGCTGAACCCCGGTGCTTCCTACAGCGCCAGCCGCATGATCTGCTGCACCAGCGGCGAACCGTCGCGCAGCGCTTCCTGCACGCCCGTCTCGATGAAGCCGAGGCGGCGGTACAGGCGCACGGCCGGCGTGTCGCCGGTGGTAACGCCCAGTTCGATGTGACGGGCACCGCGCGCGGCGGACCAGTCTGTCGCATGCCGCAGCAGCGCCGCTGCGATGCCGCGGCCACGCGACTCGGGCGCCACCCAAACCTGGTACAGGCTGACCAGCGCGCCGTCTTCGGAAGCCTTGGCCCACGTGAGCCCGACCGCCGCGCCGTCCACCTCCGCGACCAGCGGGCAATCGCGGCCGGACACCGCGGCGGCGCTCAGGCGCTGCTGCCATGTGTCGTCGGTGCGGCGGCTCTCGTCGGCCAGCGTGGCGCCGAACGCGTCCGGCGCATCGGCCAGCGCACGCAGGCGCATGTCGCGCCACGTGCGCCATTCGCCTGCGGTCAGCGGGCGAACGATTGCCATTACTTGGCCAGCTCGGCTTCGATCGCGGCCACCAGGCGTGGATCGTCGGCCGTCACGTCCGGTGCGAAGCGGCCCACCACTTCGCCATTGCGGCCGACGAGGAATTTCTCGAAGTTCCACAGCACGTCTTCCTTGCGTTCCGGATTGACGCCGTAGCCGGTGAGCTTTTCGCGGAACGGGCCGTCGCCGGTGGCGGCGGGTTGCGCGGCCGTCAGGGCGGCGTACAGCGGGTGCTGGTCGGCGCCGAGCACGGAGATTTTCGAGTAGAGGGGGAATTTGACGTCGTAGTTCAGCGAGCAGAACGAGCTGATCTCGTCGTCGGTGCCCGGTTCCTGGCCCATGAAGTTATTGGCCGGGAAGCCCAGCACTTCGAGGCCTTGCGCCCGCTTGTCCTGGTACAGCGCCTCGAGGCCGGTGTACTGCGGCGTCAGGCCGCATTTCGACGCGACGTTCACGACGAGGAGGACCTTGCCCTGGTGGGCGGCCAGCGTGTCTTCGCTGCCGTCGATGCGTTTCAGGGGGATGTCGGCGATGGTGCTCATGGTCTGTCCTTTCGTTGGATGAAAGAACATTGTACCGGCGCTGCCGGACGATTGCCTGGCGCTTGCGGCGCGCCCCTCAGCGGGCGGGGTTTGGGCCGGCGTGCCGCAAGCGATGGTGCGGTATTACTTGCGACGGCGGCGGGCAGCAACAGCGCCCACGAGTGCCAGGCCGCCCAGCATCATGCCGTAGGTGGCCGGTTCAGGGACGGCGCTCACCGTGGCGACGCTGCCCGAGTAGATGCCGGGCTGCGACAGCACATTGCCGCTGACCTGCACGTAGTAGTCGGCGGCGGCCAGGCCGGTGGTGGTCAGCGTCCATTGCTGGATGCCGTTGTCGGCGACCTGCGTGCCGTCCAGCACCAGCGTGCCGTCGCCGCTGTACAGGCCGAGGCCGGTGATTTCCAGGCCCGTGCCTGGCAGTGGGCTGTACGAGAAGATGTCGGCGGTGAAGTCCGACACGCTCGACAGCGAGAACGAGTACTGGTCGCTGAACGTATCGCCGACGGCAACGCCGGTGATCAGGCGGCCGAAGAAGCCGGCGCCTTCAGCGATTTCGACTGCTGCGGACGGGTTGCTGACGTCGGCTGCATATGCTGCCTGGGCCGAGAAGGCGGTGGCGCATACCAGCGCCAGGGAAGCTGCGAGTTTTTTGGTCTTGGTCATTCCATGCTCCTTGAGGTTTCGTTCAGTGCGGGGGTTGGGCCGCTGAGGAGTGGACAAGGTATCAAGAAAAAACTCTGCCGATGAGGCCGCGATACAGTTACTTACAAGTTGTTTGAGCGAATTTGTCGTTATTTACGGGAATTTCAGCCCATGGCTGAGCCTGCAAAATCAAGCACTTACTGAACGGGGAAACGGAAGTTTTTTGCAACGTAGGACAGCTCCTACGCTGCGGCGCGGTCGTCTTACACGTCGGGAAAAGACGACTCTAAGGGGCGCTTAAGACGCGGGCTACTGCTCAGTTCGTGTCCAACCTTGGGGGGCGAAGCAGGGATTTCGCAGAGCCTGCTCTGCGCCTGCGCAGCGGTGAAGGCTTGCAAGCCTTCACTCCTGCCAACCCCTCATTCAGACAATGCAGCGCGTTGCGGATGAGCTCGTGTCCAACCTTGGGGTCAACCCCGTTTCTGGACACGAACTCAGCCTCAACACTGTTGAGGCCGTGTCCGAAAAGAGGGTTGACCCCCAAGGTGGACACGAACTCGGCTGTAGCGTTATTCCAGCGGCAGCATCGGCTGCAGCGTGCGCCAGACGAGCGTCGGCTCCAGCTTGCGCATGCAGTCGTGGTGGCCGAGCGGGCATTCGCGCTGGCGGCAGGGTGAGCAGTCCAGGCGCAGCGACAGCGCGGCGGCCACGGTGGAGAACGGTGGCGCGTGGTCGGGGTCGGTGGGGCCGTAGATCGCCACCACCGGGCGGTCGAGGCTGGAGGCCACGTGCAGCAGCCCGGAGTCGTTGCTGACGATGGCCGCGGCATGGCCGATCAGCGCTACCGCTTCGCCCAGGCTGGTCTTGCCGGCGATGTTGTGGACGGCAGCGGCCGCAGCCGGCGTGCCGGCCACGCCGGCCATCACTTCGTCGCACACGGGCCGGTCTTTCGGACCGCCCAGCAGCGCCACCTGCGCGTGCGGCATCTGCGCGACGATCGCCTCGGCCAGCCTGGCGAAGTGGCCGGGCGGCCAGCGCTTCGCGTTGCCGAACTCGGCGCCCGGCGCGAATACCACCAGCGGCCGGTCCGGCGCGATGCCGGCCTTGGCGCAGGCGGCTGTCACCTGTTCCGGCGTCACCGACAACGTCGGCCGCGGCGCCGGTGCCAGCGGCGCATCGGGCGCGTTGGCCAGCGCCGCGTAGAACGGCACCATCGGGCGCGGCGGCACGTCGTCGTGGTGCATCACGTTGATCAGGCCGTAGCGGTGCTCGCCCTTGTAGCCCACGCGACGCCTGATGCCCGCCAGCCACGGGATCAATGCGTACTTGATCGTGTTCGGCAGCACGTAGGCGGCCGCATAGCCGCGCGCCTTCAGCAGCCGGGCATAGCGCCACCGCTCGCGCAGCTGCAGGGCGCCGTGGCGGAACGGCGTCTGCAGCACGTCGGCCACTTCGGCCGCCTGCCGCCACACGGGCGCCACGGCGGGCGGCGCCAGCACGTCGATCGGCCAGTCCGGATGGGCGGCGCGCAGCCGCTGCAGCAGCGGCTGTGCCATCACGGCATCGCCGATCCAGTTGGGGGAAATGATGAGGATGCGTGGGGTTGCCATCACGTTTCGTCTTTGGCGTTCAGGCACAGGCCGATGACGATGAACAGCATCAGCGCATAGAACATCGCACCGCGCACCGACCAGAAAATCACTTCCGTCAGCCCGAAGCTGAAGTAGCCCAGCACCAGCAGCATGCCGGCCAGCGCCGATGCCGTCAGGCCGGGCCGCGCCGATTCGTGCTGGTTCAGGATGCGCAGGAAGAACAGGAACGGCATCAGCAGCGTGCCGAACCAGAACACCAGGCCGAACACGCCGCCATACACGAGCACCTGCAGCGCATCGTTATGGAAGTGTTCCGCCTCCAGCACGAACGGCTGCAGCGTGCCGGCGCTGACCAGTTCGCTCAGTTCGGCACGCACCTCGTCCGGCCCGTTCGGCAGCCAGGGGTGACGGGCGATCAGCATCGTGGCACCCTTCCACAGTTCCAGCCGGACGCCCACGTTGGTGAACGCGCTGCCGCCGGTAAAGTAGGTTTCCACGTCGTCGACGCCCTGCCCCAGCCGTTCGGCAACGCCCGTCTGCGGCACGAAGTAGGCGCTCACCATCAGCACCGCCACCAGCGCCGCGGCGCCCTTGGCGAACTTGCCGCGCAGGTAATGGCCATACTTGAGGAACAGCAGCGCGGCAAACACGATGGCGATCCAGCCGCCGCGCGTGCCCGTCGCCAGCGTGCCGACGAGCCCGAACACCACGCCCAGCGCCGGCCAGATGCGCTGCCGGCCGCGGAAATCCAGCACGCCGGCCAGGCACATCAGGCCCATGCACAGTACGATGTCGCCAAACGTGATCGCATTCATCATGCCGCCCGGCCGGTCGATGCCCAGCACCCAGCGCTGGTAGCCCACCAGGCAGGCGCCGCCGAAGGTGCCGCCGATCAGGCCCCACCACAGCGCCTTGCGGCTGGGGCGGCAGGCCAGCACGGCCACCAGGATGCTGGCGGCCAGCAGCATGCGGCTGGGCTTTTCCCAGTTGCGCATGTACAGGTCTTCGTGGACCAGCACGGCGATGCCGGCAAACAGGAAGGACGCGGCAAAGGCTGTCAAAACACCGCGGATATCGCTAAGATGACGCCGGAACGCCGGCACACCCTGCTTGTGGCACCAGATGGCGGCCAGCAGGAAGCCGAGATTGCACAGGCCGAGACCGGCGCTGGTGATCAGGGTCAGGAAGGGCAGGAGAAAGACAAGGCAGGTGACAACGACCGTTTTTACGTCGGCATTCTTGGGTACAGTATTATTCATCAATGTTTTTGTGAGCGATTTTCCGACGCTATTGCAAAAATTAACACAGGCGGCGCGCGCAGCAGCCATTTCATCCGCAGTAGCCAATTCATGCAACAAACGTCAAAAATCTCCGTCATTGTCACGACCTACAACCGCCCCGACGCCCTGGCGGCCGTACTGGAAGCCTGCTTTGCACAGGACGATCAGCATTTCGAAATCATTATCGCTGATGACGGCTCCACGAACAACACGGCCGACTGCGTCGCCGCGCTGAAGGCCCGCTCCCCGGTACCGCTGTGCCATGTCTGGCAGCCCGACGACGGTTTCCGCGCCGCCCGCGTGCGCAATCTCGGCACGCTGGCCGCCAGCGGCGAGTACATCGTGTTCCTCGACGGCGACTGCATCCCCGAACGCAATTTCATCTCGCAGCACCGCAAGCTGGCCAAGCGGGGCTTCCTCGTGTCCGGCAGCCGCGTGCTGCTGTCCGAATCGTTCACCCGCACGCTGCTGGACCGCCACATCAACCTGCACCGCATCGGCTTCCTGAAGCGGCTGCAGCTGCGCCTGGGCGGCCACTTCAACAAGTTCCTGCAGACCGTGGTGTGCCTGCCCGACGCGGGCCGCGAACGCCGCAAGTTCAGCTGGCGGCGCATCAAGAGCTGCAACCTGGCCGTCTGGCGCAGCGACCTCGACCTGGTGAACGGCTTCGACGAGAGCTTCACGGGCTGGGGCCACGAGGATTCCGACCTGGTGGTACGGCTGTACAACGCCGGCGTGATGCGCAAGGACGGCGCCTTCGCCACCGAGGTGTACCACCTGTGGCACCGCGAGAACAAGCGCGACCACGCGTCCAGCAACCGCAAGACGGTGCTCAAGCGGGCTGCCGACGGCACCACCCGGGCCGTGGCCGGCCTGCGCGAGCTGGCGGCGGCCGCGTAGGGAACCGGCGCCGCCGGCAGCGCGGAGTACAATCGTTTCGAGACGGCGGCATGTGCGGCACCGAACTGTGCATTCATGGCGGTGCTGCCAAGCTGGCGACTTGTCAATCCACAATGGAGGAACCGCGATGCGCCTGGATATTTACCGACGACCCGAACACGATGGCATTTTTTCCTACCTGGCTGTACCGGAAGGAAAACCCATCCCGCAGGAAGCGATCAACACCGACTGGGAGCCGACCTCGAAAGCCCTGGAAGTGGAGGACGACGCCGACACGCTGCCCGATTTCCACATCGAGCACTTGCCGCAGCAGCTCGGGACGAAAGGCTACGCGATTACCAGCCTGAAGGACATGTAAGGTTTGCCGCGGTTCAGGGCGCCGTACCAGCCCTGCGCCGCATGCGCTGCACCGTGCGCGCCACGTCGTCGAACATGGCACCCTGGCGCGCCACGCAGTCCGCCCGCTCGGCCGCGATGCGGCGGCGATTCTCCGCCACCGTCTGCGCCGTCAGCACCATCCCGAATGCATCCTCGCCGGCCGGCCGGCCCAGCATCCGCGCCAGCATCAGCTCGCCCAGCGCCGCCTTGAAGTGGCCCCCTTCCCAGTACCAGCGCGTGACGCCGCCCGCCGCGGGAATCGGTTCGCACTGCCATGCGCCGTAGCCGGAAAAATCGTGGACGACGATGCGCGCGCCGGGATGCCGTCGCCGCGCCGCCTGCGCCTCCTCCACCAGGATCGCCTTCCACGCGTCGAAGCGCGGCATCAGCTGCGTTGTTTCGAACAGCGCCATCAACTGCGCGTGATACGGGTAGACGACGAGGTCCACCGCCACATCCGGCCGCGCCTGCGCCGCCGCATCGACCAGCGCGGCCACCTCGGCCCGCACGGCCTGCGCATCGAGCCCGCCATGCTCGCGCGTGACGGCCTTGCGGGCGTTCTCCTCGCTGCGCTGCCGGAAGATCGCCGCATAGCCTTCCACGCGCGCCGTCTGGTGGTACTGCTGCAGCGGATTGAAGCCGCGCAGGCTGGCCACCGCCGCATCCGGATCGCGCTGGATCGCCACGGTACGCAAGGCATCCTTCAGCGACGCAAACGAGAACAGCGCATCGAGGCGCCACGCGTCGCCCACCGCCGGCACCGACAGCCGCGTGGCCGCCACGTCGGCAACCGGCCGCTCCGTCAGCGCATCGACGAAATCGAGGCCGGCGATCACCCGCCGCGGCGCCACGCCGGCCGCCGCCAGGTGCCGCAGCTGGCCGACCGCCGTCGGCGTGCCCGTGCCGGCCAGCCCGAGATTGAAGGCGCGCGTGCCGGCCAGCTGCACGCCGTCCGGATCGAAGCCCGCTTCCACGCGCGAATTGCCGACGATGAGCAGCGCCGGCTGCAGCCGTGCGGCGCGCGCCAGCTTGATCTCGAACTGGTGCCGCGCCAGCGGCGGCTTGACGTGGTTGAAGCCGGGCCGGTCGACCAGCGCATACAGCCCGTACGGATCGACCAGCAGCACGATGCCCGCCACCGCCACGCTGGCGGCAACGATAGTGGCGACCAGCCAGCGCAGGTAGTGGCGGTGCAGTGCGTCCATGTCAGAACTGGAAATACAGGAAATCGCTGGGCTGGTTCAGCGACAGCACGCCCAGCACGGCCAGCACGCCGATCATCAGCGCGGCGCGCGGTGCCGGCCGCCATGCCAGCCACGTGGTGCCGTCGACCCGTTCCAGCGCCGGTTCGAAGCGATGCATGATCTGCTGCGTGTTCGGCAGCAGCAGCGCGATGGCACCCGCGCCAAGCACCCAGGCCCACGTTTCGACGAAGCGGCTGGCGCCGCCCTGGTACCAGGCGATGCCGGCGCCTTCCAGCATCCCCTGCAAGGGCCCCAGGCGCAGCCCGATCGCCGCCGGCATGCCGACACCCTGCCCGCCGGACATGCCGTGCAGGATCGTCACCGCGGTCGACAGGTCGGGCGCGCGGAAGAACACCCAGGCCACGCACACGGCGCCGAACGTCAGCAGCCAGCCGGCCGGCCGGCCGATGCGCCAGCCCAGCGCCTGCCACGCATGATCGACGACCAGGTAGATGCCGTGCAGCCCGCCCCAGATGACGAAGTTCCAGCCCGCGCCATGCCACAGCCCGCCCAGCAGCATCGTCACCAGCAGGTTGACGTGGCGGCGCAGCGGCCCCTTGCGGTTGCCGCCCAGCGCGAAGTACAGGTAGTCGCGCAGGAGACGGGACAGCGTCATGTGCCAGCGCCGCCAGAACTGGCTGATCGACGTGGCCTTGTAGGGCGACGCGAAGTTCAGCGGCAGCCGCACGCCGAACAGCCGCGACAGGCCGATCGCCATGTCCGAATAGCCGGAAAAATCGAAGTACAGCTGGAACGCGTAGGCCAGCACGCCGCCCCACGCCACCAGCAGCGAAGCCTGTTCCGGCTCGGCGAACAGCAGGTTCGCATATGGCGCGAGGCTGTCCGCGACCAGCACTTTCTTGGCCAGGCCGATGAAGAAGATCGAGCCGCCCACCGCGAAATTGGCCGCGCGCGCGACGCGGTTCGCCGGGTCGGCAAACTGCGGCATCATCTCCTTGTGGTGCAGCACGGGGCCGGCGATCAGGTGCGGAAAGTATGTGACGAACAGCAGGTAGTGCAGGAAGCGGCTCTCGCGCACCTCGCCGCGCGCCGTGTCGACCAGGAAGGCGATCTGCGTGAACGTGAAGAAGCTGATCCCGATCGGCAGCAGGATGTGCAGTGCCGGCACGTGCCAGCCCGTCGCCTGCGCGAGGCTGGCGGCAAAGAAGCCGGCGTACTTGTACCAGCCCAGCAGCACCAGATTGGCAGCGACGGCCGCCGTCAGCCAGTGCTGGCGCGCCCTGCCCTGCGCCGCCCGGATGCGCAGAGAACACCAGTAATTGCCGCCGATGGAAGCCAGCAGCAGCGGCAGGTAGCGTACATCCCAGTACGCGTAGAAGAACAGCGAGGCCAGCGCCAGCACGAGATTGCCCAGCTCGGCACCACGCCGCGCCGCGGCGAAGTATGCCAGCAGCACGACGGGCAGGAAGCAGAAAAGGAAGGCGTGGGAGTTGAACAGCATGGGCTGCCTCCGCGGTTGCAACGACACGTGGGGAACGGCCAGTGCAGGTCACGGCGGAAACCCGCTGACAAGATTACATTCGGGATATTTTTTTGTCGACAGGCGGGCGGCGGAGCGTTGTTTCGGCGCCTCCGGCAGCAATGCGGAAGGTCCCGGCGGCGCCGGGACCCTGGAAGAAAAACGTCAGCGGCGCGTGCGGCGGCGCGCGGTGGCGCCCAGCACGAGCAGGCCGGTGCCGAGCATGGCCCACGAACCCGGCTCTGGAACCGGCAGTGCGGCGGTGTAGATCGTCAGCGTGGGATTCAGGTAGTGAATATTGGTGGTGCCCCAGGCCTTCCCATCATAGGTCGCGCCAGGGTAAGTGTAGTACGTCGTTTCGGTCCGCGCCGTGGCCCAGATGTCGAGCGCCAGGTTGAATTCGCTCCACCCTGCCGTGTTGGCGATTGTACCGCCCAGCTGCACTGGCGAGGTGATCTGCGTGACGTCGTACAGCTGCGTGCCGGCCGAGGGCGTGCCGGATGCCGTGATGCCCGCCGACGCCCACGCGAAGTTCAGCGAATCGCCGTAGTTCACGCCCACTGCGTCCGGTGGCAACTCCGGCAACGTGAACGTGCCGTAGGCCGTGGCGGAAAGTTCGATACCGGTGATGCGATAGCCATCCGCCGCGGCGAAGTGCAGCAGCGAGGCAACGTTGGACAGATACGATCCAGAGCCGGCCGTTTGCGCCCACAATGTCTGTTCGGCGCTGTCGAGACTGATCACCGTTGCTGCCGCATTCGACGACACGAGGCTGATGCCCGCAGCCGGGTTCGTGGGGAGATTGTCGTTGAAACCGCTGTAGGCGGTGTATTCGAGCGAGAATGTGGGCACCGTCAGCGATGGCAGCGTATCGGCGTGTGCAGCGGGCAGGAACAGCAGGCCGGGTAGCGCGGCCAGGATGGCGAGGGACGAACGCATGCTTCCTCCATTCAGGGAGTTATAAATAAAGCATGCATCTTCACCCATATTGCTGCAGTGCGCCTCCCGCTGTCTGCATAGCGCAACAGTAGCGAATCGCTAGCGAATTCGGCGGCGGGCAGCGGCAGCCCGCAGGAACAGGCCGGCGCCGGGCATGGCCCAGCTGCCGGGTTCGGGAACGGGCAATGCGGCGGTGTAAATGGTCAGCGTGGGATTCAGGTAGTCAATCTCGACGTAACCATAAACCCCTGCGCCGGACGCACGACACCGATTTTCGGGCGGTCAGTATTCGACAGCCACTTCCTGCGCGCCCAGCAGCCGTTCCAGCGCCGTGGTCAGCTCGTCGGAGGGTGCCACGCGCCAGTCGTCGCCCAGCTGCAGCGTGCAGTCGATGCCTTGCGGGCGGATGCGCATCTGCACCGGCAGGCCGTAGTCGTCGCGGTGCGGTGCCAGCACTTCCTGCAGCCGGTTCGGCGGCACGGCGTTCGGCAGCAGCCAGCCCATCTGGCGGCCGAACTGCAGCCGCGCGGCGACGATGTCGTAGACCTTCTCGGCCGAGATGCGCAGGCCGCCGGAGAAGCGGTCTTCCGACACCTTGCCCGTCACGGCGAGGAACTCGTCTTCCTTGAAGCATTTCTTGTTTGCTTCGAAGACTTCGCTGTAGACGGTCACTTCCACCACCGAGCTCTTGTCGTCCAGGCTGACGATGAGGATCTTGCCCCGCTGCGTCATCTGCGTGCGGATGCCGGTGATCACGCCGCACAGCATGCGCGGCTCGCGCGACGGCTCCAGCTCGGAGAGCTTGGTGCGGGCGAACCGGCGCGCCTCGGCGGCATAGCCGTCGAACATGTGGCCGGACAGGTAGAAGCCCAGCGCGATCTTTTCCTCGGACAGCTTCTGGCGATCCGTCCACGGCGTGGCCTGCACGTATTCGGGCGGGGCGACCAGGTCGCTGTCGTCGCCGCCGAACAGGCTGACCTGGTTGGCCGCGCGCAGCTCCTGCTCGGCGCATTCCATCGCGAAGCCGACCGAGGCGAACAGCACCGAACGATCGAGCCCGAAACTGTCGAACGCGCCCGACCGGATCAGCGCTTCGATGGTGCGGCGATTGATCTGGCGCTTGTCCACGCGCTTGCAGAAGTCGAACAGGCTGACGAACGGACCATCCGCCTCGCGCGCGGCGATGATCGCCTCGATGGCGTTCTGGCCGGCGCCCTTCACGCCGCCCAGGCCGTAGCGGATCGCCGTGACCTTCTTGCCCGTCACGGAGCGGGGCTGGCCGTCCGGGCGGAAGCGGTAGGCCGACAGGTTGATGTCCGGCGGCAGGATGGTCAGGCCGCACACTTCGATCGAGTCCTCGACGAGGATCTTGACCTTCTCGGTGTCGTCCATCGCCAGCGACATATTGGCCGCCATGAACGCGGCCGTATGGTGCTGCTTCAGATATGCGGTGTGATACGACAGCAGCGCATAAGCGGCGGCGTGCGACTTGTTGAAGCCGTAGCCCGCGAACTTCTCCATCAGGTCGAAGATCTCGTCGGCCTTTTCCGTCGTCAGGCCCCGCTCGCCGGCACCCTTGCGGAAGATCTCGCGGTGCTCGGCCATCTCTTCGGCCTTCTTCTTACCCATCGCGCGGCGCAGCATGTCGGCGCCGCCCAGCGAGTAGCCGCCGATGATCTGCGCCATCTGCATCACCTGCTCCTGGTAGACCATGATGCCGTAGGTCTCGGACAGGATGCCCTCGGTGCGCGGATCGGGATAGTCGAACTTCTCGCCGTGCTTGCGCTTGCAGAAGTCGGGGATCAGGTCCATCGGGCCCGGGCGGTACAGCGCCACCAGCGCGATGATGTCCTCGAAGCGGTCGGGCCGCGCATCCTTCAGCATGCCCTGCATGCCGCGCGACTCCAGCTGGAACACGGCGACCGTCTTCGCCTTGGTCAGCAGGTCGTAGGAGCCGCGGTCGTCCAGCGGCAGCGTCTCCAGGTTGAAGTCCTTGTCGGCCGGGTCCAGCTCGCGGATGTAGTTGACCGCGCGGTCGAGGATGGTCAGCGTCGTCAGGCCCAGGAAGTCGAACTTGACGAGGCCAACGGCCTCCACGTCGTCCTTGTCGTACTGCGACACCACGCCCGAATCGCCGGACTGCGTGTACAGCGGGCAGAAGTCGGTCAGCTTGCCCGGCGCGATCAGCACGCCGCCGGCGTGCATGCCGATGCCGCGCGTGATGCCTTCCACCTGCTGCGCGAGGTCGAGCAGCTGGCTCACTTCTTCCTCGTTCTGCTGGCGTTCCTTCAGCAGCGGTTCTTCCTCGATCGCCTCGGCGATCGATACGGGCTTGCCCGGCTTGAACGGAATCAGCTTCGACACGCCGTCGCAGAAGTTGTAGCCGAAATCAAGCACGCGGCCCACGTCGCGGATCGCGCCCTTGGCCGCCATCGTGCCGAAGGTGGCGATCTGCGACACGGCGTCGCGGCCATACAGGTCCTTCACGTGCTGGATCACCAGCTCGCGCTTCTCCTGGCAAAAGTCGATGTCGAAGTCGGGCATCGAGACGCGCTCGGGATTCAGGAAGCGCTCGAACAGCAGGTTGTATTTCAGCGGATCGAGGTCGGTGATCTTCAGCGCGTACGCCACCAGCGAGCCCGCGCCCGAGCCGCGGCCCGGGCCGATCGGCACGCCGTTGTTCTTGCCCCACTGGATGAACTCGGCCACGATCAGGAAGTAACCGGGGAACTTCATGTTGATGATCGTGTTGTTCTCGAACTGCAGCCGCTCCTCGTAGCGCGGGCGCATCTTCTCGCGGTAGACGGGGTCGGGGAACAGCTGCACCAGCCGCTCCTCCAGCCCCTTCTTCGTCTCGGCGACGAGGAACTCGTCGATCGTCATGCCCGGCGTGGGGAAGTTCGGCAGCTGCGGCTTGCCCAGCGTGAGCACCACGTTGCAGCGCTTGGCGATCTCCACCGAGTTTTCCAGCGCCGCCGGCAGGTCGGCCCAGATGACGCCCATTTCTTCCTGCGTCAGGAAACGCATCTGCTCGTTGAAGCGCTTGACCCGCTTGGCGTTGGCGATCATCTCGCCCTCGGCGATACAGATACGCGCCTCGTGGGCGATGAATTCGCTCTCGGACATGAACTGCACCGGATGCGTGGCCACCACCGGCAGGCGCAGCTTGGCCGCCAGCGCGACGGACTGGCGCACCTGTGCTTCCTGGTTGGCCTGGCCGGCCCGCTGCACCTCGACGTAGAAGTGGCCGGGGAAGATCGCCGCCCACTTGCGCGCCTGCTGCTCGGCCAGCTCCGGATTGCCGTTGTCGAACGCCATGCCGATGTCGCCGAACTGCGCGCCGGACAGCGCGATCAGGCCGTCCGCGCCGCTCTCGCCGGGCATTACCGGATACGTTTTGTCCTTCAGCTCGGCCAGCCACTCGGTGCGCAGCTCGGCGCGGCCCTTGTACTGGTTCGTCAGCGAGGCCAGCGACAGCAGCTCGCACAGCTGCAGGTAGCCGACGCGGTTCTTCGCCAGCAGGATCAGGCGCGACGGCTTGTCGCGGTTGTCGTCATTGGTGATCCACACATCGCAGCCGATGACGGGCTTGATGCCCTTGCCGCGCGCCGTCTTGTAGAACTTGACCATGCCGAACAGGTTGGCCAGGTCGGTGACCGCCAGCGCGCCCTGCCCGTCCTTCACCGCCGCCTTCACCAGGTCGTCGATGCGCACCAGGCCGTCCGCGATCGAATACTCGGAGTGGACGCGCAGGTGGACGAAGGATGGTCCGACGGGCGTTGCGTCGTCGGGCAGAATCGTGGACTGATCTAGGGTTTCGGTGCTCATTTGCTAACGCTGAAGGTGGGACTGTGTAACTTGCTATTGTACCGCCGCCGGCCCGGGCCAGCTACGCGGGCTGCGGCACCTTGCGGGGACGCCCGCCCAGCTTGCCGTTCTGCCGCGCCGCTGCAGCCTTTGCCGCCGTGGCGGATTTGCCGCCTTCCCGCCCGTTCAGTGCCGCGATCCAGCGCCGCGAGCCGAGGAAGCCTTCGATCAGCCCGGGCAGATACAGGTCGGCATCGATTTTCGGGAAATGCACGCCAAGACCGGACGGACTGATTTCGGCGCCCGCCAGGTCGGCCGGCCGCGCGTTTTCCAGCCCCTGTGCCTTGCCCGGCGGGAAAGACAGCGCGAGGCCGGTGTCCAGTTCGATCACGATGCGGGCGATGCGGCGGTCGTAACGCACCGCGACGATGCCGGGATAGGCCGCCTGTTTCGCCGCCCCGCGGCGGCTTGCCGCGGCAACGGTCTCGTCAGTCATCGGTTCCATGAATTGGCCTCCATTTTTCACACAGCATGGCCAGGTCGGTTGCGAGAGCGATGGCAAGCTGCTTCAGCACCCTGGGCGCAAAACCGAAATTCTCCCGCAGTACCGGCGGCCCGAGCGGACACAGCAGATTGAAGGTCGCTTCGCAGCCGGCGCCCATCACGTGCACATGGGCCGGGCGGTGATCGTTGGGATACACCACGACGCGCAGTCCGAAGACCTTTGATACGGTAGGCATGTTAGCATAACCCAAGCTGGTTGGGTTTTTCAGTTGGCGGAAACTTGATCTTTGCGCCACCGGTGCCTGTAACGCTTATGCCAACACAACAATTGCCTCGTCCATGACGCCGGTTAACGGGGCCCGGCAGGCACTATAATGCTGGCTGTACTGCTTTTTACCTTCATTGATCATGCAAGAATCGCTATCCAGCGCGCCCGCCGTGGCCGCCGTACCCCTGGCCGACTTCGTCAACATTGCCGCCTACAAATTCATCACGCTCGACAACCTGGAAGCACTGCGCACGCAGTATCAGGAAATCACGCAGCGCCTGGCCCTGAAAGGCACGATTCTGCTGACGCCGGAAGGCATCAACATGTTCCTGTCCGGTACCCGCGCGAACATCGACGAGTACCTGGCGTGGGTGCGCAGCGATGCGCGGCTGGCGGATCTGGAAGTGAAGGAAAGCCTGTCCGCCGAGCAGTCGCACAAGCGCATGCTGGTGAAGATCAAGGCCGAGATCATCACGATGCGCATGCCGCTGATCAAGCCGGAAGACGGCCGCGCGCCGTTCGTCGAAGCGAAGACGCTGAAGCGCTGGCTGGACCAGGGCCACGACGACAACGGCAAGCCGGTGGTGATGGTGGAAACCCGCAACGACTTCGAAGTGGACGTGGGCACGTTCAACAACACCGTCGACTACCGCATCAAGAAGTTCACCGAATTCCCCGCGCTGATCGAGGAGCACAAGGCCGATTTCGAAGGCAAGACGGTGGTCACCTTCTGCACCGGCGGCATCCGCTGCGAGAAGGCGGCGATCCACATGCAGAACATCGGCTACGACAATGTGTACCAGCTCGAAGGCGGCATCCTGAAGTACTTCGAGGAAGTGGGCGGCGCCCACTACACGGGCGACTGCTTCGTGTTCGACTACCGTACCGCGCTCAACCCGCAGCTGCAGCCGACGGAAACCGTGCAGTGCTTCGCCTGCCGCGCCGTCGTCACGCCGCGCCAGCAGCTGGCGCCGGAGTATGTGTACGAGGTGTCCTGCCCGCATTGCTACGGTAAGGCTGCGGAGTAATACCGCTCGCCCCAGGCGGCGGCATCGCTTGCCCCGCCTGCGCTCTTCCCTCGCCCGTTACGCCACCTTCCCGCAGCCAGCTGCCAAAGCGCAAGACCTCCCAGGGTTGCCGCTGCAAAATGCAGCTACAACCAACGGAGGAGCTCCCATGCAAATTGCGATTCACCACCCGAAGGCTTTCGCTTTCGGACTCCTGGCGGCAATGACGCAAGCAGGCGCCGCACCACCCTCACTGCCCTACCACTCGCACGCAACGGGAACACAGCTCGTGCGCGACATGCTGGCCGATCCGGCCAAGTCATCACTGAACTCGGTGCGGCGCGAACGCGCCATGGGCTACATCGATGGCGTGATGGATGCAACCGCCGGGCTGCGCTGGTGCCCCGCCGGGAAAAAAGTTTCCCACGAGCTGAATTACTTCGTGGTGGAAGACATGGCCGGCATGAAGCCGGATCAATTGCAGGGCGACGCTGCCGCGCTAGTGCTTGCCGTGCTGGCGCGCGAGTATCCGTGCAATCCCTCCAATGCCACAGCCGCGTCTACGGGCGCATGAGACTGCGAGCTGCCCAATGATGTGGGCACCCGAAAAAAAACGCCAGGCTCACGAATCAGCCTGGCGTTTTTTTGTGAGTACAGCGCTGCTTACTGGAAGAACGCAGCCAGCATCCGCACATCCTCGCCGGTCAGCGTGCCGGCGGCGGCGCGCAGGCGCAGCATGGCGATCATGTAGTTGTAGCGGGCTTGCGACAGGTCGCGCTGGGCCGTGAACAGCTGGCGCTGCGCCGTCAGCAGATCGAGATTGATCCGCACGCCGCCCTTGATGCTCTGCTCGGTTGCCTGGATCAGCAGGCTCGCCGAATCGACGGCCTTGATCAGCGCATCGATGCGGGCCACGCTGCTGACCATGATGTTGTAGTTCTTGCGCAGCTCCACCAGCACCTTGTCCGTTTGCGCCTGCAGGTCTTCGGCCGCCTTGCCGAAGCCGGCGGCCGCCTGGCGCGTCTGGGCACTCACCGCACCGCCCGAATAGATCGGGATATTGACCTGGATACCGATACTGCGCAGGTCCTGCTTCTGGTCAATCGTGTTGGTGGTGTCGGAATCGGACTTCTGCAGCGTGCCGACGAAGTCCAGGCGCGGCGTATGGCCGGCGCGGGCGCGGTTGACTTCCTGCTTGGCCACATCCATGCCGAAACGCAGCGTCTTCAGCTCCGGGTTGCTCTCCATGGCAATCTGCTTCCAGGCGTCATAGCTGCGCCCGTCGGCCAGCGTGGCGCGGAAGCCCGGCCGCAGCTGGTCGACCTGCTTGACTTCCTCGCCGACGATACCGGTCAGCGTGTCCAGCGCCGTCATCAGGTTGTCCTGCGCTTCCAGCACCATTGCCTCGGCCAGGTCCAGGCGGGACTGGGTTTCCAGCGAATCCGTGCGCGTGCCCTCCCCTTTGCTGAACAACAGGTCGTTGACCTTGCGCTGTTCGGCATACATGTCGCGTTCGATCTTCGACAGTGCCAGCTGGTCTTCGCGCAGCAGCACATCGAGATAAGCGCCGGTGACGCGCAGGATCACTTCCTGCTCCTGGCTTTCGAACTGGGCCGCGGAGTAGTTACTTTGCGCCACGCCCTGCTTGTAGCGGGCCAGCGCGTCCAGGCTGATCACGGGCTGGCGCAGCTGCAGCACGGCGGAGCGCGACTTGTAGTCCTGGTCGCGCACGAGCGTGCCGTAGTCCGTCGTCAGCTTGTTCTTGTTGAGGCCGTAGCTGCCGCTGATGACAGGCAACAGCGCCGAGCGGCCGAGAATACGGTTTTCCTTGCCGCCCTCGTTGGCATACACGGCGGCGCGGTAGGCCGCATCGTTCTGCAGCGCTGCCTGGTAGGCCTGCGTCAGGCTCATTGCGGCGGCACTGCCGCCCTGCAGCAGCAACGCCGCGCCGAGGGCCAGAGGCAACAGGCGAATTTTCTTCAACACGGACACGGTCATTCCTCGCTAAACGAAGTGTGGGCGCGGTCGAGCACGGGTTTCAGCAGGTAATTCATCATCGAGCGCTCGCCCGTCTTCACGAACAGTTCCACCGGCATGCCGGGACGGATCGGCAGCTCGGCCTTGGCGATCTGCTTCATGCCATCCGGCGTCACCTTGGCGCGCACGATGTAGTAGGCGTTGCCGGTGCGCTCGTCGACCGTGCGGTCGGCAGCCACGTTGACCACTTCGCCATCGACGTGCGGCGTGTGCACCGAATTCACTGCCGAGAACGTCAGTTGCACCGGCAAACCGTCATACACCTTGTCCACCAGGTTCACGGGCAACTGGCCTTCCACCACCAACGGATCGTCGCTCGGCACGATGTCCATCATCTTGAAACCCGGGGCGACGACACCGCCCGGCGTGAACACGGCCAGATTGACCACCGTGCCGGTGGCCGGCGAACGCACTTCCACATTTTTCAGATCCTGGCGCTGGGAGACCAGGCGGGCGCCTTGCGCATCGCCTTCCTTCTGCATATCGGACAGGGTCGTGCGCACCTCCTTCTGGTAATCCTGCAGGCGCTGCGCACGGCGCAGACCCAGTTCCGCAATCTGACGCTGCGCACGGCCGATGTTGCCGATGTCTTCGGACAAGGTGCCGCTGAGCTGCGCATAGGTACGTTCGAGATCCAGCAGACGGTTGCGGGCCACGTAGCCGTCCTTGGCCAGATCGCGCATGCCGCCCAGCTGCTCCTTCAGGATAGACATCTGTTCCTTCTTGGCGTCGCGCGACTCCTGCAAGCCCTGCATCTGCACTTTCAGGCCGGCGACGTTTTCATCCACAGCGGCCAGCTCGTTCTGCAGCGACGTCCGGCGCGCGCTGAACAGCTGCGTCTGCGTGCCGATCACTTCCGCCACGCGT
>DKJA01000174.1 GCA_002454505.1 Oxalobacteraceae bacterium UBA6704
GCGCGGTAGGTGTCCCACAGCGAGAACGTCGAGTGGTAGTTGAAGCCGTCCGCCTGGTGCACCTGGTTATCCGGACCGCGGTACTGGCCGTTGCGGTCCATGAACAGGGAAGGGGCCAGCATCGTGTGGTACAGACTCGTATAGACCATCGTGCGCATCGGTTCCGGCGCCTCGACGGCGACGGCGGACAGCGCGTCGTTCCACGCCGTGCCGGCGCGGGTGCGTTCCGCGTCGAAGTCCCAGCCCGGCATTTCCTGCAGGTTGGCGATGGCGTTGTCTTCGCTGACGGGCGACAATGCGACCTTCACGAGCACGGTGCCGTCGGCCGGTTTGCCGAAGTCCAGCGCAGCGACGAGCGCCTTGCCCTCGACGAGGATTTTCTCGGCCGGGTTCTTGCCCGGTGCCGCGAAGCCCTTGTACTCGATGCCTTCCTCGCGGTTGACCAGCTGGCGCGACACGATCGGTTTCGAGAACTGGATGGCGAAATACAGCTGGCGGCCCGGCGCCCAGCCGCGCGTTTCGCGCATGCCGGTCAGCGTGGTGGCATCGCGCACGCGCAGCCGCGACCACAGGTTCTTGCTGCCGTAATCGTAGATGCTCTGCCGCAGGTCGAGGATGACCTTGGCCTCGGCGCCTTTTTCATAGCGGTAGCGGTGCAGGCCGACGCGCTCGCTGGCGGTCAGCTCCACGTTCACTTCGTTGTCCTGCAAATGCACGGCGTAGTAGCCCGGCTCCGCTTTTTCCTCCGCATGGGAGAAGCGCGAGCGGTAGCCGGAGAACGGGCGTTCCGGATAGCCCGGCTCCAGCTTGGTCTCGCCGCTGTACGGCATCAGCAGCACGTCGCCCAGGTCCGAGTGGCCGGAGCCGGAGAAGTGCGTGTGCGAGAAGCCGAGGATCGAATTGTCGTCGTACCGGTAACCGGAGGCCCATGGGTAGCTCTGGCGGAAGTGGCGCACCTGCGTGTCCGGGCTCAGTTGCACCATGCCGAATGGCCGGCTGGCGCCGGGGAAGGTGTGGCCGTCGCCGGCCGTGCCGATGAAGACGTTCACGGCGGCGGCCGGGCTGCCCGGCGCCGCGGCGTGCGCGACGGTCGTTACGGCCAGCGCCAGCGCGGCCAGGGTAAAGCGAGTTCCCATGGGGTCTCCAGTCTTGGGTTCAGAACGTGTAGCGGGCGGTCAGCGCAACATAACGGCCGATCGCCCCGGACTGATGATAATTCGGGTTGTAGTTGATCTGCCCGTACGTTTGTACATCGAGCGGCGCCTGTTTGTCGAACAGATTACTGACGGCCGCTTGCAGCTCCCAGTTTTTGGTGGGCTTGTACTTGACGCCCAGGTCCACCGTCGTGAACGAATCGATGTGGCAGTCCAGGTAGGGCAGGCCGTTGGCATCCGTGTCCAGGCAGTCGCCTTCCGTGTCGTTCTTGCCGCTCATGCCGGACACGTAGTTGACGGTGGCCGTCGTGCTCCACGGGCCCCGGTCGAGGCCCAGCGTCCAGTTGGTGCGCAGCTTCGGCGTGCCGCCGTTGCCGGACAGGTCCACGTCGCCGTGCGTGCCGGCGAATTCCTGCACGCTGCCGTCGCCGTTCTTGCGCTCGAAGCTGTGGATGTAGGTGGCCGTGACGCCGGCCCGCACGCGGCCCACATTGGCCCACTGGTACTGGCTGCGCAGGTCGAGGTCGACGCCGGACGTCGTCGTGCGGCCCGAGTTCTGGTACGGCGCCTTGACCAGCAGGATCGGGCCGGCCAGGTTCGGGAAGTCGGTGGTGGACTCGCCGCGCGTGATCGTCGCATTCGGGTAGGCGGCCGGGTTGGACAGCACCGCCGTCGGCGACACGCCCACGATCTCGTTGCGGCGCGTCAGGCGCCAGAAGTCCAGCGACACGGACACGTTCTTCACCGGCTCCAGCACGAAGCCGACGGTGACGTTCTGCGACTCTTCCGGCTTCAGGTCCGGATTCCCGACCGTCATCACGCCGACGGTGGTGGACGAGCAGTCGGCCGGCAGGCCCGTCACGGGGCAGCGGATCGGATCGCTCGGCCGCGTCGTCGCGCCGGACGTGGCGCTGTCGCCGCTTTCCGCCGCTGACGGCGCGCGGAAGCCTTCCGAGTAGCTGCCGCGCAGCGCCAGTTGCGTCAACGGCGTGTACTTGAAGCCCACCTTCGGCGTGATGGAATTGCCGTAGTCCGAGTAATGGTCGGCGCGGCCGGCCAGCTGCAGCTCCAGGTTTTTCAGCACCGGCGCGGCCAGTTCGGCGTAGATGGCGCTGACGGTGCGCGAGCCTTTCGCGGCGGCGTAGGAGCCGTTGATGTCGCCCGTGTAGGTGCCCGGCGTCGCTTCGCCATCGAGTTTTTCATGCCGCACCTCGGCACCCAGCGCCAGGCCCATGGCGCCGCCCTGCAGTTCCATCAGCTCGCGGGTGGCCTTGAAGTCCAGCGACACGTTTTTCGTCTTCGCCTCGTTTTCCAGCACCGGGATCACCTTCGCCAGCACTTCCGGCGTGTTCAGGCCGAAGTTGGTGCCGATGCGGAACGTGCCGTTGTCGATCGCCGCCTTCAGCGCGCTCTGGCTGTAGGCGCCGCGCTGGGTTTTCTGCGTCGTACTCTGGCTGAACAGGATGCCCGTGTCGTAGTCCCACGCGCCGGCCGTGCCCTTGATGCCGGCGAGGATGCGGAACACGTCCGTGTCGTACTCGTTCCGGCTTGGCATTTCGGCGCCGACCCAGCGAGGGCGGGCGCGGTACTGCGAATACGGATTGTCCGGGTGGCCGATCGGCAGCAGCAGCTGGTCGGGGCCGGAACCCGTGTTGTAGATCTGCTGGGTGGCGAGGTTGAAGCGGGTGCCCGTCGGGCCGGCCGGCGTGCCGGTCGTCTTCACGTTCGAATTGAAGTAGCCGATCTCCGTGTAGGCGGTCAGGTCGTCGCGGATGGCGAACACGCCGCGCGTGAACAGGTTGACGTTCTTCGATTCCGGCTGGATCTGGCGGAAGGCGATCGGGTCGTACAGGCAGCCGCCGGCCGAGTTGTTGTTGCCGGTGGTGTCCAGCATCTCCGGCGGGCAGTCGCCGGCCAGGTTCTGCGTGGGGAAGCCGGGGACGACGTTGCCCGCCGCATCCACCGCGCGCACATTGCCCAGCAGGCTGTTGCCGCCGTTGCCACCGAGCGCAGTGCCGCCGGCGCGCTGGTCGCGGCCGCCCCATGGCCGGGCATCGGCCTGGCCGATGTAGTCGTCGCGGTCGGACTGCCAGATTTCTTTCGTCTTCTTCGCCGTCAGGTTGACGAGGATGTTGTAGCGGTCCTTGTCCAGGTCGCCGAAGCCGGCGGTGGCCGAAATGCTGCCCGATTCGCCGTCGCCCCGGTCCGTGCTGCCGCCCGTGACGGCAATCGTCTTGCCGGTGTAGTTGCGGCGCAGGATGATGTTGACGACGCCAGCCATCGCATCGGAACCGTAGATGGCGGATGCGCCGTCCTTCAACACCTCGATGCGTTCGACGGCGTCGAACGGAATCGAGTTCAGGTCGACGAAGTTCTTTGCGCCGTCGTCGCCGAAACCGTAGTTGGCCGTGCGGCGGCCGTTGATCAGCACCAGCGTGGCGTTGACGCCCAGGCCGCGCAGCGATACGCCGGAAGCGCCGGCCGCAAAGCCGTTGAAGCCCGCCGAGATGCTGCCGTTGCCGTCCGCCGTCAGCGTGCGCAGCAGGTCGGACACGGTGGTCTTGCCGGACAGTTCGATGTCGTTGCGCGTCAATACCTGCAGCGACGCGATGCCTTCCGCCTCGGTGCGCTTGATCGACGAGCCGGTGATTTCCACCCGCTGGATCGGTTGCGCTTCCTGCGCGGCGGCGCTTCCCGCCACCAGCAAGGTAAGGGCCGCGTGCACGGCCAGAACACAGGTTTTCTTCCTCGTTTCCATAAGCCTTCTCTCTCTTGAAGTGTGATGCGCGGGCCCGCGGCGGGCCGTTTTATGAAGTGCGTCGGACACCGTTGTGCCCAGTGAAAAGTTATATAGATAGAATTTTTTCGCAGCAAGAAAATGCGGAGCGAACAACGTTGTTTAGCTTGTTTACTAAACGTTGTAATGAAAATGTTTCTGTTGCTCTACAGCGTGTGACAATCGGCTTGCTGCGATACAATGGTCGATGGCGTTTTCCTTTCGGGCTTACCGGACCACACATGCAGCCTGTACACAAAGACATCACCACCGACAATAACGAGCAGTCGCTGCGCCAGCAGCTGGCGGCGGAAGTCGCCCGGCGCGAGCAGGCCGAGCAGCTGGCCGCCGCGCGCGACCACGACCTGGCCGAATTCGTCGACAATGCCGCCGAGGGCATCCACCGCGTGGGGCCGGACGGCACCATCCTGTGGGCCAACAAGGCCGAACTGGCGATGCTGGGCTATGACTACGACGAATACGTCGGCCGCCACATCGCCGATTTCCACGTCGACGCGCCCGTCATCGAGACGATCCTGCACAAGCTGCTGGACGGTGAAACGCTGTACGACCAGCCGGCCCGGCTGCGCTGCCGCGACGGCAGCATCCGTCACGTGCTGATCCACTCGAACGGCAGCTTCGAGGATGGCCAGCTGCGCTATACCCGCTGTTTCACGCGCGATGCGACGGCCCGGCACGAGCGCGACATGGCGCTGGCCCAGCGCGACCAGATGCTGCTGCGCGCGCCCGTGGCGACGGCGCTGGTGACGGGCGCCGAGCTGCGGTTCCAGCTCGTCAACGGGCAATATGCCGCGCTGGTGCGCGATCCGGACCTGCAGGGCAAGACGTTCGCGGAAGCGTTTCCCCACGAGTGCGACGGCGCGTTTCACCGGCTGCTGCAGCAGGCCTTCGCCACCGGCACCGGATTCGCGGCCGACGAATGGTGTTATCGCAATCCGGAGCGGGGCGACGGCGAATGGTATTTCCGCCTCAGCCTGGAACCGCTGCGCGATGCGGCAGGCGCCACGGAAAGCATCGTCGTGGTCTGCATCGACGTCACCGAGCACGTGCAGGCGCGCAAGAAGCTGGAGCAGGCCCGCGACGAGCGCGAGACGCTGCTGGGCGAGCTGACGGCGGCCAACCGCAACAAGGACCAGTTCCTGGCGATGCTGGGCCACGAGCTGCGGAATCCGCTGGCGCCGATCGTCATGGCGCTGGAGATCATGGAGCGGCGCGGCGAACCCGAATCGGCGCCGCAGCGGGCGCTGATCCGGCGGCAGGTGGAGCACCTGGTGCGGCTGGTCGACGACCTGCTCGACATCGCCCGCGTCACGCAGGGCAAGGTCGAGCTGCAGGCGGCGCCCGTCGCGGTGGCGCAGGTGATCGACAGCGCGGTCGAGATCGCGTCGGCGGAGATCGCGGCCCGGCAGCATGTGCTGCAGTGGCAGGCGGGGCCGGCGCTGTTCGTCGATGGCGACGCGGCGCGGCTGGCGCAGGTGATCGCCAACCTGCTCATCAATGCGGCCCGCTACACGCCGCCGGGCGGCGCGATCCGCGTGGCGGCCGGTGCCGTCATCGGCCGCGGGGCCGGCGAGATCCGCATCGTCGTCACGGACAATGGCCGCGGCATGTCGCCGGAGGAACTGCGCCAGGTGTTCGACCTGTTCTACCAGGGGCAGCAGGGCATCGAGCGCGCCGAGGGCGGGCTGGGTGTCGGCCTGTCGCTGGCGCAGCGGCTGGTCGCGCTGCATGGCGGGCGCATCGAGGCGTCCAGCCTGGGGGCGGGGCAGGGCAGCGAATTCGTGGTGTATTTGCCTGCCGTGGCGGCGCCGCGGTCGGCATCGCAACCGCAGCCGCGGCCGGCGCCGCCGGTGGCGTCCTTCAGCCAGACGATCCTGCTGGTGGACGACAACGTCGATGCCGCCCAGACGCTGGGCGAGCTGCTGACGGGGTATGGCCACACCGTGCGCGTCTGCCACGAGCCGCAGGAAGCGCTGGCCGCGATCGACGACCTGCGGCCGGACCTGGCCATCCTCGACATCGGCCTGCCCGGCATGAGCGGCCACGAACTGGGCGAGCGCATCCGCGCAATGCCGGGCGGCGCCCGTTGCCGGCTGGTCGCCCTCAGCGGCTACGGCCAGCCGGCCGACCTGGCCCGCAGCGAAGCGGCCGGCTTCGAGCGGCATTTCGTCAAGCCGGTGCGGCCGGAGGAATTGCTGGCGCTGGTGGGCGAGCGGTAATGTTTCCTGAAAAATGGGGACAGACCCCATTTTTCGGGCAATGTTTTAGCCAGTGCGCCGTCAATGCGCCGCCAGCCACTCTTCCAGCACCGGCCGCGTCATCGGCCCGCTGATGTAGTTGCCCTGGATGCTGCTGCAGCCGTGCGCGGCGAGGAAGTCGTGCTGGTCGCGGGTTTCCACGCCGGCCGCGACGACGGGGATGTTCAGGTTGTGGCCGATGTCCAGCATGGTTTTCGCCAGCGCGCCGTTGCCGGGGTGGCCGCCGATTTCCTGCACCCGCTGGCGCGTCATCTTCAGCTGGCTGACGGGTAGCGCTCTCAGGCATGACAGATTGTTCGCCCCGGCGCCGAACTCGTCCACGGACAGCCGGATGCCCAGCTCCTGCATGCCGTTGGCCAGCCGGTGGGCCTGCTCCGGGTTCGTCATCAGCTGTTCCTCGCGCAGTTCCAGCGTGATGCGGGACGGATGCACGCCGTGGTGGGCCACCCGCGCGGCGATGTGCAGCAGGTAGTCGCGCTGGGTGAATTCGCGGCTGGAGGCGTTGATCGAGATCGGCAGGTCGGGGAAGCCCAGCTCGCCCAGGCGGACCAGCGTGGCGCACACGTCTTCCAGCACGCGCCGGCCCAGCGGCACGATCAGGCCGTTTTCTTCCGCCTCCGGCAGGAAGTCGGCCGGCAGCAGCTCGCCCCGCTCCGGGTGGCGCCAGCGCAGCAGCGCTTCCAGGCCGAGGATGCGGCCCGTTTCCACGCACACGTCCGGCTGGAACAGCAGGTACAGGTCGTCGCGGTCCAGCGCCTCGCGCAGCGACTGCTCCATGCGCTGGCGCGCCGCCGTGCTGGTGGCCATCGCCGGCGAATAAAAATGGATGGCGTCCGGGCCGCCGTGCTTGCCCTCGTACATCGCCACGTCCGCCGCATGCAGCAGGTCGCCGGCCGTGCGGCCATCGTTCGGCCACACCGCCACGCCCATGCTGGCGCCGACGGACAGCTGGCGGCCGTTGACGGCCATGCTGCCCGCCATCGCGCTGCGCACGCGGTCGATCATCTTCAGCGCGTGGCGCAGGTTGGGCTGGTCGGCCAGCACCAGCACGAATTCGTCGCCGCCCAGCCGGGCCACCGTGTCCACGTCGCGCAGCGCCGCCTGCAGTCGCTGGGCGACGTTCTTCAGCACCTGGTCGCCCGCCGCGTGGCCCATCGTGTCGTTGATTTCCTTGAACTTGTTCAGGTCCATCAGGATGACGGCCACGATGCGGCCGTCGCGCTGCGCCGCCTGCAGCGCATGTTCCAGCCGGTCGCGCAGCAGCACGCGGTTGGCCAGGCCCGTCAGCGCATCGTGCGTGACGAGGTGTTCCAGCTGCGTGGTGCGCTGCTTCATCGCGGTGATGTCCTCGATGATGCCGATGAAGTGGGTGACGCGGTGGGTGTGGTCGCGCACGGGCGTCACCGACAGGTGGTTCCAGAACAGTTCGCCGTTCTTGCGCTGGTTGCGCAGCACGACGGTGGCGGGGCGCTGTGCGGCGATCGATGCGCCCAGCTGGGCGCGCTGCTCGTTGTCCATGCCGGGCGCGGCCATGAAGCGGGAATCGCGGCCCATGATTTCCTCGGCGCGGTAGCCGCTGATGCGCTCGAAGGCCGGATTGACGTATTCGATGGGATTGTCCGGCCCGTGGAAGCCGGCGATGACGATGCCGTTGCTGGCCGCGGTCAGCGCGCGTTCGAACAGTTCAAGCTTGCTCTGCTGCTGGTAGTGCTGGGTCAGGTCCATGCCCATGCCGCACATGAAACTGGCGCCGTCCGCCGTTTGCAGCGGCGAGCCGCAGAACGTGAACGGAATCGGCTGGCGCTCCGGCCCGATCAGGCGGGCCTCGATCTGCACGCGCACCTGTTGCTGGAATACATTGCAGAAGGCGCTGGCCACCATCGGCCGGTCTTCCGGCTCGAACAGCTCCAGCAGGTGGACGGAACGCATGCGCTCGCCCGACAGCCCCGTGGCGCGCTCGACCTGCCGGTTCCACAGCACGAAGTAGCCGTCCTCGTCCAGGACATAAAATGCCCCGGCCAGCAGGTTCACCACATCCTGCAGTGGCAAGCCGCCCACCTCGGCGGCCGGATTGCGCCCGCTTTCGCCCATGTCACTCCCCAATTTTTTGTTGATATGTCGGGTGCCGGCGGATGAGCGGCGGCTTGCTGCCGGCATGGCAAGGCCGTCGTCTGTTGCAAACGGCTAGTGTGGCGGAAATTGTAAAACGGTGCCGCGCGCTTGAGCAGAAGCCGGGCAGCACGGCTGAGCCTGGATGTCAGTCGCGGTGCGCGTCTTGGTCGAGCAGGGCCTGGATCTCGGCGCGCTCGCCCGGCGTCACATGGCCGCCGCGCAAGGCGGCCAGCACGAGCGCCTTGCCGGAGCCGGCAAAGGCCTTGTGGATCAGGTCCTCCAGGAGGCTGGTCTGCAGCGAGTCCTGCGCCTGGGCCGGCGCGTACACGTGGGCGCGGGCGGTTTCGTCGCGCGTGACGAGGCCCTTGCCGTGCATCACCTGCAGCAGCCGCAGCACGGTGGCGTCGGTCATGTCCGGACGGTTGTCCAGGGCAGCCGCATGCACCTGCTTCGCCGTGGCCGGGCCCAGCGCGTACAGCAGGCGCAGCATGTCGAGTTCGGACGGGGTGGGTTTCGGGGGCGTGGACATGGGCGGCTTTCGGGCGGGGTACGCGAGTAGAATAAATGATCTAGAACGAGATGTCTAGTTGGCTGGGGACTGTC
>DKJA01000001.1 GCA_002454505.1 Oxalobacteraceae bacterium UBA6704
CGAATCAGGTGCCTGTCACCTCGAACTACCTCACTTCCACAACGCGCACTTCGACTCCGCCTTCGTCATGTACGCCTGGTCGCCCGGTATCGTGGCCACCAGCTTGTAGTAGTCCCACGGGTACTTCGATTCCGACGGTTTCTTCACCTCCATCAGGTACATATCGTGCACCATGCGGCCATCGGGGCGGATGATGCCGTTCTTGGTAAACATGTCATCGATCGGCGTTTTCTTCAGCTGCGCCATCACCTTGTCCGAGTCGTCCGTGCCCACTGCCTTCACGGCCTTCAGGTAGTTCGCGGCGGCCGAATAGTCGGCGGCCTGCAGCATCGACGGCTGCTTTTGCATCTTGGCGAAGTAGCGCTTCGACCAGGCGCGCGTGTCGGCATTGGCGTCCCAGTACCAGCCATCCGTCAGGTACATACCCTGCGTGGTATTCAGGCCCAGCGAATGGATGTCGTTGATGAAGATCAGCAACCCCGCCAGCTTCATCTTCTTGGTGATGCCGAACTCGTTGGCTGCCTTGATGGAATTGATCGCATCGCCGCCTGCATTGGCGAGGCCGAGGATCTGCGCCTTCGACGATTGCGCCTGCAACAGGAAGGACGAGAAATCCGATGCCGACAGCGGGTGCTTCACGGCACCCAGCACGCGCCCGCCACCGGTCTTGACGACGGCCGCCGTATCCGTTTCCAGCGACTGGCCGAAGGCGTAGTCGGCCGTCATGAAATACCAGTCCTTGCCGCCCTGCTTGACGATCGCCGTGCCGGTGCCGCGCGCCAGCGCCACCGTGTCGTAGGCGTAGTGGACGGTGTATGGCGTGCAGTCTTCGTTGGTCAGCCGCGACGAGCCGGCGCCGATCGAGATGAAGATCTTTTTCTTTTCCGCGGCGATCTTGGCCATCGCCAGGTTGGCGCCCGAGTTGGTGCCGCCGATCAGCATGTCGACGCCCTGCTGGTCGAACCATTCGCGGGCTTTCGACGCGGCGATGTCCGCCTTGTTCTGGTGATCGGCCGAAATGAATTCCACCTTCTTGCCGGCGATGACGGTGCCCGCATCGGCAATCGCCATCTTGATCGCCTCGGCGCCGCCGGCCCCGTCGATGTCCGTGTACAGACCGGACATGTCGGTGATGAAGCCGATTTTAATTGTGTCGTTGGACACCTGGGCATGGGCAGTGGCACAGAGCAGCGCGGCAGCAGCCACGTTCGCCAGGGTGAAAGTCGCAATGCGTTTCATCGTTGTCTCCATTCAGGTATTGTGGAGCCGCCGCGGCAGCGGCGGCCGGGACTGCCCAGCCGTCAGACGCCCAGCAGCTCGGTGAGCACCGGCATCTTGGCGTCCAACTCGGATGCAGCAAAGGTCTCGACGATCTGCCCGTGCTCCATCACGTAGAACCGGTCCGCCAGCGGCGCGGCGAAGCGGAAATTCTGTTCCACCATCACGATCGTGTAGCCCTTCGTGCGCAGCGTGCGGATCATCCGCGCCAGCCCCTGCACGATGACGGGCGCCAGGCCCTCGGAGATCTCGTCCAGCAGCAGCAGGCGGGCGCCGGTGCGCAGGATGCGGGCCACGGCCAGCATCTGCTGTTCGCCGCCCGAGAGCCGCGTGCCCTGGCTGTGGCGGCGCTCCTGCAGGTTGGGGAACATGGCGTAGATCTCGTCCAGCGACATGCCCTGCCCGGCATTTTTCAGCGTGGGCGGCAGCAGCAGGTTTTCTTCCGTGGACAGCGACGCAAAGATGCCCCGCTCCTCCGGGCAATAGCCGACGCCCAGGTGCGCGATGCGGTGCGTGGGCAGCCCGATCGCATCGACGCCGTGGATGCGGATCGTGCCCTTGCGTGTGCCTGTCAGGCCCATGATCGCGCGCAGCGTCGTCGTGCGGCCGGCGCCGTTGCGGCCCAGCAGGGTGACGACTTCGCCTTCCTTTACCGTCATGTTGACGTTGTGCAGGATGTGCGACTCGCCGTACCACGCCTGCAGGTTGGCGATTTCCAGCGCCGGCTGGGCGGGCATGCGGGCCGGTTCCGCCAGGTTGGCGGTGGCGGGGGCGTTCATCAGTGCGCTCCCGCCAGTTCGGTTGCTTCCGTCCCCATATAGGCCTCCATCACCTGCGGGTTCTTCGAGACTTCCGCGTAACTGCCCTCGGCCAGCATGGCGCCCCGCTGCAGCACGGAGATGCGGTCGCAGATGCCGGACACGACGCCCATATTGTGTTCCACCATCAGGATCGTCCGGCCCGCCGACACTTTTTTGATCAGTTCCGTGACGCGGTGCACATCCTCGTGGCCCATGCCCTGCGTGGGTTCGTCCAGCAGCATCAGTTCCGGCTCCATCGCCAGCGTGGTGGCGATCTCCAGCGCGCGCTTGCGGCCGTACGGCATGTCCGCCGTGACGGTATCCGCAAAGCCGGCCAGGTCCACTTCTTCCAGCAGCGCCAGCGCGCGGCCGTTCAGCTGGTTCAAGGTGCGTTCGCTGCGCCAGAAGTGAAACGTGGTGCCCAGCTGGCGCTGCAGGCCGATGCGGACGTTCTCCAGCACGGTCAGGTGCGGGAACACGGCGGAAATCTGGAAGGAGCGGATGACGCCCATGCGGGCGATCTGCGCCGGGCGGGCCGCGGTGATGTCGCGGCCGTTGAAGAAGATGTGCCCGGACGTGGGCACGAGGAATTTGGTGAGCAGGTTGAAGCAGGTGGTCTTGCCGGCGCCGTTCGGGCCGATCAACGCATGGATGTGGCCCCGCTGCACCTGCAGGTTGACGTCGTTCACGGCGGTGAAGCCCTTGAACTCTTTCGTCAGCCGCTTCGTCTCCAATATGAAGCTAGACATCGTGTCTCCCCGATTATCATGACTTCTACATAACTGATTTTTTTCCGATCATACCCCAACGTTCATGCTTCACAATACCGTATAACTACCACTCATCCTGTCACGCCGGCCGCAGCATCTGCGCGGCTTTTTCCGCGATCATGATGACGGTGGAATTCGGGTTGCCGGATGTGATCGTCGGCATCACCGACGCATCCACCACACGCAGGCCGGCCACGCCTTTGACTCGCAATTGGCTATCAACCACGGCCAGCGCGTCGTCCGGTTTGCCCATGCGACACGTGCCCACGGGATGGAAAATCGTGGTGCCGATCGCGCCGGCTGCGTCGGCCAGTTCTTCGTCCGTGCGGAAGTGGATGCCAGGCTTGTATTCTTCCGGCGCGTATTTCGCCAGCGCGGGCGAGGCCACGATGCGGCGCGTGAGCCCCAGCGCGGCGCTGGCCACCTGGCGGTCTTCGGGCGTGCTCAGGTACATCGGCGTGATCTTCGGCGGCGCATACGAATCGCCCGATGCGATGCGCACGTGGCCGCGCGACGTGGGCCTCAGGTTGCACACGCTGGCCGTGAATGCGGGGAAGGTGTGCAGCGGCTCGCCGAAACGTTCCAGCGACAGCGGCTGCACGTGATACTGCAGGTTCGGCGTGGCTTCGCCGGCATGCGACCTGGCAAACGCGCCCAGCTGCGACGGCGCCATCGACATCGGCCCGCTGCGCAGCAGCGCATATTCCAGGCCGATGCGCAGCTTGCCGAACCAGTTGCCGGCCAGCTGGTTCAGCGTCTTCGCGCCCTGGATGCGGAACACCATGCGCAATTGCAGGTGATCCTGCAGGTTTTCACCGACCCCAGGCAAGTCCGCCACCGGTGCGACACCCGCCTGCGCCAGGGTTGCAGCGGGGCCGATGCCGGACAGCTGCAGGATCTGCGGCGAACCGATGGCGCCGGCGGCCAGCAGCGTTTCGCGCTGCGCGTGGGCCGTCCAGTTCCTGCCGCCGCCCGTGAAGACGACGCCCTTGCATACCGGTCCGTGATCGCCCTGCTCCATCAGCAGTTTTTCGACGTGGCAGCCCGTCATCAACGTCAGGTTCGGGCGCTGCGCGGCCGGTTTCAGGAAGGCCTTGGCCGTGTTCCAGCGGATGCCGCGGCGCTGGTTTACTTCAAAATACGCCGAACCGGCATTGTCGCCCTGGTTGAAATCGGCCACTTTCGGGATGCCCGCCTCGTGCGCGGCCTCGCGGAAGGCATCGAGGATGTCCCACTTCAGCCGCTGCTTTTCGACGCGCCATTCGCCGCCCGCGCCGTGGAATTCGGTGGCGCCCAGGTAGTGATCCTCGCTCTTGCGGAACAGGGGCAAGACCTCGTCCCAGCGCCAGCTGGCATCGCCCGTCACATCGGCCCAGTGATCGTAATCGCGTGCCTGGCCCCGCATATAGATCATGCCGTTAATCGACGAGCTGCCGCCCAGCACCTTGCCGCGCGGGTAGATCAGGCTGCGCCCGCCCAGGCCCGCATCGGGCTCCGTGCGGTAGCGCCAGTCCGTGCGCGGATTGTCGATGCAGTGCAGGTAGCCGACGGGGATATGGATCCACATGTAATCGTCGCGGCCGCCCGCCTCGATCAGCAAAACTTCCACCTTGCTGTCCTGCGTCAGGCGGTTGGCCAGCACACAGCCAGCGGTGCCGGCTCCCACGATGATGTAGTCGAACGTTCCGGCCGATTCCAAGGCTGCTCCTTGTCTTGTGTGCTCAGTTCAGGCTGATTTCAGTTCTTCCAGCAACGTTTCCACCAGCTTCGCGGCCGGCATCCGCCGCGCCCGGCCGACACCGGTGCCGCACCACAGCGACATCAGTTCCGTGTCGCCCCGCTTGGCCGCTTCGAAACGGATCGGGCCGGTCAGTGCATTCTGCACCGGATAGGCGGGCAATTGGTCTTCCACCTCCGCCATTTGTTCCATGAAACGGTTGACCAGACCGCGCGCGTAGCGGCCCGAGAACGCCCGCGTCAGCCTTGTTGGCGCATTGCCGGCAAGTTGCAGACGCTGTTTATAGGCGGGATGGATGCCGGATTCTTCCGTGACGAGGAAGGCGGTGCCCATTTGCACGGCAGCGGCGCCCAGCGCCAGCCGCTCGCGGATGTCGGCGCCCGTCATGATGTTGCCTGCCGAGATGACCGGAATCCGGACCGCTGCAACGACAGCTTTCAACACGTCGATCGCACCCAGCGTGGCATCGCGCTGATCGCCGATGAACGTACCGCGGTGACCGCCCGCCTCTACGCCGGATGCAATGACGGCATCGGCACCAACCTGCTGCCAGGCCAGCGCTTCGTCCACGTGCGTGACGGTGCCGATCACGTAGATCCCCGCTTCATGCAGTTTTTGCACCTGCTGCGCCGTCAGGATGCCGAACGTGAAGCTGGCCACGGCCGGTTTCAGCGCCAGCAGCACTTCAAACTGGGCCGCGAAATCCTCGCACCACTTGAACGGCAGCACCAGTTCGGACCAGCCCAGCGCAGACCAGACGGGTTTTAGCAGCTCGACACCCCGCTGGACTTCCTCTTTGGTGGGTTGCGGCGTGGGCTGGATGAAGAAATTGAGCTGGAACGGCTTGTTGGTAAGTCGCCGGATATCCACAACCTGGCTGCGGAGCGCGTCCGGCGTCAGCAGCGAAGCGGCCAGCGAACCCAGCGCACCCGCATTCGAGACGGCAGCAACCAGGGCCGAAGTGTTCGATCCGCCGGCCATCGGGCCCTGGATGATCGGATGGGGGAACAGCGACTGCAACGTCATGGTGTCTCCTAAGCAATAAAAGCCCTGTGGATAAGCCATTGGATATCCACAGGTACCATTTGTGCGTAAACCATTGTGCCGGCGGGACGCCGATTTTTGTCCCAAAACAGTTCATCGGCCATACACCGCTTACGTGCCCGGTTGTACAGCTTGTAAACTTCTGATTCTAATGCAGAACAGGTAGTTATCCACAGATTTCGTGCCCTGTTAACAACCACTACTATTTTGTATACATACTTATTCTTGTAAACCGATGGGCTGCGCTTTTTTTTTTGAACCGTTTTTTTTTGAAAAACGCCAACGCGTAACTCTGGAAAAAGTCGCGCCGTAAACTTCGCTTCTGGTCGCTTTGACAATTCGACCGACCGTCAAGCAAACCGTTCCGCCAACATCGTCGCCAGCTGAGCTGGATCACTGATCGCGTTTTTTTGAACGCGACAACGCTGCTCGCCTTGTCCTGCAAGCAAAAAATGGCGATTTCTGGGAGCTTCTGTGGATAAGCTGCTGCATATCCACAGGATCGAATGTGCGTAAACGCGTTGGTTGTGCAGAACAGGAATTTTTGTTCAGAAGAAGTCCGGGCTGGATACAAGGCTTTTCCAGCCGGTTTGAAAGCGCGTAAACAGCTGATTTTGTGGATGTTAACAGGGTTATCCACAGAAAGATCCACGTTTACTACTTACTACCAGAATATATATTTATATTTATACTTGTAAACCAACAGCGCGAAAAACGGGAAAAGGCTTGGAACAACACAAAAAAATGCGTCTTGGCGTCATTTCTGCCCTTGCAGAAGAGCAGGAAGGCTTGATCGAAGCCATGCAGGACGCTGTTTCTGTCTCGCATGGCATGCGCGGGTACACTGCCGGCAAGCTGTGGAATATCGACACGGTGGCCGTGCTGTCGCGGATCGGCAAGGTTGCCGCAGCGATGACGGCGGCAACGCTTGTGGAGAAGTTCGAAGTTACCCACATCCTCTTTACCGGCGTGGCCGGCAGTGCGGACTTTGGCGTCAGTGTGGGCGACATTGTGATTGCCGAAGCGCTGGTCCAGCACGACATGGATGCTTCGCCGCTGTTTCCACGCTTCGAGGTGCCGCTGACGGGTCTATCGCACCTGCCGACCGACCGGGACCTGAGCGAACGCCTGGCTGGCGCTGCCCGAACCTTCCTGGACGCCACCAGCGGCCCCCGGCTGCATCGCGGGCTCATCGGTAGTGGCGACCAGTTCATCGACGACGCGGTGCGCCTGGCGGCCCTCAAGGACGCCTTGCCGGGCCTGTTGGCGGTGGAGATGGAAGGCGCCGCCGTCGCGCAGGTGTGTTTCGAGCTGGGAATCCCGTTCGCCGTGATCCGCACGATTTCCGACAACGCCAACGAAAACGCCGCCACCGACTTCATGCATTTCGTCAAAACCGTCGCTTCGCGCTACGCGTTCGAGATCATCAAGAACTTCTGCCACGCCTGAGAGCCCTCAGATGAGCCCGTGTCCACTTCGGTGCCTGACACCGACATGGACACGGGCTCAGCCGTTTAAACGCCTGTGGGGGCCTTTAAAGCGTTCCTGGAGGCATTGCGTAAGGCCGAGCTCGTGTCCAACCTTGGGGTCAACCC
>DKJA01000128.1 GCA_002454505.1 Oxalobacteraceae bacterium UBA6704
TCGCTGGCGTAGATATTGCCGACGCCGACCACCACCTTGTTGTCCATCAGCCACTGTTTAACCGCCGTACGCTTGCCGCGCGACTTCTCATAGAGATAGTCGCCGCTAAAGGCGTCGCCGAGCGGTTCAGGCCCCAGGTGCGCCAGCACGTTGCTGCCTTCGGGATCGGTGCTCCACAGCCAGGCGCCGAAGCGGCGCGGATCCGTCATCCGCAGTGCCTGCGGGCCATCGGCGCCTTCGACGACGAGGTCGAAGTGGTCGTGCTTCTGCGCCGGCGTGTCCGGCGGCAGCACGCGCAGGTGGCCGCTCATGCCCAGGTGGATGATCAGCGTGCCGTGCTGGAATTCCACCAGCAGGTATTTGCCGCGGCGGCCCGTGGCGGCCACCGTGCGGCCGGCCAGGATCTCCGGCAGCAGCGCCGGGAACGGCCAGCGCAGGCCGCTGCGGCGCAGCACCACGTCGCGCACCGCGCGGCCTTCGATATGGGGCGCGACGCCGCGCCGGGTGACTTCGACTTCCGGTAATTCTGGCATAGGGACAGGGGCGGCGACGGCAGGGCCGGATCGCTAAACTTCGTTACACCTGCAAACCAGCGCAGGCCATGGGTTGGGCGTAAAATCAAGCTTTGACCCCATCTGGATCGTCTCTTGAAAAACGCATTCGCCATTGTAACCCTGTCGGCCCTGCTGTCCGCTTGCGCTGTTGCGCCACAAAAACAGGCCGACGATCCCGTGGCAGCGTCGCCCGCATCGGCTTCCCCGGCCACCAGCGAATCCGGTACCGCCGCCATTGCCGCCAGCCTGCAGCACGAGGAAAAGCTGCCCGACGTCGAACTGACGCCGGACCTGCTGTACAAGCTGACCAAGGCGGAGCTGGACTTCAAGCGGGGCCAGTGGCAAAGCGCCTATGTCGCCACGATGGTGCTGGCGCAGCAGACGCGCGATCCCCGCCTGGCGCGCCGCTCGGCCGAAATGGCGCTGGCCGCCAAGCAGGGCAACGAGGCGCTGGCCGCGATCCGGCTGTGGCGCGAACTGGCCCCGGATTCGGACGAAGCGGTGCAGTACTTCCTCGGCTTTTCCGTGCTGGGCGACGACCTGACGGAATCCGAGCAGGTGTTCGCGCAGCGCCTGGCCGGCGCGCCGGCACCGGCCCGTGGCCTCGTCATGTTCCAGATGCAGCAGTACCTGCTGCGGGCGCGCGACAAGGCTGCCGCGTTCGCGCTGATGGAGCGCGTGCTGGCGCCGTATGCGGGCATGATGGAAAGCCACCTCGTGCTGGCGCAGGGCGCCTACGCGGCCGAGAACCGCGAGCGCGCCATGAGCGAAGCGAAGCGGGCGCTGGAACTGAAGCCCGATTCCGAGCTGGCCGCGCTGACGATGGCGCAGGTGATGGGCGACCCGGATGCGGCCGGCCAGCTGTTCGCCAGCTTCCTCGGCAAGAATCCGAAGGCCCGCGAAGTGCGCGCGGCGTATGCCCGCCTGCTGGTCGAGCAGAAGCGCTTCGACAAGGCGCGCGCCCAGTTCCAGCTGATGCTGAAGGACCAGCCGGACAATCCCGGCACGCTGTATGCGCTGGCCATCATGTCGCTGCAGGCAAACGACACGCCGGCCGCGGAAACCTATCTGCGCCGCTTCGTCGACGTGCTGGAAGACAGCGAGGAAGGCGACCGCGATCCGGCCAAGGCGCTGATGCTGCTGGCGCAGATCTTCGAGGAGCGGGGCGACCTGGACGGCGCCATCGACTGGCTCGACAAGGTGAGCGGCGAGGATCCCCGGCTGTACCTGACGGCGCGGCTGAAGCGCGCCTACCTGACGTCGAAAAAAGGCGACGTGGATGGCGCGCTGAAGATGCTGCGCGAGATCCCTGCTGTCGATCCGGCCGAACAGGCCGAGGTGGCGCAGACGCAGGGCCAGCTGCTGCGCGATGCCGGCCGCGGCGAGGAAGCCTACCAGCTGCTGGTCGACGCGGTACGCCGCTTCCCGGACAGCCCGGACCTGCTGTACGACTTTGCGCTGGCCGCCGAAAAGCAGGGCAAGCCGGATGAAATGGAGGCGGCGCTGCGCAAGGTGATGGCCGCCGTGCCGGACAACCACCACGCCTACAACGCGCTGGGCTACTCGCTGGCCGAACGGGGCGTGCGGCTGGACGAAGCCTACGCGCTGATCGACAAGGCGCTGAAGATGGCACCGGGCGACCCGTACATCATGGATTCGATGGGCTGGGTCCAGTTCCGCATGGGCCGCCTGCAGGAAGCGGCAGCCACGCTGCGCGCCGCCTACACGCTGCGCGGCGACGCCGAAATCGCCGTCCACCTGGGCGAAGTGCTGTGGCAGCAGGGCGACCGCGCCGCCGCCCAGAAGCTGTGGCGCGAAGCCCGCAGCAAGGACCCCAAGAACGACGCCCTCCGCGACACCCTCGCGCGGCTGAACGCCAGCATCTGAAAATTGCCTGTAAAACAGGGCGGTCCGGCGTACCGGCTGTCCCTGTTTTACAGGAAACATCGCAGCAAATATCACACCCATGACAAGGACCGCATGATCAAGGCCCGCTTCGCCACCTTCGCCTGCACCGCCGCGCTGCTTGCCGGCTGTGCCACCGCTCCGCCGCAGTCGTCCGTGCCCGTGGCGCCATATGCCGATACGCTGGCGGTGGATGGCCGCCTGGCCGTCAATTACCGCCGCGACGGCAAGCAGGAGTCCATCTCCGGCAAGTTCAGCTGGCGCCAGGACGGCACTCGTACCGATGTCACGCTGGCGTCGCCGCTGGGCCAGACGATCGCCACGATCGCCGTCACGCCCGGCCAGGCCGTGCTGAAGCAGGGCAGCGAGCCGCCGCGCACGGCGCCCGACGTGGATGCGCTGTCGGCCCAGTCGCTGGGCTGGCCGCTGCCGGTCTCCGGCCTGCGCGACTGGCTGCAGGGCTACGCCGTCGCGGCCGACGGCAAGCGTTTTGCCGCCAGCGCCGCCCAGCCGCAAGTGACCACGCGCGACGGCTGGCAGCTGGAATTCACCGAATGGCAGCCGGGCAGCAATCCGCCCAAGCCTCGCCTGATCAATGCGCGGCGGGGCGCGGGCGGCGATGTCGAGGACATCCAGATCCGCATCGTCATCGACGGAGCCGGGCAATGAGCGCGATGAACGCGCTGCGCGACTGCCCGGCGCCGGGCAAGCTGAACCTGTTCCTGCACGTGACGGGCCGCCGGCCGGACGGTTACCACCTGCTGCAGTCCGTGTTCCAGCTGATCGACCGCGCCGACACGCTGCACTTCACGCTGCGCGCCGACGAGCGCATCGAGCGCATCACCGACGTGCCCGGCGTACCGGCCGGGCAGGACCTCGTCATCCGCGCCGCGCGGCTGCTGCAGGCCGAGGTGATCAGGCGCACGGGCCGCACGCCACCGGGCGTCGATATCGAGCTGGAAAAGATCCTGCCGATGGGCGGCGGGCTGGGTGGCGGCTCGTCCGATGCGGCCACCACGCTGCTGGCGCTGAACCGGCTGTGGGATGCCGGCCTGTCGCAGCAGGAATTGATGGACCTTGGCCTGCCGCTGGGCGCCGATATCCCGTTCTTCCTGTTCGGCGAAACAGCCTTCGTCGAGGGCGTCGGCGAGGCGATGCAGCCGGTCGACGCGCCGGATTGCTGGTATGTCGTCATCGAGCCCGGCGTGCAGGTGCCCACGGCGAGTATTTTTACGTCGGAATATTTGACAAGGGATACGGCCCCCGTCATAATGGCGGACTTTTCCGGGCACTATGCAAATCGTAACGATCTGCAAGGGTTTGGCAAAAACGATTTGCAACGAGTGGCCACCCGCTTGTTCCCGCCGGTAGCCGAGGCGGTCGAATGGCTGGGGGCTTACGGCGATGCCAGGATGACTGGCTCCGGTGCTTGTGTGTTCTGCGCGGTAGCCAGCGAAGAACAGGCCGATGCGGTACTCTCCGGAGTACCTTCTACCTGGAAGGGGTGGAAAGCAAAGGCGCTTGACAGGCACCCGCTGTTGGCGAAATGGTCAACGAGTTGCGAAGCGTAAAAAGAATTTGGCGTTACGTAGGATTGCTTGTATAATGCTCGCCATCTGACGAAACGTAGTCAGTCAGCGTAGGGGAATCGCCAAGCTGGTTAAGGCACCGGATTTTGATTCCGGCATACCAAGGTTCGAATCCTTGTTCCCCTGCCACCTTTCCTTCAGTCTGTCGATGCGCAGGTATCCAGCTGAAGTAAAAACAAAAATGCCCCTGCCGAGCCGGGGCTTTTTTATTCGTATTTTTATTCCTGCGCCGGATTCGTTCCGGTGGTATTTCAAGTTCAAAGCTTACCTTCCTGGGACTCCCATGGCTTATGAAAACCTGATGGTTTTTACCGGCAACGCTAATCCGGCGTTGGCAGAAGGGGTCGCGAAAAATCTCGGCATCCCTCTCGGTAAAGCAGTCGTTTCGAAATTCTCGGACGGCGAAGTAATGGTCGAAATCAACGAGAACGTCCGCGGTAAAGACGTCTTCGTGCTGCAATCGACCTGCGCACCGACGAACGACAGCCTGATGGAACTGATCCTGATGGTCGACGCCCTGAAGCGCGCTTCGGCAGGCCGTATCACCGCCGCCATTCCGTACTTCGGCTATGCCCGCCAGGACCGCCGCCCGCGTTCCGCCCGTGTGGCCATCTCGGCCAAAGTCGTCGCCAACATGCTGGAAGAAGCCGGCGTCGAGCGCGTCCTGATCATGGACCTGCACGCCGACCAGATCCAGGGCTTCTTCGACATTCCGGTCGATAATATCTACGCTTCGCCGATCCTGCTGGGCGACCTGCAGAAGAAGGATTACCAGGACCTGCTGGTGGTGTCGCCCGACGTCGGCGGCGTGGTCCGCGCCCGCGCGCTGGCCAAGCGCCTCGGCTGCGACCTGGCGATCATCGACAAGCGCCGTCCGAAAGCCAATGTTTCCGAAGTGATGAACATCATCGGCGACGTCGAAGGCCGCAACTGCGTGATCATGGACGACATGGTCGATACTGCCGGCACGCTGGTCAAGGCTGCCGAAGTGCTCAAGGAGCGCGGCGCCAAGAAAGTCATCGCTTACTGCACGCACCCTGTGCTGTCCGGCCCGGCGATCGAGCGCATCACCAATTCGTCGCTGGACGAACTGGTGGTGACCGACACGATCCCCCTGTCGGAAGCAGGCAAGGCCTGCGGCAAGATCCGTCAACTGACCTGCGCACCGCTGCTGGCCGAGACGTTCAAGCGCATCATCAAGGGCGATTCCGTGATCTCCCTGTTCGTCGACTAAACAGCGACGAAACAAGCAATGGCAGGCGGCGCGACCCCTTGAATGGGGCGCGCCGCCGAAGTTTTATCCGGCAATGGCAATGAGGTTGCCGGCTTTCGAAGCTTCCTGGTCGCGGGAAGCTTCTTCACAACGGGGCGCAAGCCCCCGCTCTTTTTGGAGTATCAAATGAAAGTTGTTGCATTCAAACGCGAACTGCAGGGCACGGGTGCGAGCCGCCGCCTGCGTATTTCCGGCCAAACCCCAGGCATCATCTACGGCGGCGCCGAAGCCCCGGTGACGATCTCCCTGGACCACAACGCGCTGTACCACGCGCTGAAAAAAGAAGCGTTCCACGGTTCGATCCTGGACCTGGAAATCGACGGCAAGGTACAGAAAGTGCTGCTGCGCGACTTCCAGATGCACGCTTACAAGCAACTGGTCCTGCACGCTGACTTCCAGCGCGTCGACGCGAACGCGCCGATCCACACGAAAGTGACGCTGCACTTCGAAAACGCCGACGTGTCGCCAGCAGTCAAGCTGCACGGCGCAACGATCAGCCACGTGACGAACGAAGTCGAAGTGTCGTGCCTGCCGGCCGACCTGCCGGACTTCATCACCGTCGACCTGACGAACATGGAAGTCGGTGCTTCGCTGCACTCGTCCGACCTGAAACTGCCAAAAGGCGTGACGCTGATCACCCACGGCGCCAACCTGACGATCGCTACGTCGTCGGTGCCGGCTGGCCAGGTGTCCGCCGACGCGGCCGCCACCGAAGAGAAGAAGTAATCTTTCTTTTCGTCCGCTGAAAAAACCCTGCTTCGGCAGGGTTTTTTTTCGCCTGCGGCCTACAATGAAATCTCCACACGGAGGTGCGCCATGGCGATCGACTGGCAACACTTCACTCCCTGGACCGCGCTGGCCGGCGGCATGCTGATCGGTGCGGGTGCCGCGCTGCTGCTCCTCTACAACGGCCGTATTGCCGGCGTCAGCGGCGTGCTGGGCGGCCTGCTGCGCGCCGAAGATGGCGAACGCGGCTGGCGTATCGCCTTCCTGGCCGGCCTGCTGCTGGCGGTGCCGCTGTGGCGCCTGGTCGCCGGCTTGCCGCCCGCACAACCGGTGGCGTCGCCACTGCTGCTCGTTGCCGCCGGCCTGCTGGTCGGGCTCGGTACCCGCTGCGGCGGCGGCTGCACCAGCGGCCACGGCGTGTGCGGCATCGCGCGCGCGTCGCCCCGGTCGCTGGTAGCCACGGCCGTGTTCGTGCTGGCCGGCGTCGTCACCGTCTACCTGCTGCGGCACGGCGGCTGACATGAACCTGGTTACCGCCTCCCTGGCCGGCCTGCTGTTCGGGGTTGGCCTGCTGCTGTCCGGCATGACCGATCCCGCGAAAGTGTCCGCCTTCCTCGACGTGGCCGGCGCATGGGATCCGTCGCTGCTGGGCGTGATGGCGGGCGCGATTGCCGTCGCCACGCCGGCCTTCCGGTTCGCCGCGCGGCGCAAGTGCACGCTGGCCGGCGCACCGGTCCGGCTGCCGGCCGCGCGCGACATCGACCGCCGCCTCGTGCTGGGCAGCGCCGCGTTCGGCGTCGGCTGGGGCCTTTCCGGCTATTGCCCGGGCCCGGTGCTGGCCTCGCTGACCATGGGCGTTGCCGCCCCGTGGATCTTTGTGTGTGCCATGGCGGCGGGCATGGCGCTGTTCGAACTGGCGCAATGGTGGCGGCGTGCTTTTGTTTCGCCTGAAACTCCGGGATAATCCGCATTTTTCCCACAGCACAGCGCGCCAATGACCATCCGCCTGATCGTCGGCCTCGGCAACCCCGGGCCCGAATACGAGCAAACTCGCCACAACGCCGGCTTCTGGCTGGTGGACCATCTCGCCACCGGCCCGCTGCAGCGCGAAAGCCGCTTCAATGCGCTGGCCGCGAAAACCTCCATCGGCGGCAACGAGGTGTGGCTGCTGGAGCCGCAGACGTACATGAACCGCTCCGGCCAGTCCGTCGGCGGCCTGGCCCGTTTCTTTAAAATCAATCCCGACGAAATCCTCGTCGTTCACGACGAACTCGACCTGCCGCCGGGCACGGCGAAACTGAAGAAGGGCGGCTCGTCCGGCGGCCACAACGGGCTGAAGGACATCACCGCCGCGCTGGGCACGCAGGATTACTGGCGCCTGCGCATCGGCATCGGCCACCCGCGCACGCTGAACCTGGCGCAGAACGTGGCCGACTTCGTGCTGCACCGTCCGCGCCGCGAAGAGCAGCTGCTGATCGACGAAGCGATCGAGAAAAGCCTGAAAGTCATTCCGCTGGCCGTCGCCGGCAAGATGGCGGATGCCACGATGCAGCTTCACAGCAACTGATCGGGCGGCAAGAGCAGTTACTGATAGGCAGTAGGGTAGGCTGCCCTTATACTGAAACGCCGGCAGATGCGCCGGCGCACTCCACAGACCTTCATGACCTTCACCGGCTTTTCGCTTGCCCCCACGTGGCGCCAGCACCGTTACGGAATCTTCGCCGTACTGGCCTTTGCGCTGGTGACGGCGCTGGCCGCCTGGGAAGCGTATTCCGTCACGCGGCAGCACGCCATCGAGCGCCTGGAGCAGGGCTCCTCGCGCCGCCTCGACCGCTTTTCCACGCTGCTGCTGGCGCCGACCAACCGGTTCACCTATCTGCCGCACCTGCTGGCCAACGACCGCCTGATGCGCGAAGTGCTGGAGCGGCCGGGCGATGCCGCGCTGCAGCGCCAGGCCAACGAAGCGCTTGGCCGGCTGCAGCGCAGCACCGGCGCCACCACACTGTATCTGCTGGACGCGGCCGGCACGGGCATCGCCGCCAGCAACTGGCGGGACAAGGTCAGTTTCGTCGGCACCAACTACGCCTTCCGGCCGTACTACAGCCGCGCGCTGCAGGATGGCGGCGCGCAGTTCTTCGCGATGGGCATCACGTCGCGCACGCCCGGACTGTTCCTGTCGCAGGTCATCAAGGCGGCCGGCACGAACGAAGTGCTGGGCGTGGCCGTCGTGAAGGCGGAGCTGACGATGCCCGACATGGCCGACTACGAGGGCAGCATTGCCGTCACCGATGCCGGTGGCGTCGCCTTCCTCAGCTCGCGCTCCGACTGGCAATACCGGCCGCTGGCGGCGCTGACGCCCAGCGACGGCGCCAGCGTCGAGCGCACGCGCCAGTACGAAGGCGTGCTGCGCGCACCGCTGAACCTGCACGTCGAACGGGAGCTGGCCGACGCCACGCTGGTCGCGCTGGACGAGGGCGACCGGACGGAACACTTCCTGATGCAGCGCCGCCCCGTGCCGGGCACCGAGTGGCATGCCAACCTGCTGCTGCCGCTGGACGACATCGAAGCAATGGCGCTGCGCGCCGCGACGCTGACGGCCGGCGCGATCGGGCTGGTCGTGCTGGCCCTGCTGTCCGTGTGGCAGCTGCGCGTCCGCCATGGCGAGCGGGAGCGTGCACGCGCGGAGCTGGAAGGGGCGCACGCGGCACTGGCCCGCCAGCACGAGGAGCTGAAATCGCTGAGCGACGTGCTGCGCATCCAGTCGTCCACCGACAGCCTGACGGGCCTGTACAACCGCCGTTATTTCATGGACATCGCAGGCCGGCTGATGGGCACCGCGCGCCGCCATGGCGAGCCGCTGACGCTGCTGCTGGTCGATGCCGATCACTTCAAGCGCGTCAACGACCAGCACGGCCACCCGGTGGGCGACGACGTGCTGCGCATGCTGGGCCAGGTGCTGCGCGAGGAAACCCGCGAGGGCGACGTGGCGGCCCGCTACGGCGGCGAGGAATTCATCGTCGCGCTGCCGCACACGAGTGCCGCCGCGGCGCTGATCGTGGCGGAGCGCATCCGCGAACGCGTGGCCTGCGAGCGGGTGGCCATCGCCGGTGCCACGGTGGGCATCACGGTGTCGCTGGGCATCGCACAATGCGCGCCGGGCCAGGCCGACGTGCAGGAAATCATCCGGCAGGCCGACCTGGCCCTGTACGAAGCCAAGCATGCCGGCCGCAACCGGGTGATGACCCACGCGCAGCACACCGCCGCCGAGCCGGGCTAGACGGCCGGGCCGGCAAGCTGCCCCAGTATTCGCCGGCCCGCGCGGGCGCTATAATGGGAGCATTTTCCGCAGCGCACACAGCAGTTCACCGGCGGCGGCACTAATCTTTTCACAAGGAATTCCATGAGTCTCAAATGCGGCATCGTCGGCCTGCCGAACGTCGGCAAGTCCACCCTCTTCAACGCGCTGACGAAGGCCGGCATCCCGGCTGAAAACTATCCGTTCTGCACGATCGAGCCGAACGTGGGCGTTGTCGAGGTGCCGGATCCCCGCCTGAAGCAGCTGTCGGAAATCGTCAAGCCGGAACGCATCGTCAATGCCATCGTCGAGTTCGTCGACATCGCGGGCCTGGTGGCCGGCGCGTCGCAGGGCGAGGGCCTGGGCAACCAGTTCCTGGCGCACATCCGCGAAACGGATGCGATCGTCAACGTCGTGCGCTGCTTCGAGGACGACAACGTGATCCACGTGGCCGGCAAGGTCAGCCCGCTGGACGACATCGCCGTGATCCAGACGGAGCTGGCGCTGGCCGACATGAGCACCGTGGAAAAAACCATTCACCGCGAAAACAAGAAAGCCCGCTCCGGCGACAAGGAAGCGGCGAAACTGGTGACGCTGCTGGAAAAAGTGCTGCCGGCGCTGAACGACGCGAAACCGGTGCGCGCGCTGGGCCTGTCCGCCGAGGAAATGGCGCTGATCAAGCCGCTGTGCCTGATCACGGCGAAGCCGGCGATGTACGTGGCCAATGTGTCCGACACGGGCTTCAAGGACAACCCGCTGCTGGACCAGCTGACCGCCTACGCGCAGGAACAGAACGCGCCGATCGTCGCCATCTGCGCCGCGATCGAAGCGGAAATCGCCGACCTGGAAGACGCCGACAAGGCCGAATTCCTGGCCGACATGGGCATGGACGAGCCGGGCCTGGACCGCCTGATCCGCGCCGGCTTCAAGCTGCTGGGCCTGCAGACCTACTTCACCGCCGGCGTCAAGGAAGTGCGCGCCTGGACGATCCACGTGGGCGACACGGCACCGCAGGCGGCCGGCGTGATCCACACCGACTTCGAACGGGGCTTCATCCGCGCGCAGACGATCGCCTTCGACGACTTCATCACCTTCAAGGGCGAGAGCGGCGCGAAGGAAGCGGGCAAGATGCGCGCCGAGGGCAAGGAATACGTCGTCAAGGATGGTGATGTGCTGAACTTCCTGTTCAACGTCTGATCCTTCCCGATCTCCCAAAAACCGCGCTGCATGCGCGGTTTTTTTGCGCCGTTTTTTACCGATTCACCCCAGCACGAACCGCTTCTGCGCCGGCAAACAATGCCGCTGCAGGTCATAGCGGTCGACGATGGTCTGCCGTGCCGCCGTGCGCAAGTGACCCAGGCTGTCGCGCCGCGCCAAGGCATCGGCAATGGTGGCGGCCAGCAGCGGCGCGTCGAAGAAGTCCGTCAGCAGGCCGTTGCGGCCATGCTCGATCATCTCCTCCAGCGGCGCCGTGCGCGAGCCGACGATCAGGCAGCCCGTGCTCATCGCTTCCATCAGCGACCAGGACAGCACGAACGGATACGTCAGATACGTGTACACGGCGGACACCTGCATCAGCTGCGTCAGCAGGTTGTGCGGCACGCGGCCGACGAAGTGCACGCGGCTCATGTCCAGCCGCGGCGCCACTTCGTCGCGGAAGATGTTCTTCCACGTCTGGCCGGGCGGCGCCGCGGCGCCGTAACTGACGCCGTCGCCGCCGACGATCACCACCCGCGCATTCGGCCGCAGCCGCTGCAGCTCGGGCAGCGCGCGCATGAACACATGGTAGCCGCGGTAAGGCTCCAGCTGGCGCGACACGAACGTCACCACCTCGTCGCCCGGGCGCAGCGTGATGCCGGCGGACGCCAGCTTCACGACGGCGGCGGCATCGGGGCGGAAGCGCTGCGTGTCGATGCCGTCGTGGATCACGTCGATGCGGTCGCGGCACCAGGCGGGATGGCGGCTGCGCTGGAATTCGGTCGGCGCCATACCCGCATCGGCGGCCGACAGCGCATGCAGCAGGTGCGTGTTGCGCAGCCGGAGCCGCTGCAGGCCGGCCAGGTCCGGCGCGGCGGAAAACTCCGGATCGAAGTACGAGTCGCCGCCTTCGGCCTGGTACCAGTACTCCGCATACACCAGCAGCCGCGCCTGCGGGAACACGTCTTTTGCATACAGCGCCTCGCCCCAGCCGGGGTGGGCGAACACCACGTCCGGCACGAAGCCTTCCTGCTTCAGGCGGTGCATCGCGGCGGCCGCCGATTCGCCGCGCAGCACCTTGCTGTACAGGTCCTTCAGCTGCTCCGCCTGCTGGCCGGCGCCGGCCGGCACGGTGGCCTGGTGCGCGAAGTAGCGCACGCCGGGCAGGCGGTCCGCCTTGTCCGTCATGCCCAGCGCGACCACGTCATGGCCATCGGCCGCCAGCGCCGGCGCCAGGTAGCGGAACTGGCCGGGGAAGTTCTGGTGGACGAAGAGAATGCGCGCCACTTAGTTTGCCTTCCCCTTTGCTTCCTGTTCGGCGATCTGCTTCGCGAAGCCGTCCACCAGTTCGTTCGGCACCGCCAGCGACAGCTGGTAATGCTCGATCAGGAAGCCCTTGCCGGTATTGCGCAGCACGCCGCTGGCCTGGCACGTGCCCATCTGCGTGTTCAGCTGCTCGTCGAACCACACGTATTTGCGGTCGGGCGAGAAGTACACATTGCGCTTCTGTGCCGTGAAGCTCCACGCTTTTTTGCTGTCGAAGTAGGGCTTGGCCCATGCCTTGAACTGGTCGCGCGTCCACACTTCGTTCTTGTCGGTGCCGATGTATACGCCCTGCGGGGCGATCTTGTCGAAGTAGGCCGGCCGCGTGTGGGCGGCATCGTCGTGCCAGCCGTCGACGAAGGCGTTCACCTGGCGCGTGAACGCGGCGGCATCGGACTGCTGGGCAGGGGCGGCAGCGGCAGCGCACATCAACACAACCGAGGCGGCAAGGGCGGGCAAGGGCTTCATGGATTCTCCTGTCGGGCTGGCTGTTGGGCAAAAAGGCGAGAATACACCAGTGCCATGGACGGATCCATGCTGGCTGTATAATCGGCGCCTTCACTGCCAACCCTCATTCCCCACTCATGGCTTCAAACGACAATGTCAGCATGGCGCTGTTCTGCGACTTCGAGAACGTCGCACTCGGCGTGCGCGACGCCAACTACGAAAAATTCGACATCAAGCCGGTGCTGGAACGCCTGCTGCTCAAGGGCAGCATCGTGGTCAAGAAGGCTTATTGCGACTGGGACCGCTACAAGGGCTTCAAGGGCCCGATGCACGAGGCGAACTTCGAACTGATCGAGATCCCGCACGTGCGCATCTCCGGCAAGAACTCGGCCGACATCCGCATGGTCGTCGATGCGCTGGACCTGTGCTACACGAAGGCACACGTCAACACCTTCGTCATCATCTCCGGCGACTCCGACTTCTCGCCGCTGGTGTCGAAGCTGCGCGAGAATAACAAGAAGGTCATCGGCGTGGGCGTCAAGGACTCCACGTCCGACCTGCTGGTGGCCAACTGCGACGAATTCATCTTCTACGACGACCTGGTGCGCGAGAGCCGCCGCCACGCCAAGCGCGATCCGCGCGAGCAGCCGCCGAAGCGTTCGCCGGAAGAGGAAAAGCGCAAGCGCGACGAAGTCGACAAGCGCCGCACGCAGGCCGTGGACATCGCCTACGAAACCTTCGATGCGCTGATCGCCGAACGGGGCGACAGCGGCAAGATCTGGGCCTCCGTGCTGAAGGAAGCGATCAAGCGCCGCAAGCCGGACTTCAGCGAGTCGTACTACGGCTTCCGCACGTTCGGCAACCTGCTCGAAGAGATGAAGGCGCGCGGCCTGCTGGAATTCGGCCGCGACGAGAAATCCGGTGCTTACGTCTACCGCAGCGCCGCCGCGGCAGCCGCCGCCGCCGAGGCGGGCGACACCGACAGCCAGACCGGCAGCGAACAGCCGGTGCAGGCGCAGCCGGATGCGCAGGAACCGCGCGAAGGCCGCCGCAACCGCGGCAACCGCGGCGGACGCAATCGCCGTCCGGGCAACGAGCCGGTGGAACAGGCTGCGCAGGCCGAGCCGGCAGCCGAGTCGCTGAACGGCATCGAGGCGGAAGAAGTGGCTGTGGCCCTGGAGTCGGCGGCGGTCGATTACGCTGCCGAGATGGCATCGGCGGAACAGGCGCTGGTCGAGATGGCGCAGGAAGTGCGCGAAGCAAAGCACGCCCGTCAACGCGCTGCCGAAGAGAAGGCGGAGCAGGAGAAAGCGGAACAGGCAGCGCTCGAGGCAGCGGCTGCGGCGTCCGAAGGCGAGCCCGCAGAGCCGGTCGAGGAAGCGGCCGAGCCGGCACCGGCCAAGCGTGGCCGCGCCGCCACGGCACGCAAGCCGGCGGCGAAGAAGCCGGCCCGTACCAGCAAGGTCGCGAAAGCCGCTGCCGATGCGGCCGAAGCGGTGGAAGCCGTGCTGGCCCAGGCGCCTGCGGTAGCGGAAGCCGAACCGGAGCAAGTCGAAGCTGAAGCCGAAGCGGAAGCCGAAGCACCCGCACCGGTGAAAAAGCCCCGCACGAAGACGCCGTCGCGCAGCGGCCTGTCACGCAAGCCGAAGGCCAAGGCCGGCGACTGACGTACCACAGCGGGAGGCCGCCCGGCCTTCCGCCAACGCATCGTCAACGCATCGTCAACGCATCGTCAATTTACTGGCGAGCGCTTTGCTGCCATACTTGCCGTCATAAGAACCTCATGGCGGCAAGTGCATGGCTATCCTGTCCGAAATCACCCTCTATCCGATCAAATCCTGTGCCGGCATCGCGCTGCAAACGGCCACGCTGACACGCGCCGGCCTGATGACCGAGCGGATCTACGACCGGGAATGGATGATCGTCGACGAGGCGGGCGCCTGCCTGTCGCAGCGCGAATACCCGCGTATGGCGCTGATCGTGCCCCGCCTGAAGCACGACACCATCGAGCTGCGCGCGCCCGGCATGCTGCGGCTGGAGATTCCCCTCGGCCTGCCCGATCCGGCCACCGCGCCCACGCTGACGGTGCGCCTGTGGGACGAGTCGTTGCAAGCCTACGATTGCGATGCGCTGACGGCTGCCTGGGTCAGCAGCTTCCTCGGTACGCCGTGCCGGCTGGTGCGCTTCCATCCGGACACGGTGCGCGTGGCGAACCCGAAATGGACCGGGGACATCGAAGCGCCCACGCTATTCTCGGATGGCTATCCGGTGCTCGTCATCGGCGCCGAATCGCTGCGCGACCTGAATGGCCGCCTGGCGCGGGCCGGCCGCGCGCCGCTGCCGATGGACCGCTTCCGCCCGAATCTCGTGGTGGACGGCATCGACGCCTATGAAGAAGACTACGTGGAGACCTTCCGCATGGGCGACGCCGTGCTGAAACCCGTCAAGCCATGCCCGCGCTGCCCGATTCCCTCGGTCGACCAGGCCACCGGCGCATTCGGCCCCGATCCGCTGGACATCCTGCAGGGCTACCGCGCCAAGCCGGAAGTGGACGGCGGCATCTGCTTCGGCATGAACAACATCCTGCTGGCCGGCGATGGCCAGCAGCTGCGGGTGGGCCAGGAAGTGGACGCCACCCTGGCATTCTGAGCGAGCCGGCCATGACGCATACCATCAACAGTCCCGTCGCCGAAGCCGGCACCAGCGCGGTCATCGACTACGCCGCCGAGAACCAGGCGCTGCGCGCCCGCATGGCCTACATGCTGGAGCAGGCCGAGCGCAATCATGAAATCATGATGCGGCACCAGGCGTTCGACCTGGAGATCGTGGCCGCCACCAGCTTCCCCGAACTGATCGGCAGCATCTTCCGTTCGCTGCCGATCATCTCCGAGCTCGATGGCGTCACGCTGTCGCTGGTGGACGAGGATGCGGACATCCGCACGGTGATGGAAAGGCTGGGCGTCGACTTCTCCACCTTCCCCGGCCTGCTGTTCGTCACCAGCGTCGACCAGCTGGGACTGGACCTGGGGGCGCGCACCGCAGCCGCGCAGCCACCGCGGCCCGTACTGGGCATGTTCGACGCGACGCGCCATGCCGCGCAGTTCCCGCAGCCGGCGCACCGGCTGCAAAGCGTGGCCGTCGTGCCGCTGCTGCGCAACAAGCGCATCATCGGCAGCCTGAACCTGGGCAGCATCGATCCTACCCGCTTCACGCCCAGCCTGGGCACCGACTTCGTCGAGCACATGGCGTCGATCATCGCGATCTGCCTGGAAAACGTCATCAGCAACGAGATGCTGAAGTACATCGGCCTGACCGATTCGCTGACGGGCGTGTACAACCGCCGCTACATCGACCGCCGCCTGCTGGAAGAGATTTCGCGGGCGCGCCGCCAGAACTACGACATCTCGTTCATGTACATCGACATCGACCACTTCAAGCGCGTCAACGATACGCTGGGCCACCAGGGCGGCGATGAAGTGCTGCGCGAAGTGGCCGGCCGCATCAAGGGCGAGCTGCGGCTGTCCGATGCGCTGGCCCGCTTCGGCGGCGAGGAATTCGTCGTGCTGCTGATCGACGCGGACCTGGACAGCGCCGCTTTCGTGGCGGAGCGCATCCGCGCCGGCATCGCCGCATCGATGATCGGGCTGCCGCACGGGCTTCAGGTGTCGATCACGGGCTCGATCGGCGTGGCCGCGCTGTCCGGCGCCGGCGACGGCACGGCCGAAGCAACGGCGCTGGAACTGGTGGCCCATGCCGACGAGGCGCTGTACCAGGCCAAGTCGGCAGGGCGGAACCGGGTGGTCAGGTACCAGGCGCAATAAGGGCGGTTGTTGCAGGTCTGCGTCGCCGGCCCGGCGATGCATTGCTTCGGCGACAGAGTTCCGCTAGATTGAACGTTCCCATTCTTCGGAAAGTCGCGATGCACTTCGAAGTCCCCAAGGCCAAGACGTTCAAGGAGTTCGGCGGCGAATACCTGATGATCGTCGTCAGTATCCTGACCGCTCTCGCCCTCGAGCACGGCGCCCAGACGCTGCACCACAACCACGTCGCCCACCAGGCCAGCGAGCGGATCGAGGCCGAGCTCGGCGCCAATCTCGCCGATTTGAAGACGGTGATCGAACACAACCGGGTTGAAACGGCCAGGCTGCGGGAACTCGGCAAGGTGCTGCGGGAAGGCGTCCGCGCCAAGGTCGACGACGAGGCGCTGATGAAGACGTTCTACGGCAAGTCCCGGGGCGTCATGGAACTGGCGATTCACAGCCCCACCTTCCAGCGCGAGGCATGGGACGTCGCCGTGGCGAACCAGGCCATCAGCTGGATGAGCGCGCCGACGCAGGCGCGTTATGCGGCAGCCTATGCGAGCATGCGCGACGTACAGGCCGCGAGCAACGGCGGCATGGTGCGCTTCCTCGATGGCGCCTTCCTGCAGGATGTCAGCAGCAATCTGCAGATGGGCCTGTCGAATCCCCGTGAAGTCTATCGCCTGATCAACCAGATCAGCGCCGCCTACGACAGCGTGAACGGCAATCTGATCATCCTGCAGCGGGACCTCGAAAAAGCCCGCGCCGCCGCGCACTGAGGCGCTGTTGGCGCGGTCACCGCGGCTGCAGCGCAATCACCGCCATGCCGCCCAGCGCCAGCGCGGCACCGGCGATATCCCAGCGCGTCAGCGCCACGCCATCCACCACGCGCAGCCAGGCCAGCGCCACGGCGATGTACATGCCGCCGTATGCGGCGTAGATGCGGCCGGAAGCCGATGGGTGCAGTGTCAGCAGCCACGCAAACAGGGCCAGCGACATGGCGGCCGGCAGAAGCAGCCAGCCTGTCCTGTCCTGCTTCAGCACCAGCCACGGTAAATAACAGCCGACGATTTCCGCCACCGCCGTGACGGCGAACAGGCCGGCGACTTTCAATGCTTCCATCACGCCAGCAGCCTCGCTTCGGCCCGCGTCACGGCCTGCGCACTGCCGCGCAGCACGATCACGTCGCCGGCCGCCAGCACGAGGCCGGGCGCCGCATCGAGCCGGTTCTTGCCGCGGCGGATGGCCGTCACCTCGGCACCGTCCGTATCGATATCGCTCATCGAGCGGCCGACGCTGCCGGCGCTTTCCGTCAGCGTCACCGTGTGCAGGCGTTCCATGTCGGCGTCGTCGCCCACGTCGCTGATGCCGTGGAAGTAGCCGCGCAGCGATGCGTAGCGTTCCTCGCGGGCCGCCTGCACGCGGTGCACCACCTTGCGCAGCGGGACGCCCAGCATCACCAGCGCGTGCGATGCCAGCATCAGGCTGCCCTCCATCAGTTCCGGCACCACTTCGGCGGCGCCCGCTTCCTTCAGCCGGTCCAGGTCCGTGTCGTCGTAGCTGCGCACGATCACCGGCAGCGTCGGCGCCAGCTCGTGCACCAGGTGCAGCACCTTCAGCGCCGACGGCGTGCTGGCGTAGGTGATCACCAACGCGCTGGCGCGGTAGATGCCGGCGGCGATCAGGCTTTCGCGCCGCGCCGCATCGCCGTACGACACGTTGGCGCCGGCCGACTGCGCTTCCTGCACGCGCGTGGGGTCGAGGTCGAGCGCGTGGTATTCGATGCCTTCCTCGCGCAGCAGCGTGGCCAGGCTCTGGCCGCTGCGGCCGAAGCCGGCCACGATCACGTGCTTCTGCGCGGCCATCGTACGCGCCGCGATCTTCGTCAGGTTCAGCGACTGCATCATCCACTCATTGCTGGAGAATTTCAGCACCAGCTTGTCGGAGTGCTCGATCAGGAAGGGCGCCACCAGCATCGACAGCACCATCGACGCCAGCACCACCTGGATGACGAACGGATCGACCAGTTCGACGCCGCCGGCCACGTTCAGCAGCACGAAGCCGAATTCGCCCGCCTGCGCCAGCGCCAGGCCGGTGCGCATCGACGTGCCGTCCGACGCACCGAACAGCTTGGCCAGCCCGGCGATCAGCGCGAACTTGAGCAGCACGGGGAAGACCAGCAGGAGCAGCACCAGCCACCAGTTCTGCAGCACCACCTGCACGTTCAGCAGCATGCCGATGGTGATGAAGAACAGGCCCAGCAGCACGTCGCGGAACGGCTTGATGTCTTCTTCCACCTGGTGCTTGTACTCCGTCTCGGAGATCAGCATGCCGGCGACAAAGGCGCCCAGCGCCAGCGACAGGCCGGCGCGCTCGGTGATCCAGGCGGCGCCCAGCGTCACCAGCAGCAGGTTCAGCATGAACAGCTCCTGCGAGCGGCGCTTGACGACGATGGTGAACCAGCCCCGCATCAGCTTCTGGCCGAAGAACAGCAGCAGCGCCAGCACCAGCACCGCCTTCAGCGCGGCCCAGCCCAGCGTGACGAGCAGGTTGTCCGGATCCTTGCCCAGCGCGGGAATCATGATCAGCAGCGGCACCACGGCGATGTCCTGGAACAGCAGGATGCCGATGATCTTGCGGCCATGCTCCGATTCCAGTTCCAGCCGCTCAGTGAGCATCTTGACGACGATCGCGGTGGACGACATGGCCAGCGCGCCGCCCAGCGCAAAGGCGGCCTGCCAGCCGATCTGGATCGACGGCGGCAGCGCGCGGGCGATGATCCAGCCGAACAGCACGGTGGCGATGATCGTCAGGCCCACCTGGGCCAGGCCCAGGCCGAACACGTCGGAGCGCATCGCCTTCAGCTTGGGCAGCGAGAATTCCAGGCCGATCGAGAACATCAGGAACACGACGCCGAATTCGGCCAGCGTGTGCGTGGCGTGGCTTTCTTCGGCGAGGCCCAGCGCGTGGGGGCCGATCAGGATGCCGACGGCCAGGTAGCCCAGCATGGGAGGGAGGTGCAACATGCGGAAGGCGACGACGCCGAGGACCGCACTGCTTAACAGGAGGAGGGTCAGTTCAAGCGGTGAGAACATTGATATCCACGGTGGCCCATGCGCTTCCCGGCGCAAATGCTATCGATTTTGCCATGACATTTATATTCTGTAACGTCTGGCAAGTTTTTTGCTTTCCCAATTCGGCTATACTTTCGGCATGAGTGTAACCCATGAAAAAACAATGCAGAAAGCTTTTGATGCAACAACCGCAAGCCGCGCGCTGGAACTGGCGCGCGAGGCCCTGCAAATCGAGGCGGATGCGCTGACGGCGCTGCATTCCCGCCTGGCAACGGACCAGAGCGTGGGGCAGGCCGTGTCGCTGCTGCTGAACTGCAAGGGGCGCGTTGTCGTGTCCGGCATCGGCAAGTCGGGCCACATCGGCCGCAAGATCGCCGCCACGCTGGCGTCGACCGGCACCCCGGCACTGTTCGTCCACCCGGCCGAAGCCGCCCACGGCGACCTGGGCATGGTGACGCCGGAAGACGCCTTCATCGCGATCTCCTATTCCGGCGAAAGCACCGAGCTGATGGCGATCCTGCCCGTCGTCAAGCGGATGGGCGGCGTCGTCATTTCGATGACGGGCAAGCCCGAGTCGAGCCTGGCGAAACTGGCCGACGTGCACCTGGACGTCTCGGTGGCCAAGGAAGCGTGCCCGATGAACCTGGCGCCGACGGCATCGACCACCGTCACGCTGGCGCTGGGCGACGCGATCGCCGTGGCGCTGCTGGACCTGCGCGGCTTCCGCGAAGAAGACTTCGCCCGCTCGCACCCGGGCGGCGCGCTGGGCCGCAAGCTGCTGACCCACGTGCGCGACGTGATGCGCACGGGCGATGCGATCCCTGCGGTGACGGCCGATACGCGGCTGCCGGACGCGCTGCTGCAGATCACCCAGAAGGGCATGGGCATGACGGCCGTCGTCGATGGCGACTTCCGGCCGCTGGGCGTGTTCACCGACGGCGACCTGCGCCGCATGATCGACAAGGTGCAGGATTTCTCGAAAGTGGTGATCGGCGACGTGATGCATCCGAACCCGCGCGCGATCGGCCCGGACAAGCTGGCCGTCGATGCCGTGGCCGTGATGGAACAGCACAGCATCAACCAGATGCTCGTCGTCGGCGACGACGGCAAGCTGGTGGGCGCGCTGCACATCCACGACCTGACGCGCGCCAAGGTGATCTGATGGCCAGCGAACTCGACCCACAGAACCTGGCCCGGGCCGCCAAGGTCAAGCTGTTCATCTTCGACGTGGACGGCGTGCTGACGGACGGCAGCCTGCACTACGGCGCCGACGGCGAAGCGTTCAAGACGTTCAACGTGCAGGACGGCCTGGGCATCAAGCTGCTGCAGGAATCCGGTGTCCTGACCGGCATCATCAGCGCGCGCCGGTCGCCGCAGGTGACGGCGCGGGCGAAGGACCTGGGCATCGAGTTCGTCCACCAGGGCGGCCACGACAAGCTGACGCCGTTCCGCGCGCTGCTGGCCCAGCTGGAGCTCACCGAAGAACAGGTGGCCTTCATCGGCGACGACGTGGTCGACCTGCCGCTGCTGTCGCGCGCCGGCTTTGCCGTCAGCGTGCCGAACGGCCGCGCCGAAGTGCAGGGCCGCGCCCATTACGTGACGCAGCACGCGGGCGGCCACGGCGCCGTGCGTGAAATCTGCGAGTTCGTGTTGCGGGCACAGGGCAACTACGACCGCATCATGGCCCAGTTCCTGGTCTAGGAGGCAGCATGCGCAACCAGCGAACCGCCCACCGCTATCGCCTGTCCGCCGGCCTCGTGCTGGCGCTGCTCGGCGCGTTCGGCAGCTTCTGGCTGCTGCAGCTGATGAACCGCGCCGACGTGGAACAGGCGTCGATCAAGCTCAACGAGCCCGACTACATCGTCGAACGCTTTTCGTTCGTGCGGATGACGAAGACGGGCCAGCCCAGCTACATCATTTCCGGCGACAAGCTGACGCACCGGCCGATCGACGATTCGTCCGACATCGACAAGCCCGTCGTGCGCAGCATCTCGGGCGACAAGCCGCCGATGGACATCCATGCCGAGAAGGCTCGCGTGGACCAGGACAACACCCGTGTCACGCTGACCGACAAGGTGCGCATCGACCGCGCACCGTCGGCCACGTCGCGGGAAATGCACCTGGCCACGCAGGCGCTGACGATCTATCCGGACGAGGACCGGATGGAAACGGATCAGCCGGTACGCCTGCAGATGGGCAATGCCACGGCCACCGGCACCGGCATGAAGGCCAACAACGCGACGCGCCAGGTCCAGCTGGAAGGGCGCGGCACCATGGTTTATCCGCCCCGCGGGCGCTGAAACAACAGGACAGAAAATGAAAAGAATCATACTGACGGCGGCACTGCTGCTGGGTGCGGGCTTCGCGGCGGCCGAGAAGGCCGACTCGTTCAAGCCCACCGAAATCAATTACGGCGGCCTGGATGCGGACGACGTGAAGCAGATATACACGTTCACGCGCGACGTGACGCTGACCCGCGGCACGCTGCTGATGAAGGCCGACAAGGCCGTGGTCACCTACACGCCGGACGGCTACCAGCTGGCCACGCTGACCGGCGGCAGCAAGAAGGTGACGTTCCGCCAGAAGCGCGACGGCGAAGGCGACCAGTGGATGGAAGGCGAGGCGGACCGCATCGTCTACGACGAGAAGGCCGAGCTGGTGAAGATGTATTCGAAGGCGAAGATCCGCCGGCTGGAAGGCAAGAAGCCGAGCGACGAAGTGGAGGGCGAGTTCATCTCGTACGACAGCCGCCGCGAATTCTTCAGCGTGCGCAATTCGAACACGGGCGAGGACAAGCCGGGCGCCGGCCGCGGCACGATGGTGATCCAGCCGAAGCGCACCGAAGCAGGCAGCACGGCCACGCCGGCAGCGGGGAAATAAGATGGCGGAACTGAGCGCGGAAGCCATCACGCAAACCGGCATCGTCGACGGCGCGCCCTGCGCCACGGGCGGCAGCACGCTGATCGTGCGGGGCCTGCAGAAAAGCTACGGCAAGCGGCAGGTGGTGCACGACGTGTCGCTGCAGGTGGCCTGCGGCGAAGTGGTCGGCCTGCTGGGCCCGAACGGCGCCGGCAAGACGACGTCGTTCTACATGATCGTCGGCCTGGTCGCGTCGGACGCGGGCACGATCGACATCAGCGGCACCGACATCTCCAGCCTGCCGATCCACGAGCGGGCCACGCTGGGCCTTTCCTACCTGCCGCAGGAAGCTTCGGTGTTCCGCAAGCTGACGGTGGAGGACAATATCCGCGCCGTGCTGGAAATCCAGAAGGTGGACGGCAAGCGGCTGAACAAGGCGCAGATCCAGGAGCGCCTGGATTCCCTGCTGGCCGACCTGCAGATCGAGAAGCTGCGCGAGAACACGGCGCTGTCGCTGTCCGGCGGCGAACGCCGGCGCGTGGAGATCGCGCGGGCGCTGGCCACCAATCCCCGCTTCGTGCTGCTGGACGAACCGTTTGCCGGCGTCGATCCGATCGCCGTCATCGAGATCCAGCGGATCGTGCGTTTCCTGAAGGAGCGCGGCATCGGCGTATTGATCACGGACCATAACGTGCGCGAAACGCTGGGCATCTGCGACCGCGCGTATATCATCAATCAGGGGAGCGTACTGGCTTCGGGGCGGCCGGACGACATCATCGCCGACGAATCCGTCCGCCGCGTGTACCTGGGTGAACACTTCCGCATGTAACACAATGATGAACAGGCGGCCATGAAACAGTCTTTGCAGCTGCGCACGTCGCAGCACCTCGCGCTGACGCCGCAGCTGCAGCAGTCGATCCGGCTGCTGCAGTTGTCCACGCTGGAGCTGCACCAGGAACTGGAGCAGCTGCTGACGGACAACCCGCTGCTGGAGCGCCTCGACGATCCGCTCGATCATTCCGTGCGCCTGCTGGCGGACGGCGCCATCAACAACACACAGTCCGCGTCGGCCACGCCGGAGGCGCCGGCCGAAGGCCCGCCGGCAGCCGACGCGCCCGCCGCGGCGGAAGCGGAACAGTACGAAGGCAACGAAGGCGAGGGCGCCCCCGAAGGCGATACCGACTGGAGCGACGTGGGCCGCGCCAAGGGCCCGGACGACGACGACTCGCGCCCGCAGCTGGAAGCAAGCTCGCGCAGCCTGCGCGAGCACCTGATGGAGCAGATGCGCGTCACTGTCGTGGAGCCGCGCGACCGCGCGCTGATGGAAGTGATCATCGATGCGCTGGACGAGAACGGCTACCTGGAAGAGAGCCTCGAAGAAATCCTCGAGCGGCTGCCGGAAGAGCTGGAAATCGACCAGGACGAGCTGCGCACGGCGCTGGCGCTGCTGCAGAGTTTCGACCCGGTGGGCGTGGGCGCGCGCAATGCGTCCGAGTGCCTGGCGCTGCAGGTCAAGCGGATGCCGAACATCCCGCTGGTGACGCGCCGCATGGCCCTGTGCATCGTGGAAAAACACCTGACGTGGTTTGCCCAGCGCGACTTCAACAAGCTGAAGAAGGCCCTCGACTGCGACGACGAAGACCTGCGCGAGGCGCAGGCCGTGATCCGCCAGTGCAATCCGCATCCGGGCGCCGCCTTCGCGGCCGACGTGTCAGACTACGTGGTACCGGACGTGGTGGTGAAACGGGGCCGCACGGGCTGGATCGTCACGCTGAACAACGACGTGATGCCCCGCCTGCGCGTGAATGCCCTGTATGCGAGCCTGCTCAAGCAGGGCAAGGGCGAAACGCAGATGAATGCCCAGCTGCAGGAAGCAAAGTGGCTGATCAAGAATATGCGCCAGCGCTTCGACACCATCCTGCGTGTGGCACAGGCCATCGTCGAGCGGCAGAAGAACTTTTTCTCGCACGGCGCGGTGGCCATGCGGCCCCTTGTGCTCCGCGAAATTGCTGATACACTGGGTCTGCACGAGAGCACTATCTCTCGGGTAACAACTCAAAAATATATGCTCACCCCGCATGGCATGTTTGAGTTGAAGTATTTTTTTGGCAGCCACGTCGCGACCGAAGCTGGTGGGGAAGCTTCATCGACCGCGATCCGTGCGCTGATCGTGCAATTCACAGGAGCCGAAGACCCCAAGAACCCTTTATCCGACAGTAAGATTGCGGACATGCTGGGGGAACAAGGCATGGTGATCGCGCGACGCACTGTTGCCAAGTATCGCGAAGCATTGAAAATCCCTCCTGTCAGCCTCCGCAAGTCGCTGTAACCAGCTTGAGCCGAAGTCCGCTCATGCTGTATCAGCTCATGTTGTGTCGGGTTCCTCTGCGCCGTCTCTCTACAGGCGGGTACCGCACGAACCTGGAACGTCATCATCTTTAGGAGTGTGTGTATGAATCTCACCATCAGTGGACATCATCTCGACGTCACCCCGGCCATCCGCGAATACATCGCGACCAAGCTGGAGCGCGTCAAACGCCATTTCGATCAAGTGATCGACATTGCTGTCATCCTGACTGTAGATAATCTCACCGAGAAAGAGAAGCGCCAGAAAGCGGAGATCAATCTGCGGATGTCCGGCAAAACGGTGTTCGTCGAAAGCGTGGCACAGGACATGTATGCCGCCATCGACACGCTGATCGACAAGCTGGACCGGCAGGTGATGAAGTACAAGGATAAAGTGCAGACGCATAACCACGCGGCGATCAAGCACCTCACGGAAAACGAGAGTGCGATGCCGGATGCGATGCCGGCCGTATAAAACGGACCGGGGCAATACCTGAAACTGAAGGGCGCACGGCGCCCTTTTTTAACGCCTGCTTTTTTGGTGCCGCGCTAGAATGGGTCATCTTCATTCCACTCACGAGACATGACCGAGCATGTGCATCTCAGTGTCGCCGGCGGCACCGGCTTCATCACGCTGGACCGGCCGCAGGCCCTGAACTCGCTGTCGCTGGACATGGTGCGTGCCATCACCGCCGCGCTGCTGGCATGGCGCGACGATGACAGCGTCGCCGCCGTGGTCCTGCGCAGCACCAGCGCCAAGGCGCTGAGCGCGGGCGGCGACATCCGCTTCTTCCATACGGTGGCCGGCCGCACGCCGCGCGAAGGCAGCGCGCAGCTGGACGACTTCTTCACCGAGGAATACTCGCTCGATCACCTGGTGCACACCTATCCGAAACCCTATGTGGCGCTGATGGATGGCGTGACGATGGGCGGCGGCATGGGCATCTCGCAGGCCGGGCCGCAGTCCGCCGTGCGCATCGTGACGAACCGCACGAAGATCGCCATGCCCGAGGTGAACATCGGCCTGTTCCCGGACGTGGGCGGCAGTTACTTCCTGCCCCGCACGCCCGGCCATGTCGGCCTTTATCTCGCGTTGACGGCACTGCCGATCGGCGCGGCGGATGCGCTGTATGCCGGCTTTGCCGACCACTACGTGCCGGCCGATCGGCTGCCTGCGTTGAGTGATCTGATTGAATCCACCGGCGGTGCAGAGCTGCGCGAGGCCATCGCTGCCTTTGCGGCGCCGCTGCGCGACGGTGCGGGGGCAGCGGAACTGCAGCAGCACCAGGCGCTGATCGACCGCCACTTCGGGCAAGGCTCGGTGGCGGATATCGCGGCGTCGCTGCGTGCCGATGACGGGCCGTTCGCGCACCATGCGCTGGCCGCGCTGGAGCAGCGGTCGCCCTTGCTGCTGTGCGTGACGTTCGAGATGCTGCGGCGTGGCGCCACGCTGGGCATCGCCGACTGCCTGCGCATGGAGCGCAACCTGGTGCGCCGCACGTTCGAGCATGGCGACGTGGTCGAAGGCATCCGCGCCCTCGTCATCGACAAGGACAATGCGCCGCGCTGGGAACCTTCCCGGCTCGGCGACGTAACGGAAGCGCAGGTCGCGCGCTTCTTCGAACCCGCGTGGCCGCCGCACGCCCACCCGCTGAGGAGCCTCCGATGAAACGCCGCGCTTTCCTGGGCAGCCTGCTGGCTGCCGCCACCGCCACCCCTGCCTTTGCTTTCGAGGACGAGGCGGCGGCCGATGCCCTTGTGCCGCGCGCGGATCACCACCAGCACCTGTTCAGTCCCGCGATGGCGCGGCTGCTCGATACGGGCAGCGGCGGCCCCGGCACGATTGCCGGCAGCGACCTGGTCGCGCTGCTCGATGCGGCGGGCATCCGGCGCGCCGCCTTGCTGTCGGTGGCATATGTGTACGGCAGCCCGTCCCGCAAGATCGAGGACGAGTACAGGAAGGTGATGGCGGAGAACGACTTCAACGGCGCGCAGGCGGCGCTGTATCCGGAGCGGCTGCGCGCGCTGGGCAGTTTCAATCCGCTGAGGGATTACGCACTGGACGAACTGGCGCGCTGCGCCGCCGCGCCGCACCTGAAGCACGGCATCAAGCTCCACTTCGGCAACTCGGACGTGCAGCTGGAATTGCCGGAGCACGTGGCGCGGCTGCAGAAGGTCTTCGCCGCGGCCAACAAGGAAAAGATGGCGATCGTCCTGCACCTGCGTTCGTCCGTGACGAAGAACCGGCCGTATGGCGCGGCGCAGGCCCGCATCTTCGTCGACGAACTGCTGCCGGCCGCGCCGGACGTGACGGTACAGGTGGCCCACATGGCGGGCACGGGCCCCGGCTACGACGATGCGCCGGCGGACGAAGCGATGGGCGTGCTGGCCGAAGCGCTGGCGGCAAAGGCGGCGCATACGCGGCGGCTGTGGATCGACGTGGCGACGGTGGCCAATGGCGAGCTGTCGCCTGGGGCAGCGGCGAAGCTGGTGCGCCGCATCCGGCAGGTGGGTACCGATAAAATCCTGTTCGGCTCGGATGCGGCGGCGGGCAAGAACCTGCGGCCCCGCGACAGCTGGGCCGCGTTCCGGAAGCTGGCGCTGACGGACGACGAGTTCCGGCACATCGCCCGGAACCTGGCGCCTTACTTCATCTGATCAGGCCTGCTCGCGGTGGCGCAGCACGACGCGCTCCGCGGTATTGAAATGCCGCGCCAGGCGCTCGGCCATGTAGACGGAGCGGTGCTGGCCGCCCGTGCAGCCGATGGCCACCGTCAGGTAGCTGCGATTGTCCTTCTTGAAGGCGGGCAGCCATTTGGCGACGAAATGGCAGATGTCGCCGAACATCTCTTCCGCGCTGGGCTGCGCGTCGAGGAAGGCGATCACCGGCGCATCGCGGCCGGTCAGCGGGCGCAGCGTGAGGTCGTAGTACGGGTTGGGGATCGCGCGCACGTCGAACACGAAGTCGGCATCCTGCGGCACGCCCACCTTGAACGCAAACGATTCGAAGAACAGCGTCAGCGGCGCGTTTTCGCTTTCAACCAGATCCTTGATCCAGCCGCGCAGTTTGTTGGCGGACAGCTCCGACGTATCGATCACGTGGCCCAGCTGCTCGATGGCCGACAGGCGCTCGCGCTCTTCCTGGATGCATTCGATCAGCGTGCGGCGCGATGCGGGATTCTGGCCCGGCCGCAGCTCGTGCGACAGCGGGTGGCTGCGCCGCGTCTCCGAGAAGCGGGCGACGAGCGAATGCGTGTTCGCCGTCAGGAACATCACCTTGACGTCGTGGCCGCTGTCCTTCAGCTTGCGGATATCGCCCGGCAGGCTGGCCAGCGACGCGGCGCTGCGCGCATCGACGGCCACGGCCAGCGCCTGGGTACCCTCTTCGCAAAGTGTCGCCACCAGGCTCGCCAGCAGGGCAGGAGGGAGGTTATCGACGCAGTAATGTCCGGTGTCTTCGAGAACGTTCAGGGCCACCGATTTGCCCGAGCCGGAAATACCGGTAATGAGGACGATACGCATGGCGGGATGATACCTGAAAAAGATCGGGGGGCGGTTCGCCGGCGCTACAGCCCAGTCCGTGTCCACCCTGGTGTCAGACACCGACATGGACACGAGCTCAGCTTCAAACACCGGGGCAATCGCTTGTAACCGCTGAGCCTGTGTCTACATCGGTGTCTGACACCATGGTGGACACAAGCTCGGCAGTAGACTGCGTCAGTCCCCGCTCATTGCCTGTCTTTGACGTTCCATGAACTCCTGCAGCGTATCGATCCCGCGCAGCTGGAGGATGGTGTTGCGCACGGCGGCCTCCAGCAGCACGGCGATGTTGCGGCCGGCGGCGACGGGGATGACGACCTTGCGGATCGGCAGGCCCAGCACGTCTTCCGTCGGGAACTGGAACGGCAGGCGCTCCACTTCCTCTTCCAGCGCCGAGCGGCGCACCAGGTGGACGATCAGCTTCAGCCGCATCTTGCGGCGCACGGCCGTCTCGCCGAAGATCGCCTTGATGTCCAGCAGGCCCAGGCCGCGTACTTCGAGCAGGTTCTGCAGCAGCGGCGGGCAGCGGCCCTCGATCATGTTCGGTGCGATGCGGGAGAATTCCACGGCGTCGTCGGCCACCAGGCCGTGGCTGCGCGAGATCAGCTCCAGGCCCAGTTCGCTCTTGCCCAAGCCGGAGTCGCCCGTGATCAGCACGCCCACGCCCAGCACGTCCATGAACACGCCGTGCATGATGATCCGTTGCGCCAGCTTCTTCGACAGGTAGACGCGCAGGAAGTCGATCACCTGCGCGGCCGGCAGCGGCGTGGAAAACAGGGGGATATTCTTTTCGTCGCAGATCGCCAGGATGTCCGGCGGCGTTTCCAGGCCCTGCGCAATGATCAGCGCCGGCGGCGAACCGGCGATCAGCTCGCCGATGACGTGGGCGCGCGTCAGTGCCTTCAGCCGGTGGTAGTAATTGATTTCCTGGTGGCCGAACACCTGGATGCGGCCCGGGTGGATCGTGTTCAGGTGGCCGACCTGGTCCGCGGCGGAGGCGGCGTCACCGGAAATGGTGCGTTCGCCGCCGGGAAAGCCGGCGAACCAGCCCAGCTGCAGCGTTTCGCGGTTGTCGTCGTAAAGGCGTTGAATCGTCAGCGGCGTCTGCAGCATGGGGTTTTCTAAGGAGAGAAAGGAAGCCCCAGTTTAACCCGCCGCCTGCAGGCTGGGTTGCCAGTTGACGATGCGCCGGTGCACGGACGCCGGATCCGGATCGGTGGACAGCGCGGTGCGGAAGGCGTCGTCCGAAAACATCTCGGCGATCTCCGACAGGATTTCCAGGTGCTGCTGCGTCACGTGATCGGGGATCAGCAGGAAGAACAGCAGGTTGACGGGCTTGCCGTCCGGCGACTCGAACGGAATCGGCTCGGCCAGCCGCACGAAGGCGGCCAGCGGCGACTTCAGGCTCTTCGCGCCCTTGATGCGGCCGTGCGGTACGGCAACGCCATGACCCAGGCCCGTGGAACCGAGCCGTTCGCGGGCGAACAGGTTGTCGGAAACCGTCGAGCGGGCGATGCCGCAGTTGTTTTCGAAAATCAGGCCGGCTTGCTCGAAAGCGCGTTTCTTGCTGGATACTTCGAGATCCAGCTGGACGTTTTCAAGCGAAAGGATTTTGCTGAGATTGTTCATAAAGCGACGTGAATGGTGCGGCGCACAAGGGTGGCTGGCGAGCCGAATTATAGGCCTGTTTGCCCGCCGTGTAACCCGAAATTGCTCGGACCGGCAGCGGCTGCGCCGTCCATGAGGGAAGGCCCGGGGCAGAGCGAAAAACCGGAAAAAAAGCGGGGGCGGCAGGATTCGCTATTTCCATGCCGAACAGTGGCAAACGCCAGTGTTTTGCTCGGTGCCGGCATGGTTTCGCCAATTATTGCGCGTTTACTGGAAACGTGACGCGTGCATCGTAAAGCTGAGCACATATTCGATTTGCACGCTTTGATATGCCATAAACGTGCGTTTGATCACTGGCGGGCGTTGCGCAGATTGGACGGTCTTTGCGCCGTCGTGGCATTGGTGCGCCATGGATTGATGTCGAGTCCGCCACGGCGCGTGTAGCGCGCGTACACGGTCAGGTGCTGCGGCCGGCACTCGCGCAGGATGTCCGTGAAGATGCGCTCCACGCACTGTTCGTGGAACTCGTTGTGCTCGCGAAAACCGATCAGGTATTTCAGCAGGCTTTCCTGGTCGATCTGCGGCCCCGCGTAGCTGATCTGCACGCTGCCCCAGTCCGGCTGTCCGGTGACGAGGCAGTTCGATTTCAGCAGGTGCGACACCAGCGTTTCCTCGACGGGCAGCTCGTCGAAATTGGCGCGGAGGATCGACGGCTGCGGCGCGTAATTGTCGACTTCGATATCGAGACGGTCCAGCAGCACGCCGTCCAGTTCGCCCATCTGCAGCTTGCCGAACTCTTCCTGCATGGTGATGACGACGTGCACATTGGCACCGGCTGCAGCGGACAGGTCCTGCTGCAGCAGTTCGCGCAGCGCCTCGGCGCCGCCCAGCCGCGTCTGGTTGAACGAGTTCAGGTACAGCTTGAACGACTTCGATTCGATGATGTTCGGCGAGTCGGCCGGCACAGTGATGCGCGCCACCGCCACCTGCGGCTTGCCGCGCATGTTCAGCCACGACAGCTCGTACGCATTCCAGATGTCGACGCCGAAGAACGGCAGCGTGCCCGCAATGCCCAGCTCGTCGCGCTTGCCCTGGCGCGGGATCGGAAACAGCAGTTCCGGCGCGTAATCGGTGCGGTAGGCGGAGTTCTTCCCAAGCGGGGATTGATCTGGCGAGTTGGACATGGCGGACGGCCTTTTAATGCAGGAAAGCCCGCCATGTTAGCGCAAAACGAAAACCGGTGACAGGCACCATTTGTTCGGAAATATTTCCAGATAAATGGTGCCTGTCACCGGTTTATTCAGTGCAGATAAGCAAGCTACAGGAACAGCTTGTAGACGGGATTCTGCGTCTCGTCCCAGTACCGGTAGCCCAGCGTGGCGAGGAAGCGGGCGAATTCGTCCATCTCTTCCGGCGGCACCTGCAGGCCGATCAGGATGCGGCCCACGTCGCCGCCCTGCGAGCGGTAGTGGCACAGCGAGATGTTCCAGTTCGGCGCCATGCTGTCGAGGAAGCGCATCAGCGCGCCCGGGCGCTCGGGGAATTCGAAGCGGTACAGCAACTCGTCCTTCGCCAGTGCGCTCTTGCCGCCGACGAGGTGGCGCAGGTGGGCCTTGGCCAGTTCGTCGTGCGTCAGGTCCAGCGTTTTAAAATCGTGTTCCTCGAAGCGGCGGGCGAGGGCGCTCGATTCGCCGCGGTCGGCGATCTGGATGCCGACAAACACGTGAGCCTGGTCCTGGTCGCTAATGCGGTAATTGAACTCGGTGACATTGCGCGGACCGACCAGCGTGCAGAAGCGCTTGAAGCTGCCCCGCTGCTCGGCCATCGTGACGGCAAACACGGCTTCGCGGAACTCGCCCAGCTCGGCCCGTTCGGCCACGAAACGCAGCCGGTCGAAGTTCATGTTGGCGCCGCAGGCGATCGAGACCAGCGTCTCGTTGCGGATCGGGTTCGCGGTCAGCTCGGCCCGTTCGATATAGGCCTTGGCGCCAGCCACGGCCAGCGCGCCGGCCGGTTCCAGGATCGAGCGCGTGTCGGTGAACACATCCTTGATCGCCGCGCAGATCGCATCCGTGTCGACGATGATGATGTCGTCCACATACTGCTGCGCGAGGCGGAAGGTTTCCTCGCCCACGAGGCGCACCGCGGTGCCGTCCGAGAACAGGCCCACGTCCGGCAGCGTGACGCGCTCGCCCGCCTTCAGGCTCTTCGCCATCGCATCGGAATCGAGCGTCTGCACGCCGATGATCTTGATGTCGGGCCGCAGCTGCTTGACATAGGCGGCCACGCCGGAGATCAGCCCGCCGCCGCCGATGGCGACGAAAATCGCATGGATCGGCCCCGCGTGCTGGCGCAGGATTTCCATGCCGACGGTGCCCTGGCCGGCGATCACGTCGGGATCGTCGAACGGGTGGACGAACGTCAGCTTCTGTTCCTTTTCCAGCGTCAGCGCGTGGTTGTAGGCATCCGTGTACGACTCGCCGTGCAGCACGATCTCCACGCTGTCGCCGCCGCGCGCCTTGACGGCGTCGATCTTCAGCTGCGGCGTGGTGGTCGGCATCACGATGACGGCGCGGCAGTCGAGGCGGGCGGCGGACAGCGCCACGCCCTGCGCATGGTTGCCGGCGGAGGCGCAGATGACGCCGCGTTTGAGCTGCGCTTCGGACAGGTGGGCCATCTTGTTGTAGGCACCGCGCACTTTGAAGCTGAACACATCCTGCATGTCCTCGCGCTTGAAGTAAATTCGGTTGCCGTAGCGCTGCGACAGCGTCGGCGCCAGGTCCAGCGGGGTTTCGGAAGCAACGTCGTAGACGCGCGCGGTCAGGATTTTCTTCAGGTAGTCGATAGTCATGGTCGTCAAACAAAGTGATGCCGGGCGGTGCCGTGGCAGGCTGGGTTGCGTGTCGACGGCGGTAACCGAAGAGAGGCAGCGAATGCATGCACCGCGCGGGTCTGCGCGGGCCGTTCATTCGTGCGGGATGAGACAGTACGGTTCATTATAATGGACGCCTCCTGCCGCTCAGGCAAATCACGCTGAATCCCCGATGATCGAATCTGCAATCGCCTGGCTGCTGGCGTTCCTGGCCGCGCCGGAAGTGGGGCTGACGTCGGTGTTCATCATCAGTTTCGTGTCCGCCACGCTGGTGCCGCTGGGCTCCGAGCCGGCCGTCTTCGCCGTCTGCAAGGCCAATCCCGACCTGTTCTGGCCCGCCATCCTCGTCGCCACCTGCGGCAACACGCTGGGTGGCGTCGTCGATTACTGGATGGGCTATTACGCCAAGGCGGCATTCGCCAGGGAGCGCCAGAGCCGCTGGTTCGGCTGGCTGGCCCACCACGGCGCGAAGACGATGCTGCTGTCGTGGGTACCCGGCATCGGCGATCCCCTGTGCACGCTGGGCGGCTGGCTGAAGCTGCCGTTCTGGCCGGCTGTCGGCTATATGGCGATCGGCAAGTTCGCCCGCTACCTGACGATGACGGCACTGCTGCTGTACGTGCCGGACGGCTTCTGGCAATCGCTGGTGCGCCTGCTGGGCGGCTGAGCGCACTTTATTTTGCCGTTTTACACGCGGCGCAAATTTTCGTCATTCTGGCTGCAGTGGGCAATCTTCGTTCGCGGTAATTGGACTGCCGGCCGAATTAAATTTTGTGGATTGACGTTAACGGAACCCGCCGAAAAGCAAGGGCCTTGCCGCGTTGTGCGCCGCAATACGCTAGAATGAGCCCTCTCAGCGTCCTCCGTTTGCCCGTATAAATGAACGCACCAGCACATATCCAGGCCCTCCTTGCAGAATCGCCGGACGGCCACGCGCCGACCCGCCTGCGTGAAATCCCGTACAACTACACGTCGTTTTCCGACCGCGAGATCGTCATCCGCCTGCTGGGCGAGGCGTCCTGGCAGTTGCTGGACGAGCTGCGCGGCGCCCGCCAGACGGGCCGTTCCGCTCGGATGCTGTACGAGGTGCTGGGGGACATCTGGGTGGTGCGCCGCAATCCGTACCTGCAGGACGACCTGCTGGACAACCCGAAGCGCCGCCAGGCGCTGATCGATGCGCTGCACCACCGCCTGGCCGAAGTGGACAAGCGCCGCATGACGATCGATGCGGACGAAGCGGGCGCCGTGGCCGAGAAGCGCCGGGAGAACGTCGAAAAGCTGCTGGCCGCCGCCAACCAGGCCGTGGCCGATTTCGGCGAAGAGTTCCGCCAGATGTACGACCTGCGCAAGCGCGCGGTAAAAGTGCTGGGCCGCTACACGCACAAGCAGAACATCTGCTTCGACGGCATGAAGCGCATCGCGCACGTGACGGACGCCACCGACTGGCGCGTCGAATACCCGTTCCTCGTGCTGACGCCGGACACGGAAGACGAAATGGCCGGCCTGGTGAAAGGCTGCATCGAACTGGGCCTGACGATCATCCCGCGCGGCGGCGGCACCGGCTACACGGGCGGCGCGATTCCGCTGACGCCTTTGTCGGCCGTGATCAACACCGAGAAATTGCTGCGCATCGACGCCGTCGAGATGAAGGTGCTGCCGGGCCTCGAGCGCGAGTACGCCACCGTGTACACGGAGGCGGGCGTCATCACGAACCAGGTGTCGGTGGCCGCCGAAAAGGCCGGTTTCGTGTTTGCCGTCGATCCCACGTCGGCACACGCCTCGTGCATCGGCGGGAACATTGCGATGAACGCGGGCGGCAAGAAGGCCGTGCTGTGGGGCACCGCGCTGGACAACCTGGCGTCGTGGCGCATGGTCGATCCGAACGGCGACTGGCTGGAAGTGACGCGCCTCGATCACAACCTGTCGAAGATCCACGACACGCCGCTGGCGCGCTTCCGACTCGACTGGACGCACCCGAACGCCAAGGGCGAATCGAAGGGCGAGCCGTTCAAGACGGAGATCCTGGAAATCGAAGGCCGCAAGTTCCGCAAGGAGGGCCTCGGCAAGGACGTTACCGACAAGTTCCTGGCCGGCCTGCCGGGCGTGCAGAAGGAGGGCTGCGATGGCCTGATCACGTCCGCCCGCTGGATCCTGCACAAGATGCCGAAGTTTACGCGCACCGTGTGCCTGGAATTCTTCGGCCAGGCTCGCGATGCGATTCCGTCGATCGTCGAGATCAAGGATTACCTGGACGGCCTGCCGCAGCAGGGCGAAAAGTTCGAGACGCTGCGCCTCGCCGGCCTGGAACACCTCGATGAACGCTACCTGCGCGCGGTCGGTTATTCGACCAAGTCGAAGCGGGGTGTGCTGCCGAAGATGGCGCTGTTCGGCGACATCGTCGGCGACAACGAGGATGCCGTGGCGCTGGCCGCCTCGGAAGTGGTGCGGCTGGCGAACACGCGCGTCGGCGAAGGCTTCGTTGCCGTCAGCCCGGAAGCACGCAAGAAGTTCTGGCTGGACCGCGCCCGCACCGCGGCCATCGCCAAGCACACCAATGCGTTCAAGATCAACGAGGACGTCGTCATTCCGTTGAACCGGATGGGCGAATACACCGATGGCATCGAGCGCATCAACGTCGAACTGTCGATCAAGAACAAGCTGCAGCTGGCTCAGGCTTTGCGCGAATTCGTTGCCGCCGGCAGCCTCCCGATCGGCAAGAGCGACGACGCGTCCGACGATAAAGTGGGCGATGCCGAAATGCTGGGCGACCGTCCGGAGCAGGCGTTGGCGCTGCTGGAGCAGGTGCAGGCACGGTGGACGTACATCCTCGCCAACCTGGACCAGCCGCTGGACGCTGCGCGCATCGAGCTGTATCAGCTGGGCCTCGAAGAACTGGGCGCCGCGTTAGAAGAGCGGCTGCAACGCCAGCCGGATGCCACGCTGTTCGACGTGGTGCAGGACCGCACGGTGCGCATCAGCTGGAAGCAGGAGATCCGCGCCGTGCTGCGGCAGATCTTCAACGGCGCCGCGTACAAGCTGATCCTCGACGAAGCGCAGGCGATCCACAAGACAATCCTGCGCGGCCGCGTGTTCGTCGCGCTGCACATGCACGCCGGCGACGGCAATGTGCACACCAACCTGCCGGTGAACTCGGATCATTACGAGATGCTGCAGGATGCACACCAGGCCGTCGCGCGCATCATGACGCTGGCCCGTTCGCTGAACGGCGTGATCTCCGGCGAGCACGGCATCGGCATCACGAAGCTGGAATTCCTCACCGAAGACGAGATCGTCGACTTCCGCGACTACAAGCTGCGCGTCGATCCGGAAGGCCGCTTCAACAAGGGCAAGCTGCTGAACCTGCCGGGCATGGATGCCGACCTGTCCAATGCCTACACGCCGTCGTTCGGCCTGATGGGGCACGAATCGCTGATCATGCAGCAGAGCGATATCGGCGACATCGCCAACAGCGTCAAGGACTGCCTGCGCTGCGGCAAATGCAAGCCGGTGTGCTCGACGCACGTGCCGCGCGCGAACCTGCTGTATTCGCCGCGCGACAAGATCCTCGCCACGTCGTCGCTGATCGAAGCCTTCCTGTACGAAGAGCAGACCCGCCGCGGCATCTCGATCCGCCACTGGGAAGAGTTCGAGGACGTGGCCGATCACTGCACCGTTTGCCACAAGTGCGTGACGCCCTGTCCGGTCAACATCGACTTCGGCGACGTGTCGATGAACATGCGTAACCTGCTGCGCAAGATGGACAAGCGTTCGTTCAACCCGGGCAAGGCCGCGTCGATGTTCTTCCTGAACGCGACCGACCCGGGCACGATCAACGCGGCGCGCCAGTCGATGATCGGCTGGGGCTACAAGGCCCAGCGCCTGGGCAACGACATCTTCAAGAAGGTGGCACGCAGCCAGACCAAGGCGCCGCCGCCGACCACCGGCAAGCCGCCCGTGCGCGAGCAGGTGATCCACTTCATCAACAAGAAGATGCCGGGCAACCTGCCGAAGAAATCCGCGCGCGCGCTGCTGGACATCGAAGACAACAAGATGATCCCGATCATCCGCGATCCGCAGAAGACCAATGCCAATACGGAGGCGGTGTTCTACTTCCCTGGCTGCGGCTCCGAGCGGCTGTTCTCGCAGGTGGGCCTGGCCACGCAGGCGATGCTGTGGGAAGTGGGCGTGCAGACGGTGCTGCCGCCGGGTTACCTGTGCTGCGGCTATCCGCAGCGGGGCGCCGGCGACTACGACAAGGCGGAGAAGATGATGACGGATAACCGCGTCCTGTTCCACCGCATGGCCAACACGCTGAACTACCTGGACATCAAGACGGTGCTCGTGTCGTGCGGCACCTGCTACGACCAGCTGGCGACCTACGAGTTCGACAAGATCTTCCCCGGCTGCCGCATCATGGACATCCACGAGTACCTGCTGGAGAAGGGCGTCAGGCTGGAAGGCGTCACCGGCACGCGCTACATGTACCACGACCCTTGCCACACGCCGATGAAGCTGCAGGAAGGCGTCAAGACGGTGAACGCGCTGGTGCAGACCGTGGACAATGTGAAGATCGAGAAGAACGACCGCTGCTGCGGCGAGTCCGGCACGCTGGCCGTCGCGCGGCCCGACATCTCGACGCAGGTGCGCTTCCGCAAGGAAGAGGAAATGGTCAAGCAGTCCGACAAGCTGCGTGCCGACGGCTTCGAAGGCAACGTCAAGATACTGACCAGCTGCCCGTCGTGCCTGCAGGGCCTGTCGCGCTACAACGAGGATTCGGGCACCACGGCCGACTACATCGTCGTCGAGATCGCCAAGCACCTGCTGGGCGAGAACTGGATGCCGGATTACGTGAAGCGCGCCAATGACGGCGGCATCGAAAGGGTTTTGGTATGACGTGTGATCTGTGTAATCTGCTGGCGGCACCTGGCGAAGGTGTCGTCATCTGGCGCGACGCTGCGCTCAGCGTCGTCGCCGTCGATGAACCGGACTACCCGGGCTTCACGCGCGTCGTGTGGAACGCGCACGTAAAAGAAATGACCGACCTGGCGCCGGCAGATCGCGAACGCGTGATGCGCGCCGTGTGGGCCGTCGAGCAGGCGCTGCGCGATGTGTACGCGCCGCACAAGGTCAACCTGGCCAGCTTCGGCAACATGACGCCCCACGTGCACTGGCACGTGATCCCGCGCTACACTGACGATGCGCACTTCCCGCATCCCACGTGGGCGGCCCGCCAGCGCGACCCGGATGCCGCCGCGATCGCGGTCCGCACCGCACTGCTGCCGGAACTGCACGCCACCATCCTGCAACGCCTGAACGAATCGAACTGACATGCCGAACCCAACCGCCCTCACGCTGCACAACAAGTCCCGCTACCTGGAAATCGCCTTCGACGACGGCGCCGTCTTCAACCTGCCGTTCGAGCTGCTGCGCGTGTACTCGCCATCGGCCGAGGTGATGGGCCATGGTCCCGGTCAGGAGACCCTGCAGGTCGGCAAGCGCGAAGTCGGCATCGCCGCCCTCGACCCGGTCGGCCAGTACGCCGTCAAGCCCACGTTCAGCGATGGCCATGCGTCCGGCCTGTACACATGGCAGTACCTGTACGACCTGGGCGAAAAGCTGGAACATCACTGGAACGACTACCTGATCCGGCTGACGATGGCCGGCTTCCCCGGCGACACGGGCCGCGAGCCCGGTGCCGTGCTGCCGGGTGCGCCGGTTGGCAAGCCGCATGCTTGCGGGCATCATCACTGATTTCTATTGGGAACCGCCCGGCAAGGGCGGGTGCTGTTGAAGGTCTGGAATCAACGTCAAACCCAGCCCCGGGGACAGTCCCCTGCGGGGACAGTCCCCAGCCGAATTAAACGATCTGGCAACGTTTTGTTGCTGCGCGGATACTAAAAGGGGCCGATTGCTTGTACCGGGCGTAGTGTGAGACGACAATAGTGGGCCGTACTTACGTATCGCTTCGTCTTACAGGAAACCCATGCCCAAACTTACAGTCCGCTTCAGCCTGATGGCAGCGTTGTGCGTGTTCGCCGCGATGATCGCGCTGGGCGCCGCGCTTGGCGTCTTCATGCTCAACCGCGCCAACCATGCGCTGGCCACCGTGCAGGATATCTCCGGCGAGACGCTGGCGATCAACGAGGTGTACAAGGACACCACGCGCACGCGTTCGGCGATGATCCGCGCCTACTCCGAAGCGAAAGAGCAGGAGAAGGCCACGTCGACCAATTCCGCCGTGGACAGCGCGCAGAAGTCGCAGGAGCGCTCGGTGAAGGCGCTGCGCGAGTTTGCCGCGCACGTGCCGGCCGCCGGCACCGACCCGCAGCTGCGCAAGGAGCTGACCGATGCCGCCACCCGCCTGACCGATGCGCTGGACCTGGCCATCGCCGCGCTGCGCAAGGACGATACGGCGGCCTACGCGACGGTGAACAGCCAGCAGCTGACGCCGCAGGGCGCGGCATTCTCGGCTGCGCTGGACAAGTTCCAGGCGCAGAACACGGACCGCAGCAAGCAGGTGGCCGGCGAGCGCGAAGACGAATTCTCGCTGGTGCAGTGGCTCGTCGCCATCGGCCTGCTTGGCGCGTTCGTGCTGGTGGTCGGCATGCATTTCTTCCTGCGCAGCCTCGTCATCGCGCCGCTGGAGCGCGCCGTCGAACTGCTGGACGGCATCGCCCATGGCGACCTGACGGCGCGCGTGTCGGCGCAGGGCGATAACGAGATCGGCCGCCTGATGAACGGCATCGCCAAGATGCAGCAAAGCCTGGCCGCGATGGTGGCCAGTGTGCGCAGCGGCGCGCAGGCCATCGGCGGCGCCGCCAACGAAGTCGCCACCGGCAACCTGGACCTGTCGGCCCGCACGGAAAGCCAGGCCAGCTCGCTGCAGCAGACGGCTGCCACGATGGAAGAACTGACCGGCACCGTGCAGCAGACCGCCGACAACACGGTGCAGGCGCGCGAACTGGTGCAGGCCGCGTCCAGCACGGCCGCCGCCGGCGGCGCGGTGATGGGCCAGATGGCCGAGACGATGACGGCGATCGACGTCTCGTCGCGCAAGGTCGTCGACATCATCGGCGTCATCGACAGCATCGCCTTCCAGACGAATATCCTGGCGCTGAACGCCGCCGTGGAAGCGGCGCGCGCCGGCGAGCAGGGCCGCGGCTTCGCCGTCGTCGCCTCCGAAGTGCGCCACCTGGCGCAGCGCAGCGCCGCCGCGGCAAAAGAGATCAAGACGCTGATCGACGATTCCGTCGACAAGGTCAGCTCGGGCAGCGTGCTGGCCGCGCAGGCCGCGCAGACGATGACGGAAATGGTCGCCAGCGTCGAGCGCGTGACGGGCCTCGTCGTCGACATCGCCGAAGCGAGCCGCGAGCAGAGCCACGGCATCGCCCAGGTGAACCAGACGATCGCCGAGATGGACGAAGTCACGCAGAGCAATGCCGCGCTGGTCGAAGAAGCGGCAGCGACGACGCAGTCGATGCGCGACGAAACGGACAACCTGCTGCAATCGGTCAGCGTGTTCCGGCTGGCCGAGGATGCGCCGGTCAGGGCCGTGGCACCGAAGCCGGCGAAGGCGCCGGTGTCCGTTCAGCGTGCGCCGGTACCGGTTGCGAAAAAGCCGGCACCGGCACGCGCGCCAAAGGCCGCTCCGGCGAAAGCACCTGCCGCCGACGAGTGGGAAGAGTTTTAACGAAGCGACGAGCCAGCCCACGGTATGCCTGGGCTGGCATCGTTATTCGGCAGGGAAAGGTAGGACAGACGGGGCGGCCCGGCAGCGGGCCCGCCCGGGTGAGATGACAGCTCAGTGTGCCTGGGCGGCACCGTGACGCAGCACGAATTCCTCGTAGCGGCGCTGCTCGCGTTCCCAGATGTAGCGGAAGGCGGCGCGGGCGGCGGGCGGCAGCGTACGGATGGCTTCGGCGTTGAACGGCATCGGCGCAGGCGGTTTGCCGGCCTGGGCGCGGCGCGCCTGGGCGTCCGTCGCATCGATCATTTCGCGCGTTGCCTCATCGATCTCAGGGAAAAAGATATCCTTGGGAAGTTGATGTTGAAGCTCCATTGCATTCCTCCGTTTAGCGAAAACATTTGCACGGTCCGGTCAACAGACCGTCCTGATCGCTTAACGCCGCCTTGTGCGGGGCGGTTGACACGAAATACGAAAAATGTTGGAGATTGTCAATACTGCAATTGGCGCCGGGGGAATGTAACGCCTTGTATAATGCCCGCAGATAAACTGGCCCGGCCCCACTACCATGACCAATACCACCCACTTCGGTTACAAAACCGTCAACGAGGACGACAAAGTAAAGGAAGTCGCCAAGGTCTTCCATTCCGTCGCCGCGAAATACGACGTGATGAACGACCTGATGTCCGGCGGCCTGCACCGGCTGTGGAAGACGTTCACGATCGCCAACGCGGCCGTGCGCCCCGGCTTCAAGGTACTGGACATCGCCGGCGGCACGGGCGACCTGGCCAAGGCGTTCGCCAAGCAGGCGGGGCCGACGGGCGAGGTGTGGCTCACCGACATCAACGAGTCGATGCTGCGCGTGGGCCGCGACCGTCTCTTGAACAAGGGTCTGGTGACCCCCACTTTATTGTGCGATGCGGAGAAGCTGCCGTTCCCGGACAACTATTTCGACCGCGTCAGCGTGGCCTTCGGCCTGCGCAACATGACGCACAAGGACCAGGCGCTGGCGGAAATGCGCCGCGTGCTGAAGCCGGGCGGCAAGCTGCTCGTGTTGGAATTCTCGAAAGTCGCCACGCCATTGCAGAAGCCGTATGACGTGTACTCGTTCTCGGTGCTGCCATGGCTGGGCAACAAGATCGCCGGCGACTCGGAAAGCTACCGCTACCTGGCCGAATCGATCCGCATGCATCCGGACCAGGAAACGCTGAAGACGATGATGCAGGCGGCCGGACTGGAGCGGGTCCAGTATTACAACCTGACGGCAGGTGTGGCCGCTTTACACACCGGCATCAAGCTTTAATACTTTGAAGGAACAGCCATGAAACTGAAACAATTCCTCGTCGGTGCCACGCTGGCACTGGCCGCACTGAGCATGACGGCCGAACTGGCCGCACGCTCGATGGGCGGCGGCAAATCCTTCGGCCGCCAGTCGCAAAGCGTCAACCGGATGGCGCCACGCCCGGCACCAGCGCCGTCGCCGGCGCAGCAGCAGGCCCGTCCTGGCCAGCCGGCCCCGGCGCCGGCCGCACCGGCACCGCGCCCTAGCCCATGGAAAGGCATCCTGGGCGGCGCACTGCTGGGCCTAGGCCTGGGCGCGCTGCTGTCGCACTTCGGCCTGGGCGGCGCCCTGGCCAGCGCGATCGGCACGATCCTGACGTTCGCCCTGATCGCCGGCGCGATCTTCCTCGTCTGGCGCCTCGTGCGCGGCAAGATGGGCGGCAACGCCAATCGTCCGCAGCCGGCCAATGCGTTCGGCGGCGGCTTCGGCGGCAACAATGGCAATAACGGCAACTTCGGCAACGCGCCGCTGGGTGGTTCGGCCACGCCGGAAATCGGTTCGCGCATCCAGCAGCCGGCGCCGCAGCCGGCCGCTTTCGAGCCGGTCCAGCCAGCTTCGTACACGCCGGTTGCGCCAGCACCGCACCAGCAATGGGGCGTGCCGGCCGACTTCGACCAGGCATCGTTCCTGCGCCACGCCAAGGGCAATTTCATCCGCCTGCAGGCGGCATGGGACAAGGGCGACATCAACGACATCCGCGAATTCACCACGCCGGAAGTGTTTGCCGAAATGCGCCTGCAGATCCAGGAACGCAACGGCAAGGCCGATTTCACGGACGTCGTCCACATCGATGCCGAGCTGCTGGGCATCGAGAACGACGGCAAGGATTACCTGGCCTCGGTGCAGTTCTCCGGCCAGATCAAGCCGGCCCCGGATGCGCTGGCCGAGCCATTCAACGAGGTGTGGAACCTCGTCAAGCCGGTCAACGGCAATGCCGGCTGGCTGCTGGGCGGTATCCAGCAACTGGCTTGATCGCGTTGAATGAAATCGAAATAAGCTGCGTGCAGCGTTAATCTGCTGCAAACTGGTAAGATCGAGACCGCCCGGGATGTCCCAGGGCGGTTTTGTTTTTTTGGCCCGAGAACATGTTCCCATTTCCTCCCCAGTTGCCGACGCTGTCGATGCCGGCGGCAGCCACGATCAATCACCTGCTGGCGCAGGAGCCCTGGGCCCGCGCCGAGCTGAAGCAGTACGCGGGCAAGGTGGCCCGCATCGATGCCACGCCGGTGGAACTGCGCTTCCGCGTGGCCGCCGACGGCATGGTCGAGGCCGCCGATGCCGGTGCTGCCGCGGCCGTGACCATCCGCCTGAAGCTGTCCGACCTGCCGCTGATCGCGCAGAACCGCGAGCGGGCGTTTTCCTATGTGCAGATCGAGGGCGATGCCGAATTCGCCAATGCGATCTCGCGCCTCGCGCAGTCGCTGCGCTGGGAGGCCGAGCACGACCTGGAAAAACTGTTCGGGCCCATCGCGGCCGTGCGGCTCGTGGCCGGTGCCAAGTCGGCGGTCGCGTCCGTCACGCAGGGCCATCGCAAGTTCTCCGAGAACGTGGCCGAGTACTTCCTGGAAGAGAATCCGCTGCTGGTGCGGCCCGACGTCACGGAAGGCTTCGCGGCCGACGTGACGCGGCTGCGCGACGACGTCGAACGCTTCGCCAAGCGCCTCGACCGGCTGGAACAGAAACTGCATGCCAAAGACAGCGCGGCGGAGACGGCACACCGATGATCCTGAAATTCCTCCGCCTGCTCAAGATCCTGCGTGTGCTTGTCAAATATGGCCTCGACGAGATCGCGATCTCCGGCTTCGACAAACCGTACATCACCCGCTTCTTCGATACCGCTTTCTTCTGGCGCAACATCTCCACGCCCCGCGCGATCCGCCTGCGCCTGGCGCTGGAAGAGCTGGGCCCGATCTTCGTCAAGCTGGGCCAGGTGCTGTCCACCCGCAGCGACCTGATGCCGCCGGACATCGTCGCCGAACTGGCCAAGCTGCAGGACCGCGTGCCGCCGTTCGATTCGGATCTGGCCATCGCGCAGATCGAACGCTCGCTGGGCGCCCATCCGGACCAGTTGTTCGCCCGCTTCGAGAAAGTGCCGGTCGCGTCCGCATCGATCGCGCAGGTGCACTTTGCCGCGCTGCCGGACGGCACGCAAGTGGCCGTCAAGGTGCTGCGCCCCGGCATGAAGAAGCTGATCGACGAGGACGTGGCGCTGATGAACCTGGCCGCCGACACGATCAACCGGCTGTGGAAGGATGCGCACCGGCTGAAGATGAAGGAAGTGGTCGCCGAATTCGACAAATACCTGCACGACGAGCTGGACCTGATGCGGGAGGCGGCCAACGCCGCCCAGCTGCGCCGCAACTTCGCCGACTCGAACCTGCTGCTGGTGCCGGAGATGTACTGGGATTACTGCTCCAGCAGCGTGATCACGATGGAGCGCATGCACGGCATTCCCGTGTCGCAGATCGACCGCCTCGTCGAAGCGGGCGTGGACATGAAGAAGCTGGCCAGCGACGGCGTGGAGATCTTCTTCACGCAGGTGTTCCGTGACGGCTTCTTCCATGCCGACATGCACCCGGGGAATATCCTCGTGTCGATCGAGCCGGAAACCTTCGGCCGCTACATCGCGCTGGACTTCGGCATCGTCGGCACGCTGAACGATTACGACAAGGATTACCTGTCGCAGAACTTCCTGGCTTTCTTCCGCCGCGACTACAAGCGGGTGGCCGAAGCCCACATCGAATCGGGCTGGGCGCCGAAGACCACGCGCGTGGACGAGCTGGAAGCGGCCGTGCGCGCCTGCTGCGAACCGATCTTCGACCGGCCGCTGAAGGACATCTCGTTCGGCCAGATCCTGCTGCGGCTGTTCCAGACGTCGCGCCGCTTCAATGTCGAGGTGCAGCCCCAGCTGGTGCTGCTGCAAAAGACGCTGCTGAACGTCGAGGGCATGGGCCGCGTGCTGGACCCGGACCTGGACCTGTGGAAGACGGCCCGGCCGCACCTGGAGCGGTGGGTGTCCGAGCAGGTGGGCTGGCGCGGCTTCCTGGAGAAATTCAAGGCCGAGGCGCCCCGTTACTCGCACATCATTCCACAGCTGCCGCGCCTCACGCACCAGGCGCTGACGATGATCGGCGAGCGCGACGAAACCACGCACCACCTGCTGCGCGAGCTGGCCGATGAGCAGCGCCGCACCAACCGCCTGCTCAGTTTCTTTGTCTATTTCATCGGCGCGTTTGCCGCCGGAGCCATCGGCTTCCAGGCTTACCTGCGCTGGCGGGGAGTCATGTAAATGCCCGAATTCGATCATCGCGATCCACTGGACCCCGCTTTCTGGGACGAACGCTTCGCCGGCAACTTCACGCCGTGGGACCGCGGCGGCGTGCCGGACCGGCTGCGCCGCCTCGTGGCCGCGCGCGATGCGGCGGCCGATCCGGCCGTGACGGCGCCGGTGGCGCTGATCCCGGGCGCCGGCTCCGCGTACGAGCTGGACCTGATGTGCGAAGCGGCCTGGGATGTCGTGGCGATCGATTTTTCCGCTGCCGCGATCGAGCGTGCGCATAAGGTCGTCAAGCGCTGGCCGGAACGGATCGTGCAGGCCGACTTCTTCAGCTGGCAGCCGGAACGGCCGCTGGATGTGATCTACGAGCGCGCCTTCCTGTGCGCGCTGCCGCCGGACCAGTGGCCGCGCGTGGCGCAGCGCTGGGCCGAGCTGTTACCAGGCGGCGGGCTGCTGGCCGGCTTCTTCTTCCTCGGCGCGACCGACAAGGGCCCGCCGTTCGGCATCGACCGGACGATGCTGGAACAGCTGCTGGCGCCGCTCTTCACGCTCGAGGCCGACGAGGCGGTCGGCGATTCGCTGCCCGTGTTCGAGGGGCGCGAGCGGTGGATGGAGTGGCGGCGCAAGTAGGGGGACTGTCCCCGCAGGGGGACTGTCCCCTCGGTTGTTTTTCTGCCGGAGTCACGCCACAGTCAAGGGCAACCCCGGGGACAGTCCCTTGCAGGGACAGTCCCCGGCTTCCCATATATTCCGTTCAGCCCGCCAAAACACTCTATAATTCAGGGTTTTTGATGTTTTTTGCGGAGTAATGAATGCCTATCTACGCCTACCGCTGCGAGGAATGTGGCTTTGCCAAGGATGTGCTGCAAAAGATCTCCGATCCGCAGCTCACCGAGTGCCCGTCCTGCGGTAAATCGACGTTCCGGAAACAGGTGACGGCGGCCGGTTTCCAGCTGAAGGGTACCGGCTGGTACGTGACCGACTTCCGGGGCGGCAGCGCCCCCGCGACCGGCGTGGCCGGCGGCGCGAAAGCGGATGCGCCCGCCGCATCGTCCGCGCCGGCGGCCGAAGCGTCGGCACCGGCGCCTGCGCCAGCGCCCGCCGCCGCGTCCGGCGACAAGAAGTAAGGCGCCGATGAACACGTTACGCAAGTGCTTCCTGACGGGGCTGCTGATCCTCGTGCCGCTGGCGATCACGGCCTGGGTGCTGAACATCATCATCGGCACGCTGGACCAGTCGCTGCTGTTCGTGCCGGAGCGCTGGCAGCCGCGCACGCTGGTCGGCTTCGACATTCCCGGCCTGGGCGCGATCCTGACGATCCTCATCGTGTTCGTCGTCGGCCTGCTGGCCAACAACCTGATCGGCAACTACGTCGTCCGGCTGTGGGAAAAGCTGCTGCACCGGATTCCCGTCGTCAGCTCGCTGTACGGCAGCGTGAAGCAGGTGTCGGACACGCTGTTCTCGTCGTCCGGCAATGCGTTCCGCAAGGCCGTGCTGATCCCTTACCCGCACGCGGATTCGTACACGATCGCGTTCCTGACGGGCACGCCCGGTGGCGACGTCAAAAACCACCTGGTGGGAGACTATGTCAGCGTGTACGTGCCGACGACGCCGAACCCGACCTCCGGCTTCTTCCTGATGATGGCGCGCGAAAACGTGGTGGAACTCGACATGACCGTCGACGCCGCCCTGAAGTACATCGTATCGATGGGCGTGGTTGCGCCTGACTGAATTTACGTAGTAGCCTAATTTAACCTGAAAAAAACCGAGAAATATATGTCAATGCGTACTCACTACTGCGGCCTCACCACCGAAGCCCTGCTGGGCCAAACCGTCAGCCTGTGCGGCTGGGTGCACCGTCGCCGGGACCACGGCGGCGTGATCTTCATCGACCTGCGCGACCGCGAAGGCCTCGTGCAGATCGTCTGCAATCCGGAGCAGGCGGAAGTGTTCAAGGCCGCCGAAGCCGTACGTAACGAGTTCTGCCTGCGCGTCACCGGCGTGGTCAAGGATCGCCTGGCCGGCACCGTCAACAACAACCTCAAATCCGGCAAGATCGAAGTGATCTGCTCGGAACTGGAAGTGCTGAACCCGTCCGTGGCCGTGCCGTTCCAGCTGGACGACGACAACCTGTCGGAAACCACCCGCCTGACGCACCGCGTGCTGGACCTGCGCCGTCCGCAGATGCAGAACAACCTGCGCCTGCGCTACAAGGTGACGATGGAAGTGCGCAAGTACCTGGACAACCTGGGCTTCATCGACATCGAAACGCCGACGCTGACCAAGTCCACGCCGGAAGGCGCACGCGACTACCTGGTGCCGTCGCGCGTCAACGCCGGCCAGTTCTTCGCGCTGCCGCAGTCGCCGCAGCTGTTCAAGCAGCTGCTGATGGTCGCCAACTTCGACCGCTACTACCAGATCACCAAGTGCTTCCGCGACGAAGACCTGCGCGCCGACCGCCAGCCTGAATTCACCCAGATCGACTGCGAAACGTCGTTCCTGAGCGAGCAGGAAATCCGCGACCTGTTCGAGGACATGATCCGCATCGTGTTCAAGAACACGCTGGACATCGACCTGCCGAACCCGTTCCCGGTGATGGACTTCTCCGAAGCGATGGGCCTGTATGGTTCGGACAAGCCGGACATGCGCGTCAAGCTGCAGTTCACCGAACTGACCGAAGTGATGAAGTCCGTGGACTTCAAGGTGTTCTCCGCCGCCGCCAACCTGCCGAACGGCCGCGTGGTCGGCATGCGCGTGCCGAAGGGCGCCGAGATGCCGCGTTCGGAAATCGACGCGTACACCCAGTTCGTCGCCATCTACGGCGCCAAGGGCCTGGCCTACATCAAGGTCAACGAGAAAGCCAAGGGCCGTGACGGCCTGCAGTCGCCGATCGTCAAGAACATCAACGACGAAGCGCTGGCCCAGATCCTGGAACTGACGGGTGCCGAAGACGGCGACCTGATCTTCTTCGGCGCCGACAAGGCGAAAGTCGTCAACGACGCCATCGGCGCGCTGCGCGTGAAGATCGGCCACTCGGAATTCGGCAAGAAGAACGGCCTGTTCGACGACGTGTGGGCACCGCTGTGGGTCATCGACTTCCCGATGTTCGAATACGACGAGGAAGACGACCGCTGGACCGCCACGCACCACCCGTTCACGGCGCCGAAGGACGGCCACGAAGACATGCTGGAAACGGACCCTGGCAAGTGCATCGCCAAGGCCTACGACATGGTGCTGAACGGCTGGGAACTGGGCGGCGGTTCGATCCGTATCCACAAGGAAGACGTGCAGTCGAAGGTGTTCCGCGCGCTGAAGATCGGTGCCGAGGAAGCGCGCCTGAAGTTCGGCTTCCTGCTCGACGCGCTGCAATACGGCGCGCCGCCGCACGGCGGCCTGGCCTTCGGCCTGGACCGCATCGTGACGCTGATGACGAAGTCGGACTCGATCCGCGACGTGATCGCCTTCCCGAAAACGCAGCGCGCCCAGGATCTGCTGACGCACGCCCCGTCGGAAGTGGACGAGAAGCAGCTGAAAGAGCTGCATATCCGTCTGCGTGCCGCCGAGCCGAAGGTGGCTGGCTAAGAACGAAGGGCGCCGCGGCGCCCTTTTTCATGCCCGCGGCGGCCGATCCGCTGGGGACTGTCCCTGCAAGGGACTGTCCCCGGGGTTGTTTTGCCGCCCGCGTTCAAGCAACGTCAAAAGCAACCCCGGGGACAGTCCCCAAGGGGACAGTCCCCAGCCGACCTATGCTGAAACCTCCCAAAATCCCCGAATCCGTCCTCGTCGTCATCCACACCTCTGACTTGCAGGTGCTGCTGATCGAGCGCGCGGACAAGGCCGGCTTCTGGCAATCCGTCACCGGCTCGCTCGATGCCGTCGACGAGCCGCTGCTGGCCACGGCCACGCGCGAGCTGTTCGAAGAAACGGGCATCGTTGCCGACGGCGAGCGTATCGTGCTGCGCGACTGGCAGCTGGCCAACGTCTATGAAATCTATCCGGTCTGGCGGCACCGCTACGCGCCTGGCGTCACGCACAACACCGAGCATGTGTTCAGCGTGGAAGTGCCGCGCGACGTGCCGGTCATGCTGTCGCCGCGCGAACATGTGAACCATCTCTGGCTGCCACACCTGGCGGCGGCCGACCAATGTTTCAGCGCGTCGAACGCGGAAGCGATCCTGCAGCTGCCCCGCCGCACCGGACGCTGAGCGCCGCCAATCGTATCCCCCGCGCACGATTGCCGGAGAACAAACCCCCGGTTGGCGCTAGAATTGGTCGCATGAAGATCAAAGTCGCCACGTACAACATCCACAAGGGCGTGTCCTACCGCAGCAAGCCGCGGGTGCTCGAGCTCAAGCAGGCCATCTCGGCGTTCGAGGCGGACCTGATCTTCCTGCAGGAAGTGCAGGGACAGCACGATCGCATCGCCGCGCGCTTCGGCGAGGAACACCACGGCAACCGCCACTGGCCGAAAGGCAGCCAGCATGAATTCTTTGCCGGCGAGTCGCACCAGTCGGCGTACGGGCTGAACGCCCAGTACGATCACGGCCACCATGGCAATGCGCTGCTGACCCGCTTTCCGATCCAGAAGTGGACCAATACCGATATTTCCGATCACGCGTACGAAGCGCGCGGCATCCTGCACTCGATCGTCGAGACGCCGAAGGGTATCGTGCACTGTTTCGTCATCCACCTGGGCCTGTTCGAGCGCAGCCGCGTGCGGCAGGTGCAGGCGCTGATCGAGGCGGTCAAGCTGTCCGCACCGAACGACGAGCCGGTGATCATCGCCGGCGATTTCAATGACTGGCGCAATACATTGAGCGCCACACTGCGCAAGGCGCTGGGAGTGGTGGAGGTGTTCGACGAACTTGGTTCCGGCTCCAGCCTGGGCGACCTGGTCCGTACTCTGGCACGGCGGCAGGCAGCCATCCGTCCGGCCCGCACCTTCCCATCCGCCTTGCCCTTCTTCCGTCTCGATCGCATCTATGTGCGCGGCTTCAAGGTAGAATCGGCAGAGGTCCTGCACGGCCAGTTATGGGCCAAATTGTCGGATCACGCACCGATTGTGGCTTCCTTGAAACTGTCCTAGCGTATGCGCCCCGTCGAGTTCATCGCCGATAACGAAGTCCAGCTACTGTATTGCGGCACCGATTACTTCCCCGCCCTGATGGAAGCGATCGAAGCCGCGCAGTACGACGTCTATTTCGAGACGTATATCTTCGCCGACGATGACACGGGGCAGGCAGTCCAGGCCGCGCTGATGCGCGCCGCGAAGAGGGGCGTTACCGTGCGCATGATCACGGACTGGTTCGGCACGGGTGCCGGGCGGGCCCGCCGACTGCATGCGCAGGTGCTCGAAGCGGGTGTCGAGCACCGTATCTTCAACCCGTGGTTCAAGCGGGGCGTCACCCGGACGCACCGCAAGATCTGTGTCGTGGACCGCTGTGTCGCCTTTGTCGGCGGCATCAACATCAACGACGACATGTTCTGCGATTACGATCACAACGTGGGCCTGGCCGCGCCGCGGTGGGATTTCGCGGTGGCCGTCAAGGGCCCGCTGGTGGCATCGATCCACCGCGAGGCGGAGGCGCAATGGCGCCGGCTGGGCCGGATGCCGCTGACGCAGCGCTACAACCTCTACCAGGAAACGCGCCGTGCCAACAAGGCCGCGGCCGAGGCCAGCACCGTGCAGGCGGGCTTCGTGGTGCGCGACAACCTGCGCAACCGACAAACGATACAAAAGGCGTACCTGCAGGCGCTCGGTCATGCGCGCAAGAGCGTGCTGCTGGCCAATCCGTATTTCGCGCCGGGCCGCAAGTTCCGGCGTGCGCTGTCGCAGACGGCGCAGCGGGGCGTCGAAGTCGTGCTGCTGATCGGCGTGGGCGAGCACTGGCTGCAGGACGCCGTGGCGCACTCGTTCTACCCGAAGCTCCTTGCATCCGGCGTGCGTTTGGTGGAATATCACAAGACCCAGCTTCACGCGAAGGTCGCCGTCATCGACGACGAATGGGCCACCGTCGGCTCGTCCAACGTGGACGGGCTGAGTTTGTTTTTGAACCAGGAAGCAAACGTCGTGATCAAGGACGCCGCCTTCGCCAAGAGCCTGCGCAGGCACATCGAGGAGGCGGTGGCCGAGGGCGTGGAGATCCACCCCCACGAGTACGAGCACGTCGGCCGCTTCCGCCGCATCGGGTACGAGATCGCGTATGTCGTGTACCGGACCGTGATGCGGATCATCGCAGTAGGGAAATACGCTTGATGGACAATGTAAGGATCGACAAATGGCTGTGGGCGGCCCGCTTCTTCAAGACGCGCAACCTGGCCATCGACGCGATCGACAGCGGTAAAGTGAAAGTGGCGGGCGACCGGATCAAGCCGGCCCGCATCGTCAAGCTGGGCGAGAAGCTCCACATCGACAACGGCTCGGACGAGTGGGACGTGCTGGTGGTCGGCATCTCCGACAAGCGCCAGGGCGCGCCGATCGCCCGCACCATGTACGAGGAAAGCGAAGAGTCCATCGCCCGCCGCAGCAAGGAGCAGGAACGCCGCAAGCTGTTCACGGAACCGGCCGCCGACCTGAAAGGCCGGCCGACCAAGCGCGACCGGCGCATTCGCGACCAGATCGACCACGGCGAATAGTTGCCTGGAAAATGGGGACAGACCCCATTTTCCAGGAAATATTGCTTCGCAAATGGGGTCTGTCCCCATTTTTGAAGCAATATTTCAAGAGCCATCCCACACCGCGCAACCGCGCGCGTCAAAATAGAACGCCTTCTCTAAAATCTCCGTTTGACATTTATCCACCACTGGATAATAGTACGAGCGTTCGTAATTTTTTTACACGCAGCCTGGCCAATCGAGGGAAAATCGATTTCTTTCTTTCCCATGCAGGCGCCCAAGTGAGTACCTTAGCCATCAACACCTCGACAAAATTCATGCGCAAGGGCGAAATGACCCGTGCCGCCATCCTGGACGTGGCGCTGGACCTTGCCAGCCGCGACGGCCTGGAAGGCCTGACCATCGGCCTGCTGGCGGACCGGATGAACATGAGCAAGTCCGGCGTGTTCGCCCACTTCGGTTCGCGCGAAGACCTGCAGCTGGAAGTGCTGAAGCTGTACCACCGCCGTTTCGAGCAGGATGTGTTCTACCCCAGCATCAAGGAGCCACGCGGGCTGCCACGGCTGCGCGCGATGTTCGCGCACTGGGTCAAGCGCGTGTCGATCGAGATCGCTTCGGGCTGCATCTATATCAGCGGCGCCGTCGAGTACGACGACCGTCCCGGCCCGATCCGCGAGGAGCTGGTGGCGATGGTCGGTGCCTGGCAGGGCGCATTGCTGCGCGCGACCCAGCAGGCGATCGAATGCGGCCACCTGAAGGCGGGCACGGACGCGCAGCAGCTGGTCTATGAAACATACGGCCTGATCCTGGCGGTGCACCACGATGCGCGTTTCCTGCGCATCCCGGGCGCCGTCGAGCGGGCCACGGTGGGCTTCAACCGCCTCGTCGAGAATTACCAATCCTAGTGCCGGCCAGCGCGCCGGCAGGTCAATTTCAACAGTCAAAAGTCGTCAGGAGATAAAACATGGGTCAATACGTCGCGCCAATCCGGGATATGCAATTCGTGCTGCACGAGTTCCTGAACGTGGCAGAGCAGCTGAAAGAATTGCCGGCCCACGCCGACACCGACGCCGACATCATCAACGCGGTCCTGGAAGAGGGCGGCAAGTTCACGTCCGAAGTGCTGTTCCCGCTGAACCACTCGGGCGACCGCGAAGGCTGCCACCACGATGCGGCGGCCAAGACCGTGACGACGCCGAAAGGCTACAAGGAAGCGGACTAGCAGTACGTCGAAGGCGGCTGGGCCGCGCTGGCATGCGATCCGGAATACGGCGGCCAGGGCCTGCCGGTCGTGCTGAACAACTCGTTCTACGAGATGCTCAACTCGTCGAACCAGGCGTGGACGATGTACCCGGGCCTGTCCCACGGCGCCTACGAGTGCCTGAAGGAACACGGCACCGACGACCAGAAGAAAACCTACCTGCCGAAGCTCGTCTCCGGCGAATGGACCGGCACGATGTGCCTGACCGAACCGCACTGCGGCACCGACCTGGGCCTGCTGCGTTCGAAAGCCATCCCGAACGAAGACGGTTCGTGGACCATCACCGGCAACAAGATCTTCATCTCCGCCGGCGAGCACGACATGGCCGAGAACATCCTGCACCTGGTGCTGGCCCGCGTGCCGGACGCACCGGAAGGCTCGAAAGGCATCTCGCTGTTCCTCGTGCCGAAATTCCTGCCGAACGCGGACGGTTCCGTCGGCGAGCGCAACCCGATCTTCTGCGGCGCCATCGAAGAAAAGATGGGCATCCATGGTAACTCCACCTGCCAGATGAACCTGGACGGCGCCAAGGGCTGGATCATCGGCCAGCCGAACAAAGGCCTGAACGCGATGTTCGTGTTCATGAACGCGGCCCGCCTGGGCGTGGGCATGCAGTCGCTGGGCCTGACGGAAGTCGCGTACCAGAACGCGCTGGTGTACGCCAAGGACCGCCTGCAGATGCGCAGCCTGTCCGGCGTGAAGGCACCGGACAAGCCGGCCGACCCGATCATCGTCCACCCGGACGTGCGCCGCATGCTGCTCACCGCCAAGGCCTACGCCGAAGGCGGCCGCGCCTTCACCAGCTACGTCGCACTGCAGATCGACCGCGAACTGAACCACCCCGACGAAGAAGTGCGGAAGGAAGCCGCCGACGAAGTGGCGCTGCTGACGCCAGTCGTGAAAGCCTTCATCACCGACAACGGCTGGATCGCCACGTCGGAAGCGATGCAGGTATTCGGCGGCCACGGCTACATCAGCGAGTGGGGCATGGAGCAGTACGTGCGCGATGCCCGCATCAACATGATCTACGAAGGCACGAACACCGTGCAGTCGCTCGATCTGCTGGGCCGCAAGATCCTGATGGACAACGGCGCCAAGCTGCGCAAGTTCGGCGAAAAAATCCGCGCTTACGTGGAAGAACACGGCACGGACGAAGCGATGTCCGAGTTCATCACGCCGCTGGGCGAGCTGGGCGACAAGGTCGGCAAGCTGACGATGGAAATCGGCATGAAGGCCTTCCAGAACCCGGACGAAGTGGGCGCGGCCGCCGTGCCTTACCTGCGCGTCGTCGGCCACCTGGTGTACAGCTACTTCTTCGCGCAGATGGCGAAGATCGCGCTGGAAAAACAGGACTCGGACGACACGTTCTACAAGGCCAAGCTGCAAACGGCGCGCTTCTACTTCGGCCGCCTGTACCCGGAAACCGCGATGCTGATCCGCCAGGCCCGTTCGGGCGCGGCGAACCTGATGGCGCTGGACGCCGACCTGTTCTAAGGATTGAGAAAAATGACCAATTTCACCGTTAAAAAAGTCGCCGTCCTCGGCGCCGGCGTGATGGGCGCGCAGATCGCTGCCCACTGCGTGAATGCCAAGGTGCAGGTCGTGCTGTTCGACCTGCCAGGGAAAGAAGGCACCCCGAAAAACGGCATCGTGCTGAAGGCCATCGAAGGCCTGAAAAAGCTGTCGCCGGCACCGCTGGGCGACAAGGAAGACGCCGCGCTGATCCAGGTGGCCAACTACGAGGACAACCTCGACCAGCTGGCCGACTGCGACCTGATCATCGAAGCGATCGCCGAGCGCCTGGACTGGAAGCACGACCTGTACAAAAAGGTCGCGCCGCACATCGGCGCCAACGCGATCTTCGCGTCGAACACGTCCGGCCTGCCGATCGAGCAGCTGGCCGAAGGCTTCGATGCGGACCTGAAGGCGCGCTTCTGCGGCGTGCACTTCTTCAACCCGCCGCGCTACATGCACCTGGTGGAACTGATCCCGACCGCAGCGACCCGTCCGGAAATCCTCGACCAGCTCGAGACCCTCCTGACGTCCGTGCTGGGCAAGGGCGTCGTGCGCGCCAAAGACACGCCGAACTTCATCGCCAACCGCGTCGGCATCTTCGGCATGCTGGCCACGATCCACGAAGCCGAGAAATTCGGCCTGTCCGTCGACGTCGTCGATGATCTGACCGGTGCGAAGCTGGGCCGCGCCAAGTCCGGCACGTTCCGCACCGCGGACGTCGTCGGCCTGGACACGATGGGCCATGTGATCAAGACGATGCAGGACAACCTGAAGGATGATCCATTCTTCGAGGTCTATAAAACGCCGGCCGTGCTGTCGAAACTGATCGAAGGCGGCGCGCTGGGCCAGAAGACGGGCGCGGGCTTCTACAAGAAAGTCGGCAAGGATATCCAGCGCCTCGACTTCGCCAGCGGCGAATACGTGACGGGCGGCGCGAAAGCGGCCGACATCATCGGCCGCATCCTGAAAGAGAAGGACCCGGTCAAGAAATTCAAGGCGCTGCGCGAATCGACGAACCCGCAAGGCCAGTTCCTGTGGGCGATCTTCCGCGACGCATTCCACTACATCGCCTACCACCTGGACACGATCGCCGACAACGCGCGCGACGTGGACTTCGCGATGCGCTGGGGCTTCGGCTGGAAAGTGGGCCCGTTCGAAACGTGGCAGGCCGCCGGCTGGAAGCAGATCGCCGAGTGGGTCAAGGAAGACATCGATGCCGGCAAGGCGCTGACCAACGCGCCGCTGCCAGCCTGGGTGTTCGATGAAAAGGTCGCGGAGAAGGGCGTGCACACGCCGGAAGGTTCGTACTCCGCCAAGTCGGGCACCTATGTGCCGCGTTCCGACCTCGCCGTTTATAAGCGCCAGGAATTCCGTGCGCCAGTGCTGGGCTCGGGCGACATCGACCCGGCCAAGGCCGGCACCACCGTGTTCGAAGACGACTCCGTGCGCCTGTGGCACTCGGGCGACGACGTGCTGGTCGTGTCCATCAAGACCAAGCTGCACGTGATCGGCCAGGGCGTCATCGACGGCCTGAAAAAAGGCCTCGTGGAAGCCGAGAAGAACTTCAAGGGCATGGTGATCTGGGGCACGGATGCGGCCGAAGGCGGCGCGTTCTCCGCCGGCGCCGACCTGCAGTCCGCCCTGCCGGCCTTCATGGCCGGCGGCGCGAAGGCGCTCGATCCGCTGATCCGCGACCTGCAGAACACCTTCATGGCGATGAAATATTCGAACGTGCCGGTCGTCGCTGCTGTTGCAGGCCTGGCGCTGGGCGGCGGCTGCGAAATGGCGCTGCACGCGTCGAAGCGCGTTGCATCCGTCGAGTCGTACATCGGCCTGGTGGAAGTGGGCGTGGGCCTGATCCCGGCCGGCGGCGGTTTGAAGGAAGCAGCCGTGCGCGCCTTCAAGGAAGCAAAGGGCAACGACATCCTGCAATTCCTGAAGGTCGGCTTCACCAACGCGGCCACCGCGAACGTGTCGAAATCCGCGCTGGAAGCGAAGGCGATGGGCTACCTGAAGGAAGACGACATCATCGTCTTCAACCCATACGAATTGCTGCACGTGGCGAAAACCACGGCGCGCGCGATGTTCGATGCGGGCTACCGCGCACCGCTGCAGCGCCCTGTCACGGTGACGGGCCGCTATGGCTGGGGCACGATCCGCGGCCAGCTGGTCAACATGCGCGACGGCGGCTTCATCTCCGCGCACGACTACAAGCTGGGCGACATGATCGCGGAAATCGTCTCGGGCGGCGACATCGACCAGGGCAGCGTGGTCAGCGAGCAGTGGCTGCTGGACCTGGAACGCAAGGCCTTCCTGGAACTGCTGAACAACCCGAAAACGCAGGAACGGATCATGGGCATGCTGCAGACCGGCAAGCCGGTGCGCAACTGATCGCTGAACTAAGGAACTGACATGAGCAAACAACTTCAAGACGCATACATCGTCGCAGCGACCCGTACCCCGATCGGCAAGGCGCCGCGCGGCATGTTCCGCAACACCCGCCCGGACGACCTGCTGGTGCACGCCATCAAGGGCGCCATGGCCGCCGTGCCGAACCTGGACCCGGCGCTGATCGTCGACGCGATCATCGGCTGCTCGTTCCCGGAAGCGGAGCAGGGCTTCAACATCGCCCGCAACTCGGTGATCCTGGCCGGCCTGCCGAACACCGTGGGCGGCGTGACCGTCAACCGCTACTGCGCGTCGGGCATCACCGCGCTGGCGATGGCGGCGGACCGCATCCGCGTCGGCGAAGCCGATGTGATGCTGGCCGGCGGCATCGAATCGATGTCGATGGTGCCGATGATGGGCCACCACCCATCGATCAATATGGAAACGTTCAAGGACGAGAACGTGGGCCTGGCCTACGGCATGGGCCTGACGGCCGAGAACGTGGCGAAGCAATGGAAAGTGTCGCGCGAAGACCAGGATGCGTTCGGCCTGGAATCGCACCGCAAGGCCATCGCCGCGCAGCAGTCCGGCCAGTTCAAGGACGAGATCACGCCGGTGGAAATCGTCACCCGCACGCCGGATCTGCGCACCGGCGAGATCAAGGTCGGCAAACGCACCGTGGACCAGGATGAAGGCCCGCGCGCCGATGCGTCGATCGAATCGATGGCCAAGCTGAAGCCAGTGTTCGCCGCCAAGGGCACCGTGACGGCGGCCACGTCGTCGCAGATGTCCGATGGCGCCGGCGCGCTGCTGGTCGTCTCCGAGAAGATCCTGAAAGAGCACAACCTGACGCCGCTGGCCAAGTTCTCGTCGTTCGCCGTGCGCGGCGTGCCGCCGGAAATCATGGGCATCGGTCCGAAGGTGGCGATTCCCGCCGCACTGGCCGCCGCCGGCATCACGCAGGACCAGCTGGACTGGATCGAGCTGAACGAAGCCTTCGCCGCCCAGGCGCTGGCCGTGATCCGCGACCTGAACCTGGACACGTCGAAAGTCAACCCGCTGGGCGGCGCCATCGCGCTGGGCCACCCGCTGGGCGCCACCGGTGCGATCCGCGCCGCGACCGTCGTGCACGCACTGCGCCGCAACAACCTGAAGTACGGCATGGTGACGATGTGCGTCGGCGCCGGCATGGGCGCGGCGGGCATCATCGAACGCGTGTAATCGTCTAGCTGACAGCCGATACCAAGGGCGCCGCGGATTGCCATCCCGGCGCCCTTCATCATTCAAAACAAGGACAAGAGACAATGGACATTATCGTCACCAAGGCGAACGGCATCCTGACGCTGGAATTCAACCGCCCGGAGCGCAAGAACGCGATCACCGGCGCGATGTACCAGACGCTGGCCGACGAGATCAACGCCGCCGAAACGGATACCGCGGTGCGCGCGATCCTCATCGCCGGCAAGCCGGAAATCTTCACGGCCGGGAACGACCTGGAAGACTTCATGAAGACGGCCACCGGCAGCGATGGCGTCGACTTCCTGAACCGCCCCGTGTTCCAGTTCATGCGCGCGCTGGCCGGTTCCACCAAGCCGGTGGTGGCGGCAGTGGGCGGCATGGCCGTCGGCATCGGCACCACGCTGCTGATGCACTGCGACCTGGTGTACGCGAGCGACAGCGCGAAGTTCTCCGTGCCGTTCGCGCAGCTGGGCCTGTGCCCGGAGTTCGGCTCGTCGCTGCTGATGCCGCTGGCCGGCGGCCACGCGCGCGCCGCTGAAAAGCTGATGCTGGGCGAGCCGTTCACCGCCCAGGAAGCCTGCGACATGGGCATCGTCTCGAAGGTGCTGCCGCCGGCCGAGCTGCTGGCCCACGCGCAGGCGCAGGCCGCCAAGCTGGTGGCGCTGCCCGCCGCATCGATCCGCACGACCAAGCGGTTGATGACGTCCACGCGCAAGGCGCAGTTGCAGGAGGTGATCGATGCCGAGAGCAAGCTGTTTGCCGAGATGCTGCAGGGGCCGGAGGCGAAGGAGGCGTTCACGGCCTTCTTCCAGAAGCGGAAGCCGGATTTTACGAAGTTTGCCTGATATTGATGTGAGTGATCGATCATATTTGATGCTGTTTAATACTTGATTTCATTCTGAAGTGATTGATCGATCACATTTTTATGCAATAAGCCTCGTATATGATAATATATGATCGATCTATCACATGAGGTTTCCATGGCAGCGCCGGAAAACGCAGTTGTAGTGTTGAGCACGACATCCGAGCTGGGCGGTGTCGTGCGTGCAATCCGCAGGGATCAGGGCTTGACCCAGCTGGACGTGGCAGGACTCGCAGGCCTCAGTAATCGCTTCGTGATCGATCTCGAGCGGGGCAAGGCGACGCTGCAGATGCAAAAAGTCCTCGACGTGTTGAGCCTTCTCGGTTTGGAAGTGACGATCCGGAAAAAACCATGATGGCCGCGCCCAATAACCTGCCGGGGGCCTTGTGGGTATATGGCGCTGATGGGCTGGTCGGCACCCTTCACCACACCGATCCGCTGTCTTTTACGTATAGCACCGCGTGGTTGGCGAAGCCAACGGCAACCCCGATCCAGCCGGAGATACCATTGGTGCCGGGGCGATGCGAAACGCCTTATGTAGCAGCGTTCTTTGAAAATCTTCTGCCGGAAGGCGAGCCGCGCAACTTGATCAGCATGCGCGAACAGGTCAACTCGGTATTTGGCCTGTTGTCGCGTGTGGGCGGGGAGAGCGCTGGCGCATATACGCTGGTGCCGGAAGGCGAGCAACTGCAAGCGCCGGTCTATCAGCCGCTGACTTGGGAACAGGTCGATATCCTGGTCCATGCCAGCGCTGCCCGTACCGCCGAACGAGAGGGCATCGAGCAAGCCGCGTACGGCATGCCGAAGCCGAGGATGTCGATCTCCGGCGCGCAGTACAAGATATTGCTCTATCTTGATCAGGAAAGAAATCCGGCGCGCCCGATGGGCAATGCGCCGTCGACGCATATCCTCAAGCCTGACATCCTGCGCAACGACATCGCCATTTTCGCGTCGGCCGTCAACGAAACCATCGTCATGCTCGCTGCTGCAAAATGCGGACTGAATACTGCATTGGTCAGCTATCAGCCAATGACCAATGCCTGTCTGGTAGAGCGCTACGACCGCGTACGTCAGCCCGACGGATCGCTACGCCGTCTATGGCAAGCCGATTTTTGCCAGATGCTCGGCAAGCAATCCGACGTCAAATACGAATACGACGGCGGGCCGACCTTCGCTGACTGCTACGAGTTGCTGAAACGTTCGGCACGGCCGGCCGTCGACCGGCTGCAGTTGCTACGCTGGCTGTTCTTCAATCTGTTTGTCGGCAATAACGACTCGCATGCCAAAAACCTGTCGATGATCGCGACTAGTGCTGGGCTACGCCTGGCGCCATTCTACGATCTGATGTGCACGCGGATCTATCCAGGCTTGGGGGCGCATTTCGCGTTCAAGATTGCCGGTGAATCGGATCCGGGCAAGCTTACCCATGAACATCTGCGTTCGCTCTCCCGGGCACTGCATGTCGCACCTCGATACCTGCGGCAGCAGGCAGAGGAAATTGCCCGACAGCTCGCTGCCGCTATCCCGGCAGCTGCGGCAGAGGTCCTCCCCCGATTGGCACCGAGAGAGCGCGTGATGGCTGAGCGCCTGTTGCACGAGATTACTTCGATTTCCACGAAGATGAGCAAACGATTGCTTGCTGGCGATAATTAGAAGCCCGCCGCGCAGGCTACTGATCGCAAGTCAATTCGACAGGCGTGGTTTGCGGAAGCAAGCTTGTCTCGCCCGGCAGATAGTGTGGCATGGTGTCGATGCGATACCCCATCGCCCGATAACCACGCAGGCGCTTGTCCCACATGCGCGAGCTGCGGATGATCCAGCTCCACATAATCATGAATCAGGATATCCGACTTGCTTGCGTGTTCCCGGTGTAGGCGACCGGCATACTGCTGCAGCGCTCCCGTCCACGAGATCGGCAGCGTCAGGATCAAGGTATCCAGCGGCGCGTGATCGAAGCCTTCCCCGACGAGCTGGGCACTTGCCAATATGATGTGGGGACTATTTTCGGGCAACGCCGCCAAGGCCTGGATGACTGCTTGGCGCTCCTTCGATTTCATGCGGCCGTGCAGTATGAAGCGTGGGTATTCGATTCCTTGCAATTGCTCGGACAGCAGGTCCAGATGCTCGGTCCGTTTCGTCAGTAAAAGAACTTTACGGCCCGCATCCAGGGCGGCAATCGCATCCGCCACGATACGCGCATTCCGATTGCGGTCTTCGGAAAGAAGCCGGATCACTTCCTGGATGCTCGCGTGAGCGGGCATGCTCGGTGCCGCCAAGTGCCTCACCTGCACCAGGAGAGCCTTCGGTACATGGGTCGGCCGCTTGGCGATATGCCGTATCGGCCCGCACTGCATGAAGATGATCGGATGATGGCCATTGCTGCTGATCGGGGTGGCGCTGAGTCCCAGTACAAAGCGGGAACTGGCATCATTGAGCACGGCTTCGAAGGATTGGGCGGACAAGTGATGGGCTTCATCGACGATGACCTGGCCATATTGGCTTAGCAGTTCGGGCAAATCATCGCGCCGTGCCACGCTCTGGATGACCGCGATGTCCAGCATCCCCGTCGGCTTCTTCTTGCCTGCACCGATCAACCCTATTTTTTGTTCCTGCAATTTGAGGAAACTTCCCAGCCTTTCCTGCCATTGCCGCATCAATTCGGCACGGTGCACCAGCACCAGGGTGGTGACTTTTCGTCGCGCGATCACTGCTGCAGCGGTCACTGTCTTGCCGAATGCGGTTGGGGCCACGAGCATGCCGAAGTCGTACTGAAGCACCGCTTTGCAGGCGTCATTCTGGTCGAGACGCAATACGCCCGTAAATAAAACGTCGAGCGGTTTTCCCGACGAGCGGACATCGTCGAGACGCAGATCGATCTTGTTGGTGGACAGTAGACTGGACATCGCCAAGGCAACCCCGTGGGAGTGCCAGATGCTTCTGGCGGTCCTCCGCACGCCCGATGATGCGCGCGATGTTCCAAGTCGACATTCGCATGGCCTGTGCCTTGTAGAACTCCGGGTTCTGGAATGCCGCCAGACGGATCAACCGGTTCATCAGGGATTGCGGTACCCCTGCCTTTTCTATGTAAAGCTGATTGCCCAGCGTTGCACGAACGGCCTTGGGCATCGTCCCGGACAGGCGAATGTCCGGCTTCGCAACACGTATCCACGGCGTATCAGCATTTTCATCAGGGACTTCGGCATAGGCAATATCGAGCGGATGCCGGTCGCCTACCAGCCTGGTCAACGCCGCATCGATTTGCTCAGGGTGAATCGGTGCGATCGATTGCAGCGTGGCCCACTGATCCGGCAACGGCTGCAGATTTTCGTCGACGAAAACGCTGCGGCCCAGGTCGCGTGGATGTTTTTGCAGTGGCAGTGCAATGAGGTTGCCGAAGCCGCCCTTGGGCATCGTATCCTGGCTCGGGAAAAGCCGATCGTACGAGGTGAGCTTGAGCTGCCTGCTGCGGGCGCACGTCGCGCTGATCAGGGCTGCCCCCAGTCGCCGCGCGTCACGGGCCGGAACTGGTGTAGCAAAGAAGAGCCAAAGATGAGCGCCGTTACCGGAACGTGATATTTCCAATGCCGCCGGCAGATCATTCAGGCGGCAGGTTTGCATGACCGCCTGGGCATCTTCCCGCCACGTGTCTTCGTCGAAGTCGACGGCGAGAAAGTGGCATCTGTCATCGGCCAGCAGCGGATAGACGCCAACGGTGATCTCGCCCGTCAGGTGCCGCACGATGACATTGTCTGTCACCGGGATATAAAGTTTGTTGTGGCAGTCGGAACATTTTATCCGCGGCTTTTCGCAGATGCCACGTCGCCATTCGTTGGCACAGGCGGGCGAGTAACCGGACTTACCATTTTGCTGGCTTTCCCATCGCGTGGGGTAGACGTCATCTCGGCCACGAAATAACTTCCGGAATATCCTCACCTTCTGGGGCGGGGAAAGAGCATTCGACTTAATCTCTGCCACGACTCGCACAACGGCACTTTCAGGGGCCGGTATGCCATGCGCAGCCAGCAGATTTCTGAGCGCCAGGTTCTCTTCACGTAATTTTGCGATTTCCGCGTCGAATTTCGACATGGCGATTGCGGTCTGGAGATATGAGCAGTAATTGTCTCACAACGTGCGATCGGCTATGGCACCCGATCCGCTTCCTCGGCAACGGCAAAGCATCCCGCCAGCAAATGGATGTCCTGCGCCGAAACGCCGGCATCGCGATACACCTGGCGCCACGTCGATGCCACTTCCTTGACGGCGCCGACGATGTCGCGTGCCTCGCGCTCCGTCAACAGGAAGCGCCCGCACTGGGACAGCGCATTTCTGATCGTGCTGGCCGGCCCGAATGCCCCAACGCCAATGCTTTGCGGCCGGCCTGGCGCTTCGATATGCGGCACGATGTCGAAGGCCGGCGACAGCCGGTACCGGTCCGGCGCCGTCATCAGGAAGGCATGATTGCGCAGGTGGTCGTCGACATTGCCGACCATGATGTTGAGGACCATGCGTCGGAACAGTTCATGTGCATCGGTGCGCGGGTCCAGTCCATGCGGGCGCAGCACTTCGGCGATGCCTGCATACGAAAAGCTCGTCACGTACTCCTTGCCATCGGCGCTCAACGGCCGTGGATCCAGCAGGCTGTGCGCACTTGCGTAGTGGATGCGGCGGCCATCCGACCTGTCGAACCGCTCGATCAGCAGCGCCGAGCGCTCGCGAATCCTGATTAGTTCGAATTCCGGCACGTCGATACCCGCCATTGTCGCCAGGCGCAGCGTCGCGTACTCGGCGGCCGGCACGTCGAACAGATCGTCCGGCCGGCTGAATTTGGCAATGTGCTCGGCCCCTTCATGCATCACCACGGTCTTGGGACGGATACCTCCCAGCCCGCTGCCGGGGAACAGCAGGTGAGCGAGGTCGGCGTCGAGGCGGCTGGTCGGATCGGTGACGTAAGCGTCCAACTCCGCAAGCAATCCGGCTGTCAGTGCCCGCGATGTCGGGATCTCCTGTTGCGGACGCGGCGAAGTGGCCAAATCCGGTGAAAATCCAATGCAGCCCGAAGCGTAATGGGATGAATCGAGAAACCATTCGACGGGATTTTGCGGCGCTGCCCGGTTTGACTGGCGCAGCAGCTTCAGCGTCAATGCCGCCCCCCACGCATTCGGTCCCGCATCCGACAGGACGCCGAACGTTCCGTCACCGCGCCGCGGTACCGCCAGTTCCTGTACCTGCAGCGGCAGGTGGATCGGATCCAGCGCGAAGGCACCGGCGGCATCGAGATATTTGAGGCCGTAGCCAAAGCGTCCGTTGCCCAGCCGATCGAGGGCGAAGCGGCCGACCGGCACCGGATGTTGTGGATCGGCGCAGTCGAACACGATGCAGGAAGTGGCCATCAGAAATCGCGCTCCAGAGGCGGCAGATCGCCGGTGCGCAGGTGCGGTGCCGTTTCCGGCTGGCTCACGAGCAGCTCGACATCGGCAAGTTCCCGCAGCGCTTCGAGAACGGTCAGCATGACGCCCAGCGATACGCCCGGATCGCCGCGCTCGAGTCTGGCCAGCGTCTGCCGGTGCACCCTGCATGCTTTCTCAAGGTCGACCAGCGATCGCTTCTGCGCTTTTCTGGTCGCGCGGATGCGCTCGCCGAGCCGCCGGGCGGTTTCGGTCACTGCGGTCGAGTTGAAGTTTTGATCGTGGCGCATGGCTGACGGATGAAAGGACTGCTTCGACTATACATTAACCTGACACCAAGCTGATGTAATGATGATGCATAGATGCGCTTAAAACGAAAAAAAAACGTATCTATGCGACATTTAATTCGAGACTCGTCTGCGGCTGAGGTGTGCCGTACACCGGCCCGGCCACGCTATAATCGGCCGCACATCCCGGACTCTTCCGGCCCCTCCACCTGCCGACAGGCGTCCGTGACGACAGTACACCAGGACTTCGATTACGATGCCGCGCTGCGCGCCTGCGCCCGCGGCGACCGGCAGGCGCTGCGCCGCCTGTACGACCAGGAAAGCCCGCGTCTGCTGGGTGTCGCGCTGCGCATCGTGCGCGAACGGCAGACGGCGGAGGATGTGCTGCACGATGCCTTCGTCAGCATCTGGACGCGCGCCGGCAGCTTCGATGCCAGCAAGGGTTCCGGGCGAGGGTGGATGTACACCGTCGTGCGCCACCAGGCGCTCGATGCGATCCGCGGCGGCGCGCGCGAAGTATTTACCGACGAAGAAACCCTCGATGCGCTCGATGCCGGCGTCGCGCTGCAAACCCCAATGACCGACGCCTTTGAACTGAAGCAGGACCTGGGCCGGCTGCACGACTGCCTGACGCAGCTCGATGCGGCCAAGCGCAACAGCATCCTGTACGCCTACGTGGATGGCTGCTCGCACAGTGAAATCGCCGAGCGGCTCAAGTCGCCGCTGGGTACCGTCAAGGCCTGGATCAAGCGCGGCATGAACGCGCTGCGGGAGTGCATGGTATGAATCCTGGCATGACAGACAGCGGCGATCCGCATGAACTGGCCGGCGAATACGTGCTGGGCACCTTGTCCGCTGCACGGCGGCGGGAGGTCGAACAGGCTTTGCCGAACGATCCAGTGCTGCGTGCCGCCGTCGATTACTGGGAAGCGCGGCTGCTGCCGCTGACGGCGCTGGCCGAACCGGTGCCGCCATCGACCGCGTTGTGGACGCGCATCGAACGCAGCGTCTCGCCAGCGCCAGCGCGGCAAGCCTCGAGTCCAGGCTGGTGGGACAAACTCAATGTATGGCGCGGCCTGGCCGCCGGCGGCTTCGCGGCTGCCGCGATCATGGCGGTGGTCGTCGGCGTGCGCCTGCAGCCGGACGCTGCGCCGCACTACATGGTGGTGCTGGCCGAGCCGCAGAACGCGGCACCGGGCTGGGTCCTCCGCGCGACTGGCCCGAACACGCTGCACCTCGAGCCTCTGGTGCAAACCAATGTGCCGGCACATCGCGCATTGCAGTTGTGGACCAAGGCGGATGGCTGGAAGGGCCCGGTCTCGCTGGGCCTCGTCCAGCCGGGCAAGGCGGTCGACGTGCGGCTGGATAAACTGCCGCCGCTGCAGCCGAACCAGCTGTTCGAGATCACGCTGGAACCCGAACAGGGTTCGCCGATCGGCCGTCCGACGGGGCCGATCCTGTACATCGGCCGCGCCGTCAGGTCGATGTAATTTCTTACTTCAGCGAGATGGCGATGTCGCGCACGCCGATGCCATTGCCGAATCCCGCGGCGGTGGCGTTCACCGGCGTGGCGGCACCCGTCGCCAGGTCGATGCGGTACAGCGAGCTGTTGCCGCCGGCCGTCGTGCGCAGCGCCGCCAGCACCAGGCCATTCGCGCCACCCGCGATATCCATGCCGCCATCGCCCGCGACGGTCACGCCCAGCGGGCCCACATTGGCCAGCGTGCCGTCGTTCGGCGGATTCTGCAGGGCCAGCACGCTGCTGGCGCTGTCGATGTCGAACAGCTGCGTGGCGGTCGCACCGGCGATGCTGTTGGTGTAAGCGGCGGCTGCCACCACGGCAGCGGTGCCGGCGCGGTTGATGGCGCCGTCCGTCGTCGTCGCGCCCGTATCGACATTGATGCGCAGGCTCTGGCCCGTGTTGCCGATCACGCGCAGGCGGTCCGCCACCGGATTGAAATCGACGGCGAAGGCCGTGCCGGCAAGCGCCGTGAAGGGTGCCGTGGTGTCGGCGGCATCGGCGCTGAGCGTGGCCTTCACGGTGGCCACGCCCGTTGCCGGGACGATGGTTACGAGCCGCGTTGCCGACGTCAGGCCATACAGCAGGCCATCCTTCGGCCGGAAGTCGATGCCCAGCAGCGTTTCGCCCCCATTCAGCCCGGAGATCGCCACGGTGGTATCCAGCGTGTTCGGCGTGGCCGGCTTGAAGCCGACCAGGCGGTTATCGTCCGTCAGGCCGTAGACGACCGGCGCCGCCAGCGGTTTCAGCGCGAGGCCGCGGATGTCCTCCGTCGCTCCCACTGCGCCCACCAGCGTGGCGGCATTCGCTATCGCGGCAAGGTTGACGGTGTACAGGTTGCGCGCGCCGCCCACCGTCGCCAGCAGATAGCCCGTGTTGGTGGCGGCATCGATGTCGAAGCCGTTCGCGCTGCCGGCGTCGACACCCAGCGTGACCGGCAAGCTCAGCGTGCCGTTGTTGGGCGGATTCTGCACGTACAGCGTGTCGTTGACGCTGTCGATGCCGTACAGCGTCGTGGCGCCCGTGCCGGCAAACGAATTCGTGTACGCCGATGCGGTGATCGCGGCATTCGCCGGGCCGCCATTGATGGCGCCATCCGTCGTCGTCGCACCCGTATCCACATTGATGCGCAGGCTCTGGCCCGTGTTGCCGACGATGCGCAGGCGGTCCGCCACCGGGTTGAAATCGACGCCGAAATCCGTGCCGGCCAGCGCCGTGAACGGCGCCGTGGTGTCGGTTGCATCGGCCATCAGCGTCGATTTCAACGTGGCCGCACCGCTGCTCGTGTTGATCGTGTACACGCGGCCCGTGGACCCCACGCCATACAGCAATCCATCCGCCGGCCGGTAGTCGATGCCGAGCAGGGTTTCGCCGCTCTGCAGGCCGCTGATCGACAGCGTCGTGCGCACGGTGGCCGGTGCGTCGCGGTTGAACGAGATCAGCTTATTGCTTGCCGTTAAGGCGTACACGTCGCCGGCGACGATGACGGGCGGCACCTGCGTTTCGGGCGGAACGGGCGCGTTGTCGCGATGCCCGCCACCGCCGCAGGCGGCGAGGGTCATGGCGATCGAGGAGGAAAGAACGAGCGTGGCGAAAGGCAGTCGGGTCATGGTGTGTCCTCGGTAGGTTGTTGTTGGAAGGCACAACTGCTGCGGGGCGCGGCAAGGTTGGCGCCTGTACTACTCGGGGGACGGAGGATTGGATGCAGCCAATGAAAATTTATTCTTGCGCCATGTCAAAGCGAAACGCTTGACATGTCAATTGTCGCGCGGTTGACACGGGAAACCCGTGTTTTCGGGGCTTGCAGCCCTTTGAAACGCTATTTCGTGGTGGCACGATATTTGAGTTGTTGAACGGCACTTCTCCCACTCGTTCCCGGAAGGTACCGCCATGACCATTCAGCTGTCCTCGCCCGTCCGCCAGCCCGCCCAGCCTTTGCCCGAGGCGCGCTGGACCATGAAATTCCACGTCAGCCTCAACGAGGAACACGTGTTCATCGCCTTGCACGAAGGTGTCGCGCCGCCGCTCGATCTCGGCGAACGGGTGCATCACTACTGCCTGCTGGTGCTGGCCCGGCTCCGGGTCGCGGATGCCGCCCGCGGCATCGACGGCAGCAGCCAGGGCTGGGTCGACGTCCAGCAGCTGGCGCGGATGCTCGGGCTGGATGTCGCCCACCTGAACATCCAGCTGTTCCGCGCCCGCCGCCAGATCCAGGAAGTGCTGCCGGCCGGGCTTGCCGATGCGCAGGTGGTCGAGCGCCGCCGCGGCGAAGTGCGCTTCGGCGGCTTCGGCATCGAGGTCGTGCGCGGCGCCCAGCTGGAAGCGCAACTGCAGCGCCCGGCAGCTGTTAGCGCCGGTAATGCCGTGTAATCGCCAGCCGCCGGCGCCGTCGATAAAGTTGTTTCAACCAGCAACGCAGCCAGCCAGGACCAACCAGACATGACGACATTGACGTTCCTGAACCGGCAGGCCGATGGCAGCGACGCCCATGTGGTGCTGTTCCAGCAGGTAGCGCCACCCGGCAGCAACGTCCGTCCGCTGGCGTGGAAGGTGATCCGGTATTGCGGCCGCGATTGCAGTCATCCGTTCCGTTACGGGGCGCCGGAGCTGGGCGTGATCGATGCCTACGGCAACCATACGCCGCGGCTGCGGGCCGCCGCCGGCGAGCGCTACCGCTACGGCGGGGAGGACGGCGCCAGGCGGTTGACGCCGGCAGGCGGCAGCGCGGCAGGCGACCTGCTGCTGGTCCGCAACGAGCTGCCGCGTGGCGCGATCCGCGCAGTGCTCGGCAATGACGGCCGGCCGGTGGCGGTCAGCGGCGCGATGGCGCCGCAGCAGGTGGCCGGCTTCCGGCTGGCGCCGGTGCTGTGGATCGCCTTCGCCGCGGACGTCGAGGAAGGCCAGGCATTGCCGGCCGATTTGCTGGCCCCCGGCCGCGCCACGCCGCTGCACCTGGACGGGCTGGCGAGTGCACGGATCGTGCTGCGCGGCGGCGGCAAGGGAACGCAGGCGGGACCGCTGGTGTTCACGCTCGACGGGCAGGTGCCGGCGTAAGGAAACAACGGTTTTTTTCAGCAGTGGCAGTGGCAGCAGCGTCCTGCGCATGGTGTGCCGGACGACCTCTAATCTCAAGGAGCATCAAATGATTCGCGCAATTCAACTGACCTTCAAGAACCTGTCCAACGACGTCAACAATTCCAAAGTCTACTTCTTCCAGCGCAATGTCATTGCCGGGCTGGGCGAACTGCCGGTGGCATGGAAGGTGATCGAAAACTGCGGCCGGAACGACACCAACTCGTTCGACTTCCCGCTGAACCTGCAGGTCGGCGTCACCGACAGCTACAACAACGTCACGCCGCTGCTGGACGCGGTGCCCGGCCAATCGTTCGAAGTGGTGCTGGACCCTTCCGGCGACGTGCTGCAGCCGCTGGGCCTGTCGACCAGCCCGACGGAAGTGCAGATCAATAACAACATGGTCAAGGGCGCATTCAGCGGCGGCATCTACCGCGGCGATTCGCTGCTGGCACGCAAGACCGGCGTCTACCCCGCCAGCATGGCCGCGTTCGAGTTCAAGCCGTCGATCTGGGTCGGCGCCGGTTCGCAGGTCGTGCAGGGCGAGGTGATGAATTCGGCCGTGCTGAGCCAGTCGAACCAGGAGTTCTCGCTGATCGGCATCGCCAGCGCGACGATCACGATGCGCGGCGGCGGCGCCGGCGCCAACGCGCAGCCGCTGACCTTCACGCTGGAAAACGTCGTCAACGTCGCCTGACCGGACGGCGCAGCGCGCACCTGTCCGGACTGCCGGGCAGGTGCGCAGTTCAATCGACCAAAGGAGTCCGCATCATGGTTCAGATATGCACGCAGACGTGGAAAGAGCTCGACGGCAGACTCGTCTTCTCGCTCACCGTCCCGCAAGACATGAAGACCGTTTCGCCTGCCGTCGTGCACATCCGCTACGAAGGTGCGGCCGGTGCGCCGGTGACGATCCCGCTGCCGGGGCAGGAGCGCGTCGACCTGGGTTCGCTGACCTTCCGCGACCAGGCCGGCAAACAGCTGTGCGAGGTCAGCGGCACCTTGCAGCGGCAGACGTATCCGCACGGCGAACATGGCGGCCACATTGGCATATGGGCCAACCTGGCATTCGGCCGGCCGCCGCTGTCGCAAGTCGAAGGCCTGCTGGCCTGGGTACCCGCCGGCGATGCGCCGGAGCCGCCGGTGCCGCCACCCGTTCCACCCGTGCCGCCGCCCGAGCCGCCCGAGCCACCCGCGCCGCCGATCCCGGACGAGCCGTCGGCCGGCATGACCGTCGTCGGCGCCGCCCACGAAACGCTGTTCCCCTACGTGTACATGCGGAGCTGGCCGCAGCCCGCGCCCCAGGTCATGACGCAATGCTTCGTGTTGTATGCCGTGCCGGCCGATCCGCCGGCGGACAGCCTGTACGCGCAGCTGCAGCAGGCCGCCACGCCGGCGCTGCGCAACCAGCTGGCAGTGCAGTTCATCGACGGCACCGCGCCGTTCGCCGCCGGCCAGTTCGTCCGCGATGCCGGCGAGGCCGGCAGCATGGCAGGCAAGCTGACGGGCGTGCGGCCGCGGCTCGATGCGTGGCTGGCCGGCGGCGACCATGCGACCGAGGTCCTGCGCAAGCAGCTCGTGGAACTGTTCGGCGTGCCGGATGTCGCCGGCCTGCAGCAGCTGCTGGCCACGCCGGCGTTTGCCGGCGACGTCGACCGGCTGTGGCAAAGCTATTTCGCGCTGACGATCGTGCCCGGCTACCAGCAGGCGTGGCTGGCCAGCCTGGCCGACATGCTGGTGGCGCAGCATGTGCTGACGTACCTGTTCCCGCCGGTGCCGGCGAACGAGCCTTTGCAGCCGGTACTCCCGGCGGTGACGGCGGCGCTCGTACGGCATCTGCGCGATGCATCGGTCGTGCTGCCCGCGGCGGTGTCCCCGCTGCCGGCCGATCCGGCGCCGGCCAGCGGCATCGCGCCGTATGCGATCGGCGACCTGCACCTGGTCCGCCAGCGGCTGGCCGGTTACCAGCTGGGCGAGGTGGCCCACGTGGAGAACGTGATGCGCGGCGAGCGCCGCGAGATCGGCCGGCGCCGCCTGCAGCGGCAGGAGGACAGCCGCACCAGCGAGACCAGCAGCGAGGAAGCGCTGGAGACGCAGTCGGCCAGCGCACGCCACAACCTGTACGAGGAACTGTGCGCGACCGTGGCCGAGCAAAGCGTCACCAACAGCTACGACAATTTCAACACCAGCTACGGGCCGCCGACGCAGGCCACGCTGTCCGGTTCGTGGACCGAGCAGACGGTGGGCGGCGCGCCGGGCACCGAGGACGCGGTCCGTTTCGCCCAGGACCTGCTGAACAGCACGGTGGGACGGATCCGCCGCACGGTCAGCCAGGCGCGCGGCAGCAGCACGCTGCAGCAGAGCGAGGAAACGGTCAGCAGCGTGATCGACAATGCGGCCGGCGATGCGGCGGTGACGGCCGTGTACCACTGGGTGAACAAGGTGTATGAAACCGACGTGGTCAATTACGGCAAGCGGCTGCTGGTGGAGTTCCTGCTGCCCGCGCCGGCCGCCGATTTCATCCGCGAGCAGCAGCGCATCGATGGCCGCTCGTTCGCGCAGCCGCAGACGCCCGCGCAGGCCGGCATCGCGTCGTTCCGCGCCATCGAGCCGGCCACCTACGCCGAGCTGGCGGCGCAGTATGACGCCACGGACATCGAGCCGCCGCCGCAGGCCGTGCGGCTGGTATCGGCGGCCGTGCGCAGCGGCGACGAAGCGCTGGTGCCGCTGCCGGCCGGCTATCGGGCCACGGGCGCGCAGGTGAGCAGCATCGCCGGCGCCGCCACGCCGGTGGTGCTGGTGGGGACGGAGCGGTACGACGGCAGCACCGAACCGGCCACGCGCACCTTCGGCCAGGACAGTGCGATGCCCGTCTCGGTCAGCGCCGTGGCGCCGCCGGCGCCGACGCCGGCCACGCCGCAGCCGGCCGCGCCCGATGCGCTGGTCAACGTGACCATCGAGTGCCGTCCGGACGATGCGCTGATGGACGACTGGCGCATCCGCACCCATGCCGCGATCCTGCGCGCCTACCAGCGGCAGCTGACCCGCTTCCTCGAACTGGCGGACGACCGCGGCGCGCCGTACCAGCCGGTCCGATCGCCGGCGGCGAACCGCGCAATCGAGCGGGCCGCACTGCGGCGCGGCTGCCTGCGGCTGCTGATGACGCGGCGCTCCGATCCCGGCAAGGCAATGGTGGTGGACGAAGCCGACGTGGGCGAACCGCGCTACCTGCAGTTCTTCGACGGCCTGTTCGAGTGGAACGAGATGAGCTATCGCTGGTACGACGCGGGCGGCGCCGCGCCGGACGATGGCGGTGCCGGCGAGGATGCCCGCTTCGCGCTGTTCCTCGGCGCCGGCCTGGCCCGCGTGATGCTGCCGGTGGCGCCGGAACGGGTGATGGCGCTGCTGTACTTCCTCTCCACCGGCATCGCGTGGGATGGCGCCAACCGCCACGCGCCGCTCAACGGCGCCGACATGGCACTGGCGGCCGACCTGAAGGAGGCGGGCATGCAGCGCACGCACGCGCCGGAACGGATCGGCACCAGCTGGAACGTGGTGGTGCCGACGACGATGCAGGTGCTGCGCGACCGGCTGCCGCTGTGGGAAGGCGAAGCATCATGATGCGCCATCCGTTCCCGCCGGCGCCGCGCCACCTGCCGGGGATCGTGCCGCCCGCGTTCGGCGAGCTGCCGGTGGGCAGCATCACCGCCTTCGCGGGCAACCTGGGCGCGCCGCTGCCGGCCACGGCGCAGCCGCCCGGCCTGCCGCCGCCGGACGGCATCCGGCGCACCGACGCGATCGAGGCGTGGGGCTGGATGCTGTGCGACGGGCGGGAACTGGCGTGCGCCGGCTACCCGCTGCTGTTCGCGGCGCTGGGCCGGCAGTACGGCGGCGACGAGAATGCCGCCACCTTCCACCTGCCCGACTACCGCGGCTACTTCCTGCGCGCGGCGGACAACGGTGCCGGCATCGATCCGCCGCCCGCCGGGCGGACGGTGCCGGCCGGCGGCAGCGGCACGGCGGACCAGCCCGGGTCGATCCAGCAGGACGCCGTGCAGAAGCACGATCACGGTTACCGGGCCGCCACCAGCGCGCCGGGTGGCGGCGGCGGCAGCGGTGCCATCCCCGGCACCGTCGATACGCTGACCGACACGGGCCCGGTCGACCAGCTGCCGCCGGCGACCAGCACGGTGCGCGTCGCCGCCGAGACGCGCGCCAAGAACATCTACGTGCATTACCTGATCAAGTACACCTACGGGTTGACCGCTGGCTGGCCGGGCCTGCCGCTGTAATGCCGTGTAATCGACTTTGCGCGGCGGGCCGGCCAGCATGGAGACGCTGCCGGAACGGCATGCACAACCTTCCATCAACTACCAGGAGCCTGACATGAATCTGCCGTACAAACCGAACCTGACCGTGGCCCAGCTGGCCCGGGTTGCCATCACCGAAAGCGCCATCACGGAAAGCCGCATCAGGGAATTACAGGAAGATCACCTCGTGCTGCAGCAGGCAATGCTCAAGAATCCGAATGTCGCTGGCGTGGGCGTGACGGCCGACGACAAGGGGCTGGCCTTGCTGGTGCTGCTGAAGAAAGAGAACCGCAGCGACGCTGCCCTGTATGGCGGCAACAGCCGTCACGGCTGGCGCATTCTGACCAGGGTGAGCGGCGAGCTGGTTCCGGCGATGCCGGCCGACGGCGAACCGGCGTACGATGAGCCAGGCCAGCTGGGTGCCGTGTTCACCGGCCTGTATCGCCCCGTCCCGGGCGGCGTCTCCGTCGGCCCCGTCGACCGCAAGTATGCCGGCACGCTGGGTTGCCAGGTGGTGGCGAACGGCGTCACGTACATGCTGTCCAATAACCACGTGCTGGCCGACGTCAACCGGCTGCCCATCGGCGCGGCCATCAGCCAGCCCGCCCTGCTCGACCTGCAGCCGGCCAACCCGGTCGGCAAGCTGGCCCGTTTCGTGCCGATGGTGCCGCACGACCCGTCCAATCCCGTGTACAACCACGCCGATGCCGCGATCGCCAGCTACGACAAGGGCATCGTTCCCGACTTCCATCTGCTGGGTGCCGCCGGCACGCAGTACGGCCTGGCCGATACGGTGGTGGCCCCCGTGCTCGGCGCCGAGGTGCAGAAAAGCGGGCGGACCACGGGCTATACTGTGGGCAGGATCACGACCATCGGCATGACCACCCGTTCCATTTATGCCGATGGCCGGGAATACTGGTTTGCCGACGTTTTCGAGATCGCGTCGGTGAATGCGGATGAGCTGTTTTCCACGGGCGGCGACAGCGGCTCGGTCGTCAGCCTGACCAAGGCGAACAACCCCGTGGGCCTGATCTTCGCCAGCGCCGATGACAAGAAACTGAGCTACGCGAATCCAATGAGCGCAGTGCTGACGGCGCTCGGCAACGCCGGGAAGAGCGAAACGTTCTCCATCAAGGGCTGATCCGCAGGCGGTGTGCCGGCACGGCGCCGGCACATTTTTTCGCAGGAGGCACGATGAGCGATACGATCGACACCGTCGCGGCACGGCACATGCCGCGGCTGATGGCGCTGGATGGCGTGGTGGGCGTCGGGCAGACGCTGGTGGACGGCCGGGCCGCGGTGGCGATCCTGGTGCGGGCGCTGACGCCGGCGCTGGCCGCGGCGCTGCCGGCGACGCTGGACGGCTTCCCGGTCAGGGTCGACATCGTCGGCGCAATCCGGCCGTCCGGCGCCGGCTGAAAGGCGAAAAAACGGCGTCACCCCTGGTTATAATGAGGGCATCTTCGCTGCCGGATAACCGCCGTGACCGATGCCGAGAAAACCCTCACCACTCCCTTATCCGAACTCGCCGCCAGTGCCGCGCCGCTGCTGGCGCTGACATTGTTGTGGCATCCCGACCCGCAGCGCGTGGGCCAGCAAGCCATCGGCCCTGCCGGCGCCGGCACCATCGAACTGCACCGCTTCCTGCCGCTGTTCCGGCATGCCGGGGAGGAGGGCAGCCCCCTCGGCGAACGCTCCATCGCGCGCAGCCCGGTCGTCATCCGCCGCGCGGCCGACGACGCCATCCTCGTCACCGCACCGGAGAGCAGCATGACACTGGCGATCGACGGCGCACGGGTCGCCGGCAGCACGCGCCTGACGCGCGAGCAGATGGCGCGCGGCGTCGTACTGAGTCTCGGCGGCCAGGTGCTGTTGTGCCTGCACTGGATGCGCGCGCTGCCGAAGCGCAATCCGCTGCCGGGCCTGCTGGGCGTCAGCGCCGCCGCCGTGGCGCTGCGCGACGAGATCCGCCAGGTGGCGCGCACCGCCTTGCCGGTGCTGCTGCTGGGCGAAACCGGTACCGGCAAGGATGTCGCCGCACGGGCCATCCATGCCGCGAGCCCGCGCCGTGAGGCGCCGTTCGTGGCTGTCAACATGGCGGCGCTGGGCGAATCGCTGGCCGCCGCCGACCTGTTCGGCGCCGTCAAGGGTGCCTACACGGGCGCGACGACGGGCCGTGCCGGCCTGTTTGCCGAAGCCGGAGACGGCACGCTGTTCCTCGACGAGATCGGCGACACGCCGCAGGCCGTGCAGCCGATGCTGCTGCGGGTGCTGGAAAGCGGCGAGTACCGGCCGCTGGGCGCACGCCACGTGGCGCAGTCGCAGGCACGGCTGGTCGCGGCGACCGACCGGGACCTGACGGGGCGCGCCTTCAACCACGCACTGTTGCGCCGCATCGAGGCGTTCACGATCCGCGTGCCCGCGCTGCGCGAGCGGCGCGAGGACATCGGCCTGCTGGTGCGGCATTTCCTGCAGCAGTGGGCGCTGCAGTCCGGCCAGCATGCCGACCTGCCGCCTGCCTTCGTGGCGGAGCTGTGCTGCCACGACTGGCCCGGCAATGTGCGCCAGCTGGCCCACGTGGTGCGCCGCGCCGCGCTGGCGCTGTGCGCCGGCGAAACGCCCCGGCTGGCGGCGCTGGTGGCACCGGCCGGCGGCGCGCCAGCGGCAAAGGAAGACGCGGCGCCGCCGGTACCCGCCGCGCCCCGCACGGCGCTGGCCGCGCTGAGCGAACAGGCGATCGTCGATGCGCTCGACGACAATGGCTGGCAGATCAAGGGGGCCGCGCTGGCGCTGGGGATTTCCCGGCCGTCGCTGTACAAGCTGCTGGCGACGCATCCGCAGGTGCGCCGTGCCGAAGCGATTCCGGTGGAAGAAATCCGCCAGGCGCTGCGGCAGCATGCGGCGGACCTGAACAAGTGCGCCAGCGCGCTGCGTACGCCGGGCGAGGCGCTGCGCCGCCACGCCCGGCTGATCGGCCTGCTGGCCTAGGCGAGATCCTTGCCGCGCCCGGAGCCCACTTCCGTTTCGGGGTCGAACGAGAACACGCGGATGTCTTCCTGCATGTCGACGCCGCGGAAGATCCGCACCGTCATGACCAGCGACAGCTCCCAGCGGCCCAGCGCGTTGCCGACATCGAGCGTGTGCTTCCAGTCCTGCGTGACGAACCGCCGGTCGCCCCGCTCGGCCGCTTCCGATGTGAAGTCCAGCACCAGCGCCTGGCACGCACCGATCTGCTGCGTGAACGGCGACGGCGGCGCATAGCGGGTGGTCCGCTCGGCGCCCGCACTGACCACCTTGGGCCGCGTGATCAGGCAGCAGTCGACGATCTGGAAGGAACTGAACGTCGCCTTGCGGCCGCTGGCGATGACGCGCAGGTGGAACACCTCGCCTTCGCAGAAATAGATCTCGCCCTCGAACAGGCCGGTGGGATGCACCGGTTCCTGGCCGTCGGGCGACGTGAATTTGAACGCCAGCTGATCGCTGATCTGGTCCGCATCGAAGCCGACGGAGAGTACTACGTCTTTCAGGACACTCATGTTTACCTTTCCTGGAGTTGGTGATAACGGATGTCACGCCGCAGCGCCACCAGGTCGGGTTCGGTGGCGAGCAGGTGAGCGGGATAGCCCAGGGCGACGGCCTGCCCCAGGTGCGCCAGCGCCGCAGCGCGGTTGCCGGCAATTTCATAGGTCAGCCCGGCGCGGAACTGCACGTCGGGGCTGTCCGGCGCCATGCGCAGCGCGCGCTCGGTCCAGCGCGTCGACGCCGGCGCGCCATCGAGCTTGGCCAGGTACAGGCCCATGCGCGACTGGTAGGTGGCGTCCTGGCCCGGCCGGCCCAGCAGCGGCCGCAGCAGCGCGACGGCCTGCCGGTACGCGCCGCGGGCATCGGACTCGCGGCCCGGCAGCCAGCGCAGCGCATCGGCCAGGTTGGCCCAGTACAGGTATTTGTTGGGACTGCCCTTGTCGGCCGACACGGCCAGCGCGAAATTGCGCTGCGCGCCAAGGTAGTCGCCGCGGGCGAACAGTGCCGCGCCCAGGCTGCTGTAGAGGCGGCTGCTGGGGTGGACCTGCAGGCCCTGCTGCAGTATCCGCAAGCCTTCGTCGGCGCGCCCCTGGCGCAACAGTGCCGCATGCAGGTTGGCGTAGGCATAGCTCATGTCCGGTTCCAGCGCGATGCTGCGCCGGAACGCCCGTTCGGCGGCGCGGTAGTCGCCCTGCTGGAAATACAGCCGCCCGCTGAGGTCGTGCAGCAGGCGCTCCTGCGGATGCGCGACCAGCGCGGCCGCCAGCGCCTGGCGCGCTTCGGCATGGCGGCGCAGGTTGATCAGCAGGTCGATCCGCCCCCACAGGGCAAACAGGTCGAGCGGATCGAGCTGCAGCGCGATCTGGCCCTGTTCGATGGCGCGCTGCGACTGGCCCTGGTATTCGAGCACCCAGGCCCGCGCGACATGGGCAAGGGCCAGTTGCGGGTCGGCGTGCAGCGCCTGCTGGGCGCTGGCATCGGCACGCACCAGCCAGACCTCGTCGCGGCCGTCGCCGAAATAGCGCAGGCTGTAGGCCAGCGACAGTCCGGCGGCGGCGCCGGCGTGCTGCGGATCGTGCCGCAGGATCGCGCCGAAGCGTTCGATCGCCGTGGCCAGGCTGCCGTCGCGGTCGGCGCTGCGCAGCGCGGCGAGGCCGGCCTGCATCGCCTGTGCGTTCGACAGCGGCGGCAGCGGGTAGGCGGACAACTGCCAGCTGCCGATGCCGCCCAGCGCGGTAAACAGCAGCGCGGCCAGCACGGCGCGCGGCGCCGGCACGCGGCGGCCGGCCATGCGAAGGCGGCGTCCGGCGGCGCGGCGCGGCGCCGCAGGTGCCGCGGGGCCGGGCAGCATCCGGATGGCGTCGCACACCGCCTGCATCGAAGGCAGCCGCACGGCCGGATCGCGCGCCGCCATCGCGCGCACGAGTGCCGCGACGTGCGCAGCCACGCCGGCGGGAAAAGGCCAATGGTCGGCGCTCGTCTGCAGCTGCGCGGCGGCCAGCGCGAGGCCGCCCAGGCCCGCGAGCGGCCGGCTGCCGGTGAGCAGTTCGTACAGCACGACGCCCAGCGCGTAGATGTCGCTGGCCGGTGCCGGCGCGCCGCCCAGCAGCCGCTCCGGCGCCAGGTAGGCCAGCGTGCCGTGCAGCCGGCCGGTGGCCATGCTCTGCGTTGCCAGCGGATCGATCCGCAAGGCCAGGCCGAAATCGAGGATGCGCACGCTGCCGCCCGGTTCGCGCATCAGGTTCGACGGTTTCAGGTCGCCGTGCACGAGGCCGGACTGGTGCGCCTGCGCCATCGCACCGGCCACCTGCGCCACGATATCCAGCGCTGCCGCCGCCGCGCAGGGGCCGCCGCCGATGAAGCGCTGCAGCGTCTCGCCTTCGACCAGTTCCATCACGATGGCTTGCGATGCGGTGTCGAAGGCGTGGATGCGCACGAACGCGGGATGGCGCAGCGAGGCCGCCGCGCGTGCCTCATCGAGCAGTTCGTGCGGCCGGCCCGTATCGCGCGCCACCTTCAGCCGCTTGATCGCGACGCGCCGCTGCAGCTGCACATCCCATGCCTCGAACACCTCGCCATAGCCGCCTTCCCCAAGGGTGCGCAGCAGCCGGTACGGCGGTTCGGCCGCTGCGGGCGCGGCAGGCAGGTCGAGCGAGAGCGGTGCAATGTCCATGTCGCGGGCGATTGAGACGAACCGATGGCGCGGATGACGACCATCCGGTTGCCGTGAAGCGCGCGGGTGGCGCACCGGCTTGTAACCGCAACTAGAATAGCAGTAACTTAAAGTAAACGAATCTTTCCCGGAGGTTTTTGTGGTGCGGGAGTTACGAGAGGATGGCTAGCAAATCGCTAGCGTTGCAGGAAGTTGCCGCGTCAGGCGGCACCCCTGCGGTAGTGGCTGAAGACCGGTCCGGTGCCGGCCAGCCGGTCGATGCGGCAGCCGAACATGCGGCTCGACGCGGCCAGCACCAGCTCTTCGCCGGCATCCCGCCCGTTCAGTTGTTCCGGCGTGGCGTCGGCCAGCACGGGCAGTTCCTCGGGCAGCGGGGTGCCATGTTCCGCGAACAGGCCATCGGCCAGCGAACCGGCAACGGTGCGGATGCGCTGGCCGCGGCGGTAGGCGCTGAAACCCCATAGCTGCGTGACGCAGTTGACCGCCAGCGCCATCGCTTCGCCGTCGGGATACCAGCGCAGCACCGTCTCGACGAAATCGCCCCGCAGTCCCGTCGACGCATGCGACCACGCGTTGGCGTGGATGAGCGCACCGGCCAGTTCCGCATGGCAGACCATCACGGCATCGGCCTGCGCGCCCACGAACAACGATCCGGCGCAGGGATGCAGCGCATCCCACAGCGACACTTCGCCGGCATACGTGTAACCGCCGGCGGCAAGTTCGTGCCGGATGTGCGCGGCACGCGCCACATCGTTCGGTGCGGCCGCACCGAGGCTTCCCGGCCGGGCGGTGGCGCAGACAAGGGACATCTGCCAGCGCATGGGCTGCGTCAGCCCGCGTCGCTGCCGCCCGTATCGACATCCTCCGGCACGGCCGTATGGTCGCCCACCGGCACGTCGCGGCCCTTGCGGTGCACCTGGATGGCGACGAGCACGATCTCGTCGAGCCCTTCGCCGCGCGTGGCGTCCACGTGCTCGAAGAGCCGCACGCGCATGCGCGGTGCCCAGTAGCGTTCGATGTGCGTGGCGATGCCGGTATGCGCTTCTTCCCGGTCCGGAAAGGACGAGAAGAAGCAGCCGATCTGGTTCGCCATCGTGACGAGGTTTTCGATGTTCACTTGCTTCTCCTCTTCACGCGCTGATCGCGGGGTTGACCAGTTTCGGATCGGCCAGGCTCAGTTGCGTGGCATTGAAGCGCCGGTACTCCTGCTGCCACTCGGAGTGCTGCTGCACCGGCATCACCTGCACCGCCGTCACCTTGTATTCCGGGCAGTTGGTGGCCCAGTCGGAGTTCTCCGTGGTGATCACGTTGGCGCCCGATTCGGGGAAGTGGAAGGTGGTGTACACCACGCCCGGCTGCATCCTTTCGGTGACGGCCGCGCGCAGCACCGTTTCGCCGGCGCGGCTCTGGATGCCGACCCAGTCGCCGTCGACGATGCCCCGTTCCTGCGCATCGTGGGGATGCAGCTCCAGCCGGTCTTCCGCATGCCACTGCACGTTCTCCGTGCGGCGCGTCTGCGCCCCCACGTTGTATTGCGACAGAATGCGGCCCGTGGTCAGGATCAGCGGATAACGGCGCGTCACCTTCTCGGCCGTCGGCACGTACTGCGTGATGATGAAGCGGCCCTTGCCGCGCACGAACGCGTCGATGTGCATCGTCGGCGTGCCTTCCGGCGCCTCGTCGTTGCACGGCCACTGGATGCTGCCCAGTTCCTCCAGCCGCTTGTAGCTGACGCCCGTGAACGTCGGCGTCAGCGCCGCGATCTCGTCCATGATTTCGGACGGGTGCTTGTAGTTCATCGGATAGCCCAGCCGGTTGGCCAGTTCCACCGTCACTTCCCAATCCGCGTAGCCGGCGCGCGGCGGCATCACTTTACGCACGCGCGAGATGCGGCGCTCGGCATTCGTGAACGTGCCGTCCTTTTCCAGGAACGACGAACCGGGCAGCAGCACGTGGGCGAACTTGGCCGTCTCGTTGAGGAAGATGTCCTGCACCACCACGCACTCCATCGCTTGCAGCGCGGCCGTCACGTGCTGCGTGTTCGGGTCGGACTGGACGATGTCCTCGCCCTGGCAATACAGGCCCAGGAAGCTCCCGTCCAGCGCCGCCTCGAACATGTTCGGGATGCGCAGGCCCGGCTCCGACTGCAGCGGCACGCCCCATGCCTGTTCGAACATCGTGCGCACGGTGGTGTCGGACACGTGGCGATAACCCGGCAGCTCGTGCGGGAACGAACCCATGTCGCAGGAACCCTGCACATTGTTCTGGCCCCGCAGCGGGTTGACGCCGACACCTTCGCGGCCCACGTTCCCGGTGGCCATCGCCAGGTTCGCGATGGCCATCACGGCGGTGGAGCCCTGCGCATGTTCCGTCACGCCCAGGCCGTAGAAGATGGCGCCGTTGCCGCCGGTGGCGAACAGCCGCGCCGCGCCGCGCACCAGTTCCGCCGGCACGCCGGTGACAGCTTCCAGCGCTTCCGGCGAGTTGTCCGGTTGGGCGACGAAATCGCGCCACTGCGCGAATGCCCGTTCCTCGCAACGTTCGGCGATGTATTCGGCGGCCAGCAGGCCTTCGTTGACGACCACATGGGCCAGCGACGACAGCATCGCCACATTGGTGCCGGGCCGCAGCTGCAGGTGGTAGCTGGCATGCACGTGCGGCGACTTGATCAGGTCGATGCGGCGCGGGTCGATGACGATCAGCCGGGCGCCCTGGCGCAGCCGCTTCTTCATGCGCGAGCCGAACACGGGGTGGCCGTCGGTTGGATTCGCACCGATCACCAGGATCACGTCCGATTTTTCCACCGACTTGAAGCTCTGCGTGCCGGCCGATTCGCCCAGCGTCTGTTTCAGGCCGTAGCCGGTCGGCGAATGGCAAACGCGGGCGCAGGTATCGACGTTGTTGTTGCCGAACGCGGCGCGCACCAGCTTCTGCACCAGATAGCCTTCCTCGTTGGTGCAGCGGGACGACACGATGCCGCCGATCGAATCGCGGCCATGCTTGGCCTGGATGCGCTTGAATTCGGACGCCGCGTAATCGAGCGCTTCGTCCCAGCTCACTTCCTTCCACGGGTCGGTGATCTTCGAACGGATCATCGGTTTGAGGATGCGGTCCTTGTGCGTGGCGTAGCCCCACGCAAAGCGGCCCTTGACGCAAGCGTGGCCTTCGTTGGCCTTGCCGTCCTTGGCCGGCACCATGCGCACCACTTCATTGCCCTTCATCTCCGCGTTCAGCGAGCAACCGACGCCGCAATACGCGCAAGTGGTCGTCACGCTGTGTTCGGCCTGGCCCAGCCAGATCACGGATTTCTCCGTCAGCGTCGCCGTCGGGCAGGCTTCCACGCAGGCGCCGCAGGACACGCACTCCGATTCCATGAACGGCTGGTCCTGGCCGGCCGACACGCGCGCATCGAAGCCGCGGCCGGAAATCGTCAGCGCGAACGTGCCCTGGGTTTCCTCGCATGCCCGCACGCAGCGGTTGCAGACGATGCATTTCGACGAGTCGAACGTGAAGTAGGGATTCGATTCGTCCTTGCCCAGCTTCAGGTGGTTGGCGCCGTCGTAGCCGTAGCGCACCTGGCGCAGGCCCGTCACGCCGGCCATGTCCTGCAGTTCGCAGTTGCCGTTGGCGGGGCAGGTCAGGCAGTCCAGCGGGTGGTCGGAGATGTACAGCTCCATCACACCCTTGCGCAGGTCCTGCAGTTTCGATGTTTGCGTGCGCACGACCATGCCTTCCTCGGCCGGCGTGGTGCACGAGGCGGGATAGCCGCGGCGGCCCTCGATCTCGACGAGGCACAGCCGGCAAGAGCCGAACGGTTCCAGGCTGTCGGTGGCGCACAGTTTCGGGATATTGATGTCGGACAGCGCGGCGGCGCGCATCACCGACGTGCCTTTCGGGACGGTGACGCGTTCGCCGTCGATGGTCAGCGTGACGAATTCGGTCGCCGGATCGAGCGGCGGCGGTGGCGTGCCCAGGTCGCGGGTCAGGATGGTTTCAAACATGGCGGTCTCCTAGGCGGCGTGCTGACTCGTGTCAGCCTGGCCGAAATCTTGCGGGAAGTGGTTCAGTGCCGACAGCACCGGATAGGGCGTCATGCCGCCCATCGCGCACAGCGAGCCAAGCAGCATCGTGTCGCACAGGTCGCGCAGCAGCACCACCTGCTGCACGCGCTGCTGCGGCGCGGCCGTGGTGTCGCGGATCTTGTCGATCACCTCGACGCCGCGCGTGGAACCGATGCGGCACGGCGTGCACTTGCCGCACGACTCGGCCACGCAGAATTCCATCGCATACCGCGCCAGCTTGGCCATGTCCGCGCTGTCGTCGTGCACCACGATGCCGCCGTGGCCCAGCACCGCCCACAGCGCCGCGAACGCCTCGTAGTCGAGCGGCGTATCCCACTGCGATTCGGGCAGGTAGGCGCCCAGCGGGCCGCCCACCTGCACCGCCTTGATCGGCCGGCCCGTCGCGCTGCCGCCGCCATAGTCGTACAGGATCTCGCGCAGCGTCACGCCGAACGCGAGTTCGATCAGTCCCCCTTGTTTGATGTTCCCGGCCAGTTGCACCGGCAGCGTGCCGCGCGAACGGCCCATGCCGTAGTCCTGGTAGTACTGCGCGCCCTTGTCGAGGATGACCGGCACCGTGGCCAGCGACAGCACGTTGTTGATGACGGTGGGCTTGCCGAACAGGCCGGCCAGCGCGGGCAGCGGCGGCTTGGCGCGCACGATGCCGCGCTTGCCCTCGACGCTTTCCAGCAGCGCCGTCTCTTCGCCGCAGATGTAGGCGCCGGCGCCCTTGCGCACTTCCAGTTCGAACGTGCGGCCCGTGCTCAGCAGGTTGTAGCCCAGGTAGCCCTGGCGGCGCGCCGTGTCGATGGCCGCTTCCAGCCGCGCGATCGAATGCGGGTACTCGCTGCGCACATAGATGTAGCCGCGCGTGGCGCCGACGGCGATGCCGGCGATCGTCATGCCTTCGATCAGCACATACGGATCGCTTTCCATGATGATGCGGTCGGCGAAGGTGCCGGAGTCGCCTTCGTCGGCATTGCAGACGATGTATTTCTCGACGCCGGGCGCCTTCAGCACCGTGTTCCATTTGATCCCGGTGGGGAAGGCGGCACCGCCACGGCCGCGCAGGCCGGAAGCGGTGACGGCGGCCACGATTTCCGATGGCGCCATGACGATCGCGTTGTGCAGGCCGCGGTAGCCGCCGTGCGCGAGGTAGTCGTCCAGCGACAGCGGGTCGGTGATGCCCACGCGTTCGAACGTCAGGCGCTGCTGCCTGGCCAGGTAGGGAATGTTTTCAACCAGGCCAAGGGCCAGCGGATGTTCACCGACGCCGAGGTGGAAGCCCGTTTCAAACAGGCCATGCACGTCGCCCGCATCGACGGGGCCGAAGCCCACGCGGCCGGCCGGCGTTTCCACTTCCACCAGGGGTTCGAGCCACAGCAGGCCGCGCGTGCCGTTGCGGACGATGTCGATCTCGATGCCGCGCTGCTGCGCCTCGGCGGCGATCACGGCCGCCACTTCATCCGCGCCGACGGCCAGCGCGGCCGAATCGCAGGGAATGTAGATGCGGGTTGTCATGCTGCCTCCGTTACGGCTTTAACGTCGGCGATGAGTGCATCGAAGCGGGCCGGCGTCACGCGGGCAAACACGGCTTCGTTGATCGTCAGCGCCGGCGAGCTGGCGCACAGGCCCAGGCAGTACACGGGTTCCAGTGCGAACGTGCCGTCCGCGCTGTGGCCATGCAGGCCGCAGCCGAGTGCCTGTTCGGCGTGGTCCAGCAACCGGTCGCCGCCCATGCTCTGACACGCTTCGGCGCGGCAGATCTGCACCACGCAGCGGGCCGGCGGTTCGCTGCGGAAGTAGTGGTAGAACGTGATCACGCCATGCACCTCGGCGCGGCTCAGGTTGAAGTGCGCGGCGATCTTGTCGACCTGGTCGGGCGGGATGTAGCCGACGCTGTCCTGCAGGCCGTGCAGCACCGGCAGCAGCTGGTCCTGGCGGGTGCCATGGTGGGCGAGTAGTTCCGCAACGATGTCGCTGACCGCTGCGGCGGCTGGGGCAGGCTGTGCGTTCATGATGTCTCCGTTGTTATTCGGTCGGTAGCGCTCATGCTTTGTTCAGCATATGTTCGGTCCAGCATATGCGGTACCGTTTTAGTGCTATAAATCCAGCCTAGCACCCAAAAATTGCGCGATCAATAGGAAATGAATTGCATATGCTGAAGGTGGAAATCCGTCCCGACTGGATCCTGCGCGATGCGCGGGGCAACCCGACCGCGCTGCCGGCGCTGCTGGCGCTGCTGACCGCCGTGAGCGAAACGGGCAGCATCAGCAAGGCCGCCGCCGCCTACGGCATGTCGTACCGCCATGCGTGGGGACTGCTGCAGCAATTCAGCGAACAGTTCGAAGCGGAGTTGGTGCACAAGGTGCGCGGGCAGGGCACGGCGCTGTCGCCGCTGGCGGAAAAACTGATCTGGGCGGACCGCCGCATCAGCGCGCGCCTGACGCCTTTGCTGGACAGCCTCGCCTCCGAGCTGCAGCAGGAACTGGCCCGCGTGATGGCCGGCGACGCGCAGGTGCTGCGCGTGACCGCGTCGCACGGTTTTGCGGTTGCAGCATTGGTGACCCGGCTGCGCGAGCAGGGCGTCACCGTGGACATCAAATACCGCAGCAGCACCGAGGCTGTTGCCGCACTGGCGCGGGGCGAATGCGACCTGGCCGGCTTCCACGTCCCGGTCGGCAAATACGAGCAGGCCGCTGCGGCGCAATATGGGCTGTGGCTGGACAGCGACCGCCATGCGTTCCTGCACCTGGCGAGCCGCCAGCAGGGACTGTTCGTCGCCAAGGGCAATCCGAAAAACGTGACGGGGCTCGACGACCTGGTGCGACCCGACCTGCGCTTCGTGAACCGCCAACACGGCTCCGGCACGCGCGTGCTGTTGGAACTGCTGCTGGCGGACCGCGCCATCGATACGTCGCGCATCGCCGGTTTCGACAGCGCCGAGTTCACGCACGCGGCGGTGGCGGCCTATGTGGCCAGCGGCATGGCCGACATCAGCTTCGGCGTCGAGACGGCGGCGCGGCGCTTCGACCTCGAGTTCATTCCCGTCTGCCGCGAGCGTTACTTCCTCGCCTGCGAGAAGGGCGCGCTCGGCTCGCCGCTGATTGTTGCAGCGCAGGAGGCGATGCAGCATGGCGACTTCCGCGCCGTGCTGGACGGCCTGCCCGGTTATGACGGCACCGGCTCCGGCACGCCGGCCGTGCTGGACGCGTTGTTCTAGAACCGCTTTCGGGATTCTTAACCGCGGTCAAGCGGCAATGGCTGACCCTCTCGCTAAGATGGCACGACATTCAGCCAGGCTGCTGTCAGGCTTGCCCGACGGCCGAGCAGGGCGCAAAATAATAATAAAAAATAAATCGGATATCAATCCTAGGAGACTGGCATGAAGGCACTGGAAGGCGTACGCGTTCTCGATTTCACCCACGTTCAGTCAGGCCCCACGTGCACGCAGCTGCTCGCGTGGTTCGGCGCCGATGTCATCAAGGTCGAGCGGGCCGGCGAGGGCGATGCCACGCGCGCGCAGCTGCGCGACATTCCCGGCGTGGACAGCCTGTATTTCACGATGCTGAACCATAACAAGCGCTCGATGACGCTGGACACCAAGCGCCCGGCCGGCAAGGAAGTACTGGAGACCTTGATCAAGGACTGCGACGTGCTGGTCGAGAATTTCGCACCCGGCGCGCTGGACCGGATGGGCTTTTCGTGGGAGCGCATCCAGGAACTGAATCCCCGCATGATCGTCGCCTCCGTCAAAGGCTTCGGGCCGGGGCCGTACGAACACTGCAAGGTCTACGAGAACGTCGCGCAATGCACCGGCGGTTCCGCCGCGACCACGGGCTTTGCCGACGGCCCGCCCGTCGTCACCGGTGCGCAGATCGGCGACAGCGGCAGCGGCCTGCACCTGGCGCTGGGCATCGTCACCGCCCTCTATCAGCGCAACACCACGGGCCGCGGCCAGCGCGTGCTGACGGCGATGCAGGATGCGGTGCTGAACCTGTGCCGCGTCAAGCTGCGCGACCAGCAGCGGCTCGAGCGCACCGGCGTGATGGAAGAGTATCCGCAGTTCGCCGGCGGCACGTTCGGCGAATCCGTACCGCGCGCCGGCAATGCGTCCGGCGGCGGCCAGCCCGGCTGGATCCTCAAGTGCAAGGGCTGGGAAACCGATCCGAACGCGTATATCTACTTCATCGCGCAGGCGGCCGTGTGGCCGTCGATCTGCAAGGTCATCGGCCTGGAAGACTGGGTCACCCATCCCGACTTCGCCACGCCGCGCGCGCGGCTGCCGCGGCTGATGGAAATCTTCGCCGCCGTCGAGGAATGGACCAAGACGCAGACCAAGTACGAAGCGATGGATGTGCTGAATCAGTACGACATCCCGTGCGGGCCGATCCTGTCGATGAAGGAGATCGCCGACGAACCTTCGCTGCGCGCCACCGGCACGATCGTCGAAGTGGATCATCCGGAGCGGGGGCCGTATCTGACGGTGGGCAATCCGATCAAGCTGTCCGACAGTCCCACGGAGGTGACGCGATCGCCGCTGCTGGGGGAGCATACGGAGGAAGTGCTGTCGCAGCTGGGGTATAGCGCCGTGCAGATTTCGGCGTTGCGGGAGGAGCGGGTGATTTGATGCGGTGCGGACTGTTCCCTGTTCTGCTATTTGTTCAGCGTACCGGCAACGTCAGAATCAACCGAGCTGCTCTTCGCTCAGCGTAGCGGCAACGTCAAAATCAGCCCCGGGGACAGGCCCCTGCGGGGACAGTCCCCCGCCCGCGGGCCGGGTCCAGTACCCTGGCTGCGCATACGTCGCCTTCAACATCTCGATGAACGCGCGCACCCGCGCCGGCAGATGCCGCTGCTGCATATAGACAGCCATGATGTCGTAGTCGGGCAGCGCGTAGTCGTCCAGCACCGTCAGCAGTTCGCCCGCCGCCAGCTGCGACTGGATTTCCCACGTCGAGCGCCACGCCAGACCCAGTCCCTCGCCGGCCCACCGGTGCAGCAGTTCGCCGTCGTTGCAATCGAGGTTGCCGTTCACCTTGATCGTCACGGGCTTGCCGTCCCTCTGAAAATACCAGCCCCGCTGCTGGCCGCCCTGCAGGTTGAAGGCCAGGCAGTTGTGGTGCGCAAGATCGTCCAGCGTTTGCGGAATGCCGCAGCGCGCGAAGTAGGTCGGCGTACCGCACACCACGCGCCGGTTGGTGGCCAGCCGCACCGCGACGAAACTGGGATCGAGCACGCCGCCGATCCGTATCCCCAGTTCATAGCCCTCGCGCACGAGGTCCACCACCTGGTCCGTCAGGTTGAACGAGATGCGCACTTTCGGATTCGCGGCCAGGAAGGCCGGCGCATGGGGCGCCACGTGCAGCCGGCCGAATGCCGCCGGCGCGGACACGATCAGGTGGCCGCTCGCATCGTCGCGGCCTTCGGAGACGATGGTCTCGGCCGTCTCCAGGTCGGCCAGCAGCTTGCGGCAGTGGTCGAGAAAGACAGTGCCCGATTCGGTCAGCGTCAGGTGGCGCGTCGTGCGGTGCAGCAGCTTGACGCCGAGGCGCCGTTCCAGCGCATCGATGCGGCGGCCCAGCATCACCGGCGTCACGTGCTGCGCCAGCGCAGCGCGCGCCAGGCTGCCCTGGTCGACCGCTTCGACGAACGCGGTCATCTCCTTGATCTTGTCCATGCACCGAGTATTCCATACCCCAGGTATCGGATAAATGGATTTTTTGTGTTCTTATCAAGCGCGCTTCAACGCTCTAGCATGGCCCCATCGAAATCCAACGACTCGGGAGGCATGATGGCCAGGATGACCGCAGCAGAAGCAGCAGTGCTCGTGATGGAAAAAGAGGGCGTGCACGTGGCGTTCGGCGTGCCCGGGGCCGCCATCAATCCGTTCTACGCCGCGTTGCGCAAGCGCGACAGCATTCGCCACATCCTCGCCCGCCACGTGGAAGGTGCGTCGCACATGGCCGACGGCTACACGCGCGCTGCGCCGGGCAATATCGGCGTGTGCATCGGCACGTCCGGCCCGGCCGGCACCGACATGATCACGGGCCTGTATGCGGCCCAGGCCGATTCGATACCGATCCTCTGCATCACCGGCCAGGCGCCGCGCGCCCGGCTGTACAAGGAAGACTTCCAGGCCGTCGACATCGAGTCGATCGCCAAGCCCGTCACCAAATGGGCCGTCACCGTGCGCGAACCGGCGCTGGTGCCGCAGGTGTTCCAGCAGGCCTTCCACCTGATGCGCTCCAGCCGCCCCGGCCCCGTGCTGATCGATCTGCCGATCGACGTGCAAATGTCGCAGATCGAATTCGACATCGAAACCTATTCTCCGCTGGCGGCGTTCAAGCCGGCCGCCACCCGCGCCCAGGTCGAGAAAGCGCTGGACATGCTGAACAACGCGCGCCGTCCGCTGCTGACGGCCGGCGGCGGCATCATCAATGCGAATGCCTCGGCGCTGCTGGTCGAATTCGCCGAGATCACCGGCATCCCCGTGATTCCCACGCTGATGGGCTGGGGCTCCATCCCCGACGATCACCCGCAGATGGCCGGCATGGCCGGCCTGCAGACGAGCCACCGCTACGGCAACGCCACCGTGCTGGCCTCCGACTTCATCATCGGCATCGGCAACCGCTGGGCCAACCGCCACACGGGCGGCGTGGACGTGTTCACCAAGGACCGCAAGTTCGTCCACATCGACATCGAGCCCACGCAGATCGGCCGCGTGTTCGGGCCGGACCTCGGCATCGTGTCGGATGCGAAGGCGGCCTTGACGCTGCTGGTGGAAGTGGCGGCGGAATGGCGCGCCAGCGGCAAACTGGCCGATCATTCGGACTGGCTGCACGACTGCCAGGAACGCAAGCGCACGATGCTGCGCCGGAGCGACTACGAAAGCGTGCCCGTCCACCCGCTGCGCGTCTATCACGAGATGAACGAATACTTCGGGCGCGACGTGCGCTACGTGGCCAGCATCGGCCTGTCGCAGATCGCCGCCGCGCAGTTCCTGCACGTGAACCATCCGCGCCACTGGATCAACTGCGGCCAGGCCGGGCCGCTGGGCTGGACGATACCCGCCGCGCTCGGCGTGCGCGTGGCCGATCCCGATGCCGACATCGTCGCAATCTCCGGCGATTACGATTTCCAGTTCCTGATCGAGGAACTTGCCGTCGCCGCGCAGTTCAAACTGCCATACATCCACGTACTGGTGAATAACGCCTATCTCGGCCTGATCCGCCAGGCGCAGCGGGGCTTCGAGATGGATTATTGCGTGCAGCTGTCGTTCGAGAACGTCAACGCGCCCGAGCTGGAGGGCTATGGCGTCGATCACGTGGCCGTGGTGGAAGGGCTGGGCTGCAAGGCGATCCGCGTGTTCCGGCCGGACGACATCATCCCGGCCTTCGAGCGGGCCCGCGAACTGATGCGCCAGTACAGCGTGCCGGTGGTGGTGGAAGTCATCCTGGAACGGGTGACGAACATTGCGATGGGCACCGAGATCGATGCGCTCAACGAATTCAACGACATCCTCACCGTGGAGTAAACCATGAAACTGGCCGCCAACCTGACGATGCTGTTCACCGAATCCGACTTCCTCGACCGCTTCGGGCTGGCCGCGCAGGCCGGCTTCAAGGGCGTCGAGTTCCTGTTCCCGTATGCCTATCCGGCGCAGACCATCGCCGCCAAGCTCGATGCCAACCGTCTCGAGCTGGTGCTGCACAACCTGCCGGCCGGCGACTGGGCCGGCGGCGACCGCGGCATCGCCTGCCACCCGGCGCGGCGCGGCGAGTTCGAGGACGGCCTGGCCGTGGCCGTCGCCTATGCGCAGGCGCTGGGCGTCAAGCAGCTGAACTGCCTGGCCGGCATCGTGCCGCGCGGCGTCGACCATGGCGAGGCACACGAAACGCTGGTCGCGAACCTGAAATTCGCCGCGCGCCGGCTGAAGGACGAAGGCATCGCGCTGCTGGTCGAGCCGATCAACACCTTCGACATCCCCGGCTTCTTCCTGAACGGCACCAAACAGGCGCTGGACATCATCGAGGAAACCGGTTCCGACAACCTGTTCCTGCAGTACGACATCTATCACATGCAGCGCATGGAAGGCGAGCTGGCCGCCACGATCAAGGCGCACCTGCCGCGGATCCGGCACATCCAGCTGGCCGACAACCCGGGCCGCGGCGAACCGGGCACCGGCGAGATCAACTACCACTACCTGCTCAAATTCCTCGACGACGCGGGTTACACGGGCTGGGTCGGCTGCGAGTACAAGCCCCGCACCAGCACCGCCGAAGGCCTCGTGTGGCTGACGGAACACGGCGCGTGAATCTTTTTCAATCCAAACGGAGACCATCATGACGAAAGTAGGATTCATCGGGCTGGGCATCATGGGCGGGCCGATGGCCGGCCACCTGCAGGCGGGCGGCTGCAAGCTGTACCTGCACGACGTGAAGAACCCGCCGCTGGCGCTGGTCGAGGGCGGCGCCACCGTGTGCACCAATGCGGGCGAAGTGGCCAAGCGGGCCGACATCGTCATCGTCATGGTGCCCGACACGCCGCAGGTCGAGGAAGTGCTGTTCGGCGAGAACGGCGTGGCGGCCGCGCTCACGCCCGGCAAGATCGTCGTCGACATGAGTTCCATCAGCCCGCTGGCCACCAAGGAATTCGCGAAGAAGATCAACAAGCGCGACTGCGACTACATCGATGCCCCCGTGTCGGGCGGCGAAGTGGGCGCCAAGGCGGCCAGCCTGACGATCATGGCCGGCGGCTCGCCCGAGGCGTTCGAGCGGGTCAAGCCGCTGTTCGCCATGATGGGCAAGAACATCACGCTGGTGGGCGCCAACGGCGACGGCCAGACGGCCAAGGTGGCCAACCAGATCATCGTCGCGCTGACGATCCAGGCCGTGTCGGAAGCGCTGCTGTTCGCCTCGAAGGCGGGCGCCGATCCGGCCAAGGTGCGCGAGGCGCTGATGGGCGGCTTTGCCGCGTCGCGCATCCTCGAGGTGCACGGCGAGCGGATGGTCAAGCGCACGTTCGCGCCGGGCTTCCGCATCGCGCTGCACCAGAAGGACCTGAACCTGGCGCTGCAGGGCGCGAAGAGCCTGGGCATCTCGTTGCCGACGACGGCGATCACGCAGGAACTGATGAATTCCTGCGCCGCCAACGGCCTGGCGCAGCTGGATCACTCGGCGCTATGCCAGGCGATCGAACGGATGGCCAACCATCCGATCGCGGCCGGCTGATGGCGGGGCGATCATGAGCACGATGGTGATGTTCCACCCGGCCTGCCTGGAGCACAAGCCGGGTGCCGGCCACCCGGAATCGCCGCAGCGGCTGGAGGCCGTGATGCAGGCTCTGTGGGAGCCCGAGTTCGCGCAGCTGGACTGGCGCGAGGCACCCAGGGGCACGCGCGAGCAGGTGCTGCTGGTGCACGAGCTGGGCTATGTGGATGCCGTCGAGGCGATGGTGCCCAGCACCGGGCTGGTGCTGCTCGATGGCGGCGACACGGCGATGTCGCCCGGCTCGTGGGAGGCGGTGATGCATTGCGTGGGCGCCGCCTGTGCGGGCGTGGATGCCGTGATGGCGGGCGAGGCGGACAATGTGTTCTGCGCCACCCGTCCCTGCGGCCACCACGCCGAGCCGGGCCGGGCGATGGGCTTCTGCATCTTCAACCAGATCGCCATCGCCGCCGTGCACGCACTCGACACGCATGGGCTGAAACGGGTGGCCGTGGTCGATTTCGACGTCCACCACGGCAACGGCACGCAGGCCGCCTTCTGGCACCGCAGCGAGTTGTTCTTCGGCTCCAGCCACCAGTCGCCGCTGTACCCCGGCACCGGCCTGGCGCAGGAGACGGGCGACAGCGGCAACATCGTCAACGTACCGCTGCCGCCCGGCTGCGGTTCGACCCAGTTCCGCGCCCGCGTGGCGGACGTGCTGTTGCCCGCACTGCGCCGTTTTGAGCCGGAGCTGATCCTGATCTCGGCCGGCTTCGATGCGCACAAGCTCGATCCGCTGGCGCAGCTGCAGCTGGAGAGCGACGATTTCGGCTGGGTGACGAAGGAGGTGATGGCGATTGCCGCCGACGTGTGCCAGGGCAGAGTGGTGTCGGTGCTGGAAGGCGGCTACAGCGGGGAAGGGCTGGCTGGCGGTACCACGGCGCACGTGCGGGCGCTGATGGGGCACTGACGCGGCCTCAGGCGGTCGGGATCAGCGCCGCGATTCTCTCCGCCCCCTCGTCCAGCAGGAACTGCCGGAACGCCTGCGCCACCGGCGGCAGTCGCTTCTCGCGCCGGTGCACCACGTACCAGTGCAGCATCAGCGGGAAGCCATCCACGGGCAGCACGACGAGGCTGCCCGCCGTCACCTCGCGTCCGATCGTGTGCGCCGACAGGAAGCCAAGGCCGATGCCGGCAATCACCGCCTGCTTGATCGTTTCCGTGCTGCGGATCTCCATCGCCACCTGCACTTCGTCCAGCAGCGGGCCGAACGCATCTTCCATCGAATGCCAGGTATCGGAACCCCGCTCGCGCACGACGAACGGGTGGCGCAGCAGTTCGGCCATCGTGATGCGGGCGCGGTCCGCCAGCGGGTGGTCGGGCGGCGCGACGATCACGTAAGGGTGCGGCGCGAATGCATCGTTCTGCGTGTCTTCCGCATGGGGCGGGCGCACCATCACGGCCAGGTCCGTGCGGTTGGCCGCCAGCTGGCCCAGCAACTCCTCGCGGTTGTACACGGTGAGGTTCAGCTGCACGCCCGCGTGCCGGCGCGCGAAGGCCACCATCAGCTGCGGGAAGAAATAATCGCCGGCGCTGATCACCGCCACGTTCAGCTTGCCGCCGGCGATGCCGCGGTACTGCATCATCGCTGTCTCGGCCGCGTCGAACTGGCCGATGATGGCGCGGCAGTACTGCAGCAGCTCGGTGCCCGCCTGCGTCAGGTAAGTCTTCTTCCCCAACTGCTCGAACAGCGTGACGCCCACGTGGCCTTCCAGCGTGCGGATCTGCGTCGACACGGCCGGCTGCGTCAGGTGCAGTTCCTCGGCGGCGCGGGAAAAACTCAGATGGCGCGCGACGGCTTCGAAAGCCTTCAGCTGGCGCAGCGTGGCATTCCTCATGACGCTCCCGGGTATCAACGATCCTGAATGATTATCCCTAAAAACTTTAACTTTTACTAATCGTTCGATGGGCCTAGTATTGATCGGGAGGCAGCCACACAACAACCGGAGAGATGCCATGACGATCATCAGCAGTGCAGGTTCCAACATCCCCAGCTTCGAAGCCAATGCGCAGCGCAATGCATGGAACGCCGCCTTCCACGAACTGGGCCTGAGCTGGTTCTGGGATGCCGGCTGCCACCTGCCGGGCGCGGGCGACGAGCGCACCTGCGTGCGCGACTACCTGACGCAGTACCAGCCGCATCTGCTGGCCGCGTATGACGCCGACTTCCTCGTCGATGCGATCCTCGCCGCGAAGGAACGCTGCGCCGCGCAGATGGGCGCGGCCGGCTGCAACCCCGCCGCCGCGATCGACTGGCGCGAACTGCAGCAGCGGCAGATAGGCGTCTGAGCTTCACTGAATGCGGCGAATTTTCGAATCTTAACCGCGGTCAAGGATATGCGAAAACCGTTCTTCCACAATCGCCCCATCTGTTGAACTTTACATAAGCGGCGCCACCTGCCCGCACCCGGAGAGGTACCCACGGTGGCCCGACAAGAAACGGTTCCAGAATCCTTTACGGTAGCTATCGTGAACCCAGAATCAGGAGACAAGGTCATGAGCAACCCATCGCACCGCAGCACCATCGGCTCCCTTGCGCACGCCGCCGGGCCACCAACCCTTGCCCCTGTTCGGGTCCGGGAGGAAGCACCGGCCTGAGCAGCGCAGCAAAACACCCGGCATTAAAAAAATTAAAGGGAGACATTGCATGAAAACCGAAGCAGCAGCACTTGAAAGGCCAGCGTCGTTCCGCTGGATGCAACTGGTGATGGGCATCATCTGCATGGCCATGATCGCCAACCTGCAGTACGGCTGGACGTTATTCGTCAATCCATTATCCGAAGCCCACGGCTGGTCGAAAGCGGCCATCCAGGTGGCCTTCACTATCTTCATCCTCACCGAAACGTGGCTCGTGCCGATCGAAGGCTGGGCCGTCGACAAATGGGGCCCGCGGCCCGTCGTGCTGTTCGGCGGCCTGCTGTGCGCAATCGGCTGGGTGATGAACTCGTTCGCGTCCACCCTGTTCGTCCTGTATGTCGCAGCCGCCATCAGCGGTATCGGCGCCGGCGCCGTCTACGGCACCTGCGTGGGGTCGGCACTGAAATGGTTCCCGGACCGCCGCGGCCTGGCTGCCGGCCTCACGGCCGCCGGCTTCGGCGCCGGTTCCGCCGCGACGATCATCCCGATCTCGGCCATGATCGAGAACCGCGGCTACCAGGATACCTTCCTGTACTTCGGCATCGGCCAGGGCATGGTGGTGATCCTGCTCGCGATGATGATGGCGCGGCCGCCGCACAACGCTGCCAAGGTGGCGAAGAAGAAAAACCCGCACGTGCTGCAGACGACGGCCGACTTCACGCCGTCGCAGATGGTCCGCAAACCCGTGTTCTGGGTGATGTACCTGATGTTCGTGCTGGTGGCTGCCGGCGGCCTGATGGCCACGGCGCAGATGGGTCCGATCGCGAAGGACTTCGAGATCGACGGGGTCAAGTTCAACATCATGGGCATGGTGCTGCCGGCCCTGACGTTCGCCCTGGCCATCGACCGGGTGCTCAACGGGCTGACGCGGCCGTTCTTCGGCTGGGTGTCCGACCAGATCGGGCGGGAGAAGACGATGTTCATCGCCTTCGCGCTGGAAGCGGTCGGCATCATGGCGCTGTACTACTTCGGCCGCGATCCAATCATGTTCGTGATCCTCACCGGCCTGGTGTTCTTTGCCTGGGGCGAGATCTACAGCCTGTTCCCGGCCACCACGGCGGACACCTTCGGTACCCGCAACGCCGCCGGCAATGCCGGGCTGATGTACACGGCGAAGGGCACGGCATCGATCTTCGTGCCGCTCTCGAGCGTCATCACGGCGGCCAGCGGCAGCTGGGAAGCGGTGTTCTTCATCGGCTGCGGCATGAACGCCGTGGCGGCCATCCTGGCCTGGTGGGTACTGAAACCGATGCGCAAGCGCTTCATCGAACAGTCCAACGGCCAGGTCAGCGTCGACGAGCACGTGCCGGACGGAACGGCCACGCCGGCCTCGGCCCGCCTGGTGAACTGACCGCGTAGCAACGCAGCAAGCGCGTGCGGCGGTTCCGCCGCACGCGTCCCCCACATCAGAACAATCCCTCCTGAAAGAGGCTCCCATGGTCCAGCACTGGATACGCTTCCTGCATCTCGACACGGTGCGGTTCGGCACGCTCGAGGGTGAAAAGATCCGCGTCTTCAAGGGCGACATGTTTGACAGCCCGTCGCGCACGGATATCGCGATCAACCTGGCCGACGTGACGGTGCTCACACCCGTCGTGCCCGGCAAGGTGCTGGCCATGTGGAACAATTTTCATGCACTCGGGCAGAAGCTGGGCCTCGCGCCGCCGCCCGAGCCGCTGTACCTGATGAAGCCGCCCACGTCCTTCCTGGCGCCGGGCGGCACGATCCGCAAGCCGCGGGTCGACGCCAAGGTCGCCTTCGAAGGCGAGCTGGCGATCGTGATCGGCCGCTCCTGCAGCGGCGTCCCGGTGGAAGCCGCACCGGACTACATCTTCGGCTATACCTGCGCCAACGACGTGACCGTCGGCGACATCATCAACCGCGATCCCACCTTCCCGCAATGGGTGCGTGCCAAGGGCTTCGACACGTTCTGCCCGTTCGGCCCCGTGATCGCCACCGGACTGAATCCGGCGATGCTGGTCGTGCGCACCATCCTCAACGGCGAAGTACGCCAGGACTATCCGGTCAACGACATGGTGTTCACCGTGGCCGAACTGGTCAGCAAGATCTCGCAGGACATGACATTGGAGCCGGGCGATCTCCTGCTGTGCGGGACATCGGTCGGCGTGGGCTCGATGCGCCCCGGCAGCACGGTCGTGGTGGAAATCGACGGCATCGGCAAGCTCAGCAACCGTTTCGAGTAAACACTAAGAGGTGTGTCATGAAGATCGCAGTGATCGGGGCGGGCGCCATTGGCGGGCTCGTCGGTGCGAGGCTGGCGCTCGCCGGTGAAGATGTGACGTTCATCGTGCGCGGCGCCAACCTGGAAGCCATCCGGACGCGGGGTATCCGGCTTATCGAAGCAGACGGGCAGATCCAGGTGGCGGCGCAGGTGAAGGCCACCGACAACTACGAAGAGGCAGGTCCGCAGGACATCGTCGTGCTGGCGATGAAGGCCCACCAGGTGGACGGCGTGGCGGTTCGCGTGAGCAAGCTGCTGGGGCCGGAAACGGTGGTGGTGACAATGCAGAACGGTATTCCGTTCTGGTACTTCCACCGCCACGGCGGCGAGTTCGAAGGCCGCACTGTGGGCAGCGTGGATGCCGGCGGCCAGCTGGCGCAGCTGATCCCGCCGGAGCGCATTCTCGGCTGCGTGGTGTATCCCGCCGCGGAACTGACGGCGCCGGGCGTCATCCGGCACATCGAAGGCAACCGCTTTCCGCTGGGCGAGCTCGATGGCAGCAGCAGCGAGCGCATCGCCAAGGTATCGGCGTGCTTCGAGCATGCCGGCTTCAAGTCGCCGGTGCTGGACGACATCCGCGCCGAGATCTGGCTGAAATTGTGGGGCAACCTGTCGTTCAACCCGATCAGCGCGCTGGCCCATTCGACGCTGGTGGACATCTGCCAGCACCCGCTGGCGCGCGACCTGGCGGCCAACATGATGCGCGAGGCGGAAGCGGTGGCGGCCAAGCTGGGCATCTCGTTCCGCGTCACGCTGGACAAGCGGATCGCCGGCGCCGAGAAGGTCGGCAAGCACAAGACGTCGATGCTGCAGGATGTGGAAGCAGGCCGCGGGCCGGAGATCGATGCGCTGGTGGGCTCGGTGATCGAACTGGCGCGGATGACGGGCACGCCGACGCCGCACATCGATTCCGCGTATGCGCTGGTGAAGCTGCTGGAGCAGACGATGGCTGAAGCGCGGGGTGGGGTGAGGTTGCAGAAAGCCGTTGCGGCTTGAGGGGGACTGTCGCTGCAAGCGACGGTCGGGGACTGTCCCTGCAAGGGACTGTCCCCGGGGTTGTTCTTCCGGCGCGGAGCTGCTGAAATCAAAAGCAACCCCGGGGACAGGCCCCTGCGGGGACAGTCCCCAGCGGCGGATTAGAGGCCGTAGGTATATGCGCCGTCGTCGCTATTCGAAGCGCTGAGTTTGTCACGCAGGTCCAGCTGGAAGATCGCGGCGATGATTGCTGCGAACGAGAACGAAGAGCCGGTTTGCTGCGCTGCGGTGTCGGTGAAGCCGTTCATTTTGCTACTCCTTATTGAATGTCGGGATGACGTATGCCCTTGATTATAAAGGCGGTACACCCCTCGTCCAATTGGGTAAACCGATATCGGCTATTTAGTTTGTGAATATCTCTCTATGAAAAAATGCCCAAAAATAGGGCAAAATTATTTTTGAGTTGCACCGCAAAAAGTGTTGCTTCTGGGATTTTTTGTCAGATCTTGCCCTGGTGCTTCAAACGGCTCAGCGTTTCCGGCGACAGGTTCAGGTAGGACGCCAGTTCCTTCTTCGGCAGGCGCTCGAACAGCTCGGGATGCTTGCGGGTAAAACGGTGCACGCGGCCCGGCGCGTCGAGCAGGTGCAGCGTGATGGTGTGGGCCATGATGCCGCTCATCAGGTTCATCACCTCGTGCTCGAAGGCCTGCTTGACGGTGCTGTGGCTCTGCAGGAAATCGACCCACTGCGTCAGCGGCATGCTGGCCACGCGGGCCTTCGTCACGCAGACGATGCTGTACGGCGTGGGTGTCTTCAGACACCAGGCGGCGTAGCTGGTTTCGATGTCGCGCTCGGACGAGAAGCGCAGGATCATTTCCTTGGCTTCGTGATTGGTGACCTGGCGTTTCAGGATGCCGTCGAGGACGAAGTACTGCTCCATCTCGTACACGCCCTGGTTCAGCAGCAGGTCGCCCTTCTGGTGGTTGACGACGGTGAGGTAGGGTTCCAGCGCGGCCATTTCACTGTCGCGCAACTCCTTCAAGACGATGTTCTGTTTCAGCTGGACGCGGATGATATTGCGTTCCGGGTGATTCGCTATCAGGGTCATGGTCAACCAGACAATTTACAGGAGTCCCGACATCATGCGGCGAAAATTGACCCCGGTCAATGATCGAAATCACAGGGCCTCGCTATGATGATTTCAGGGCGAAACAGCTGGCCAGGTCGCCTGGACCGACAATAACCGGAGACAACAATGACACACAACCTATCGGTAGAAGTCACCGACGGCTTCCACCTGGTGATCGATGCACTGAAGGCAAACGACATCGACACGATCTTTGGCCTCGTGGGCATCCCGATCACCGATCTCGCCCGTCTGGCTCAGGCGGAAGGCCTGCGCTTCATCGGCTTCCGCCACGAGCAGAACGCCGGCAATGCCGCCGCCATCGCGGGCTACATCACGCAGAAGCCGGGCATCTGCCTGACGGTGTCCGCACCGGGCTTCCTGAACGGCCTGACGGCGCTGGCCAATGCCACCACCAACTGCTTCCCGATGATCCTGATCTCGGGTTCCAGCGAACGCGAGATCGTCGACCTGCAGCAGGGCGACTACGAAGAGATGGACCAGCTGAACGCGGCCAAGCCGTATGCGAAAGCGTCGTACCGCATCAACAAGGCCGAGGACATCGGCATCGGCATCGCCCGCGCCATCCGCGCCGCCGTGTCGGGCCGCCCGGGCGGCGTGTACCTCGACCTGCCGGCCGCACTGCTGGCACAGACGATCGAAGCAGGCCACGGCAAGCGTTCGCTGCTGACGGTCGTCGATCCCGTGCCGCGCCAGCTGCCCGCACCGGACTCCGTGCAGCGCGCACTCGCGCTGATCAAGGGCGCGAAAAAACCGCTGATCCTGCTGGGCAAAGGCGCCGCTTACGCACAGGCCGACGAGGACATCCGCGCGCTGGTCGAACGCACCGGCATTCCGTACCTGCCGATGTCGATGGCGAAAGGCCTGCTGCCTGACACGCATGCCCAATCCGCATCGGCAGCCCGCTCGTTCGTGCTGGCCGAAGCCGACGTCGTCGTGCTGGTCGGCGCCCGCCTGAACTGGCTGCTGGCGCACGGCAAGGGCAAGACCTGGGGCAAGCCGAAGCAGTTCGTGCAGATCGACATCTCGCCGACCGAGATCGACAGCAACGTGCCGATCGCGGCGCCGCTGATCGGCGACATCGGCTCCTGCGTGACGGCGCTGCTCGATGGCCTCGATGCCGCCGGCATCGGCAAGCCCGAAGCGGAATGGACCGGCGCAATCGCCGAGAAAAAGGAAACCAACCAGGCGAAGATGGCCGCGCTGCTGGACAAGAATCCCGTGCCGATGAACTTCCACAGCGCGCTGCGGGCCATTCGCGACGTGCTGAAACAGCACCCGGACATCAACCTCGTCAACGAAGGCGCCAACACGCTGGACTATGCGCGCAGCATCATCGACCAGTACCAGCCGCGCAAGCGTTTCGACTCGGGCACGTGGGGCATCATGGGCATCGGCATGGGCTATGCGATCGGCGCGGCCGTCGTCAGCGGCAAGCCGGTGGTGGCGATCGAAGGCGACAGCGCGTTCGGCTTCTCCGGCATGGAGCTGGAAACCATCTGCCGCTACGACTTGCCCGTGACGACGATCATCTTCAACAACAACGGCGTCTACCGCGGCACGGACGTCAACCCCACCGGCGGCAAGGACGTGGCACCCACGGTGTTCGTCAAGAACGCCCGCTACGACAAGATGATCGAGGCGTTCGGCGGCATCGGCTACCACGTCACCACGCCGGAGGAACTGACGCGCGCACTGAGCGAAGCGATCGCCGCCGGCAAGCCGGCGCTGATCAACGCGATGATCGACGAGACGGCCGGCACCGAGAGCGGCCGGCTGACCAACCTGAATCCGCAAAGCGCGAAAAAATAATTCAAAAAGCACACCAAGCTTTCAGCACCCGGACCGGGCCCACCAGGCCCGGCGACGAATCGAAAACAAGGAGACTGGCATCATGAGCAAACCACTGGAAGGCATCAAGATCATCGACTTCACCCACGTCCAGGCCGGCCCCGCCTGCACGCAACTGCTGGCGTGGTATGGCGCAGACGTGATCAAGGTGGAGCGCCCCGGCGCCGGCGACGTCACCCGCTCGCAGCTGCGCGACATTCCCGGCGTCGACGCGCTGTACTTCACCATGTTGAACAGCAACAAGCGCTCGCTGACGCTGGACACGAAAACCCAGGACGGCAAGGACATCCTGACCAAGCTGATCAAGGAATCCGACGTGCTGGTGGAGAATTTCGGCCCCGGCGCACTGGACCGCATGGGCTTCACGTGGGAGCACATCCGCGAACTGAATCCCGGCATGATCGTCGCATCGGTGAAAGGCTTCTCCGACGGCCACCACTACGAAGACCTGAAAGTGTATGAAAACGTGGCGCAGTGCGCCGGCGGCGCCGCCTCGACCACCGGTTTCGACGACGGTCCGCCAACCGTCTCCGCCGCCGCACTGGGCGACAGCAACACCGGCATGCACCTGGCGATCGGCATCCTGACCGCGCTGCGCGCACGCGACACCACCGGCAAGGGCCAGAAGGTGGCCGTGTCGATGCAGGACAGTGTGCTGAACCTGTGCCGCGTCAAGCTGCGCGACCAGCAGCGCCTGGACCGCATCGGCTACCTGGAAGAGTATCCGCAATACCCGCACGGCAAATTCTCCGACGTGGTGCCGCGCGGCGGCAATGCGGGCGGCGGCGGCCAGCCGGGCTGGGTGCTGAAGTGCAAGGGCTGGGAAACCGATCCGAACGCGTACATCTACTTCACGATCCAGGGTCACGCGTGGGCACCGATCTGCCGCGCCATCGGCAAGGAAGAGTGGATCGACGATCCGGCCTACATGACGGCGCAGGCGCGCCAGGACAAGATCTTCGACATCTTCGGCACCATCGAGGAATGGCTGAAGGACAAGACCAAGTTCGAGGCGGTGGACATCCTGCGCAAGTTCGACATCCCTTGCTCGCCGGTGCTGTCGATGAAGGAAATCGCCAACGACCCGTCGCTGCGCGCCAGCGGCACGATCGCCGAAGTGGACCACAAGGAGCGCGGCAAATACCTGACGGTGGGCAGCCCGATCAAGTTCTCCGACATGAAGGTGGAGATCAAGGGTTCGCCGCTGCTGGGCGAACACACGGACGAGATCCTGGAAAGCCTGGGCTACAACCAGCAGCAGATCAAGTCACTGCACGAGCAGCGCGTCGTGTGACGGCGGGGTAGGGGATTTCATGCGCGCCTGCGTAAGCCGGCGCGCATTTTTCGTTTTTTTCTCTGTCCTTTTGTCTGTTCAATGCCAGGAGACTTCATGACAACCCAGCCCGATTTCCGGCAGCTCGCCGAAGCGATCGGCGACAGCCTGATCGTCTGCGATGCCGCCGGCATCATCACATTCTGGAACGCCGCGTCGACGCGCATCTTTGGTTTTACCGCCGAAGATGCGATGGGCCAGTCGCTCGACCTGATCATTCCGCAACGCCAGCAGCAGCGGCACTGGGACGGCTATCACAAGACGATGGCCACCGGCGAAACCCGCTACGGCGCCGACGTGCTGCGCGTGCCGGCCGTCCACAAGGAAGGCAAGCCGCTGTCGATCGCCTTCACCGTCGCGCTGCTGCACGACGCCGAAGGCAAGGTGTCGGCCATCGCCGCCGTCGTGCGCGACGATACCGCGCGCTGGGCCGAGGAGCGCGCGCTGAAGGCGCGCCTGCGGGAGCTGGAGGCAGCGGCCGCCACCTGATCGTCCCGCGGCTGGGGACTGTCCCGGCACGGGACTGTCCCCGGGGCTGCCTGTGGATTGATGTGAGCACATCGCCAGGCATGCCGGGATCTGGCGTAACGACAACCCCGGGGACAGTCCCGTGCCGGGACAGTCCCCATCCCATCTCCCCCTAGTTACATTGCGGTACAAACAAACCCGTTCATTCCGATAGTATTGGTGATTGCATATACGCAATTAATGAGCCCGGCTCATGAGAGTATGCGGCCGGATGCCGCTAATTGCCGCATGCAAAGTGCAATACATTACAGGGTCGTTCCTTAACCATCAGTCCATCGGGATCCGTCCCATTCCAGCGGAGTGCCAATGCTGCTAGGTGCAGTTCGCGTCGCGTTGCGGCGCCCATATACGTTTGTCGTTCTCGCGCTGCTGATCCTCATCGTCGGTCCGCTGGCCGCCCTGCGCACGCCGACCGACATTTTCCCCGACATCAGGATCCCCGTCATCGCCGTGGCCTGGCAGTACACGGGCCAGCCGCCCGACCAGATGGCCGGCCGCGTGTCGACGCTGTTCCAGCGCACGCTGACGACGACCGTCAACGACATCGAGCACATCGAGGCGAACACCTACCAGGGCGTGTCGATCGTGAAGATCTTCTTCCAGCCCGGCGTGGACATCGCGGTGGCCAATGCGCAGGTGACGGCGATCTCGCAGGCCGTGCTGCGGCAGATGCCGGCCGGGATCACGCCGCCGCTGATCCTGAACTACAACGCGGCCACCGTGCCGATCCTGCAGCTGGCGCTGTCCGGCACGGGCCTGTCCGAACAGCAGCTGTTCGACCTGGGCATGAACACGCTGCGCACGCCGCTGGTCACCGTGCCCGGCGCGGCGATCCCGCTGCCGTACGGCGGCAAGCAGCGGCAGGTGCAGATCGACGTCAAGCCGGCGGCGCTGCAGGCGCTGGGCCTTTCCGCGCAAGATATCGCCACTGCGCTGGCGGCGCAGAACGTGCTGACGCCGGTGGGCACGCAGAAGATCGGCACGCTGGAATACACGATCCAGCTGAACAGCGCACCGTCGGCGATCGACGACCTGGGGCGCCTGCCGATCAAGGTCGTCAACGGCGCCACGATCTACCTGCGCGACGTGGCCGATGTCCACGACGGCAATGCGCCGCAGACCAATGTGGTGCACGTGGACGGCGGCCGCTCGGTGCTGATGTCGGTGCTGAAGAACGGTTCCGCGTCCACGCTGGCCATCGTCGACGGCATCCGCGCCAAGCTCGATGGCATGCGCGCCGGCCTGCCGGAGGCGCTGAAGGTCGTTCCGATCAACGACCAGTCGGTGTTCGTGCGGGCGGCAGTGAAGGGCGTGGCGCTGGAAGGCGCGATCGCCGCCGCGCTGACCAGCATCATGATCCTGCTGTTCCTCGGCAGCTGGCGCTCCACCGTCATCATCGCCGTGTCAATTCCGCTGTCGATCCTCGGCTCGATCATCGCGCTGGCGGCAGTGGGCGAAACGCTGAACCTGATGACGCTGGGCGGGCTGGCGCTGGCCGTCGGCATCCTCGTCGACGATGCCACGGTGACCATCGAGAACATCAACTGGCACCTGGAGCAGGGCAAGGCAGTGGAAGCCTCGATCCTCGACGGCGCCGAGCAGATCGTCACGCCGGCGCTGGTGTCGCTGCTGTGCATCTGCATCGTGTTCATCCCGATGTTCTTCCTCGATGGCGTGGCGCGCTACCTGTTCGTGCCGATGGCCGAGGCGGTGATCTTCGCGATGGTGTGCTCGTTCATCCTGTCCCGCACGCTGGTGCCGACGATGGCCAACTGGCTGCTCAAGGCCCATGCGCCACATGGTCATCTGGCCCAGTCGAACAATCCGCTGGCCCGCTTCCAGCGCGGCTTCGAAGCCCGCTTCGAGCGCTTCCGCGAGGGCTATCACGGCGTGCTGAAAGGCGCCGTCGGCCGCCGGCCCGCGTTCATCGCCGGCTTTGCCGTCATCGTGCTGCTGTCATTCGGACTGCTGCCTTTCATCGGCAGCAATTTCTTCCCGTCCGTCGATTCGGGCCAGGTGCTGATGCACGTGCGCGTGCCGATCGGCACCCGCGTCGAAGAGACGGCGGTGCGCTTCGCGCAGATCGAGCAGGCGATCCGCCGCGTGATTCCGTCCGGCGAGATCGAAACGCTGGTCGACAATATCGGCCTGCCGTCGTCGGCCATCAACCTCACCTACAACAACACCGGCACGATGGGTTCGCAGGACGGCGACTTCCAGATCGCGCTGCGCGAAGGCCATGGCCCGACGGCCGATTATGTGCGGCGCTTGCGCGACGAGCTGCCGCGCGCCTTCCCCGACACCACGTTCTCGTTCCCGCCGGCGGACATCGTCAGCCAGATCCTGAACTTCGGGGCGCCGGCGCCGGTCGACGTGCAGGTGCGCGGCCGCGACATCGCTGCCAATTACGCCTACGCGCAGCAGCTCCTCAAGCGCATCAAGGCGATTCCCGGCATTGCCGACGCGCGCATCCAGCAGTCGAACCGCGCGCCCGTGTTCAACGTGGACGTCGACCGCACGCAGGCCCAGTTGCTGGGCCTGACCACGCGCGACGTGACCAACAGCCTGGTGGTCAACCTGGCCGGCAGCAGCCAGGTGTCGCCGACGTACTGGCTCAATCCGCAGAACGGCGTCACCTATCCGATCGTCATGCAGACGCCCCAATATGAATTGGATTCGCTGGCCGCCTTGTCGAATCTCCCTGTCGGCAACGGCACCAACGCCAACGCGGCCACGCTGGGCGGCGTGGCGGAAATCGTCCGCGGCAACGGCAGTGCGCTGATCAGCCAGTACGACGTGCAGCCGATGGTGCAGATCCACGCCACCACGCAGGACCGCGACCTGGGCGGCGTGGCGCGCGACATCCGCCGTGTGCTGGAAGAAACCAGGGCGGACGTGCCGAAGGGCGCATCGGTCGAGATCCTCGGCCAGGTGAAGACGATGGAGCGGGCCTTCTCCGGCCTGCTGTTCGGCCTGCTGGGCGCGATCGTGCTGATCTATCTGCTCATCGTCGTCAACTTCCAGTCATGGCTCGATCCGGCCGTCATCGTGTCGGCGCTGCCGGCCGCGCTGGCCGGCATCGTCTGGATGCTGTTCCTCACCGATACCTCGCTGTCGGTCCCTGCACTGACGGGCGCCATCATGTGCATGGGCGTGGCGACTGCCAACAGCGTGCTCGTGATCAGCTTCGCGCGCGAGCGTCTCGACGAACTGGGCGACGCCACCGCCGCCGCGCTGGAAGCGGGCTAAGTGCGCTTCCGCCCCGTGCTGATGACGGCACTGGCCATGATCATCGGCATGCTGCCGATGGCGCTGGGCCTGGGCGAGGGCGGCGAACAGAATGCGCCGCTGGGCCGCGCCGTCATCGGTGGCCTGATCTGCTCGACGATCGCCACGCTGGTGTTCGTCCCCGTTGTCTTCAGCCTCGTTCACGACTGGCAGGCGCGCCGCGCCGCGCAACCTTCTTCTACCGGAGTTCCCGATGCCATTTAAATCCCTGTCGCGGCCGCAGCTGGCCGCTGGTGCAGTTGCCGTCCTGGCCGTAGTGGCCGTCGTCAGCGGCATCGCCAGCCGCCGCTCGCATGCCGAGCAGCTGCAGCACAGCACCGCCGAACGCGCGATTCCCACCGTGGCGCTGATCGCACCCACCGTCACGCCGGCCGCGCCGCTGGAACTGCCGGCGCGGATCGAAGCATGGTCGCGCGCGCCGATCTATGCGCGCGTCAGCGGCTATCTGCAGAAGTGGAATGCCGATATCGGCACGCCGGTGAAAGCGGGCCAGGTGCTGGCGCAGATCGAGATCCCCGACCAGGACCAGCAACTGCGCCAGGCGCAGGCCGAACTGGCCACCGCCCGCGCCAACCTGACGCTGGCGGCCAGCACGGCCAAGCGCTGGCAGGCACTGCTCGAAGCGAAGGCCGTCTCGACGCAGGAAGTGGACGAGAAGGCCGGCGACCTGGCGGCCCGGCAGTCGAACGTGCTGGCATTGCAGGCGAATGTGGAACGGCTGGCGACGCTGCAGCGCTACGCGAAGATCGTCGCGCCGTTCGATGGCGTGGTCACGGCCCGCAACACGGATGTCGGCGCACTGATCACGGTGGGCGGCGCGGCCGGCAGCGAGTTGTTCGTCGTGTCGGATACCCGAAAACTGCGCATCTACGTCAACGTGCCGCAGCGGCAGCTGGCGCAGATCAAGCCGGGCAGCACGGCGCAGCTGGCGGTGCCCGAGCGGCCCGGCCAGCACTGGACCGCCACCGTGCAGTCGCTGGCGCAGGCGATCAGCGCTTCGTCCGGCACGATGCTGGTGCAGCTGTCGGTGGATAACCAGGATGGCGCGCTGGTGCCGGGCGCGTTTGCCACGGCCCGCTTCGACACCGCAAGTGGCGACGGCAGCGTCAGCGTGCCGCCCGGCGCCGTCATCACCGGGAAGAACGGCGTACAGGTGGCCACCGTCGATGGCGCCGGCAAGGTGCAATTGAAGCAGGTGTCGATCGCGCGGGACCTGGGCAGCGCGGTGCAGCTGGACGGCCTGGCGCCGCAGGTGCGCGTGATCGCCAATCCGCCGGACGGCCTCGCAAATGGGGACGTGGTGCGGGTAGCGGCGGCTGCGCAAGACAGGTAACGGAAGCCGCAGGGGCGCATTGGCGTATACTCGGCGCGCTTTCATCCGCCACCGCCACCATGCCAACGAACCAACACCAGGGCGCCGACACCGACGCCGAAACCGTCCTCGAGACGGTGCACACGATCATGCACCTGTACCGCGCGCGCCAGTTCCGCGCGCTGCGCGACGGCCCGCACGACGTGACGCACATGGAAAGCAAGGTGCTGGGCTTCTTCGCCCGCCGGCCGGGCGCAAACCAGAGCGACCTGATGGTCCACTCGGGCCGCGACAAGGCGCAGCTGGCCCGCCTCGTGCGCGGCCTGCGCGACAAGGGATTACTGGAAGCCCGGGCGGATGAAGGCGATCGCCGCAGCACGCGGCTGCAGCTGACGGAAGCGGGCCAGGCGCTCTACGCCAGCCTGCACGCGGCCGGTGCGGAACTGTCGCGCGAGGCGCTGGCGGGCATGAGCGAAGGAGAGTGCCGGCAGCTGGCGCAGCTGCTGGAAAAAGTCCGCGTCAACCTCGACGCGGACGAATAGACTTCAGCGCAGCACCACGGCGACGAGACCGGCCGCAATGGCCAGTCCGCCGGCCACCTTGGCCGCGCGCGCCGTCTGCTTTTCGGCATACGTCATCACCGCCACGGCGATCCACGCGCCGATCGACAGCACGCCGCACCACAGCACGATGGCCTGGCCCGTTTCGCGCAGCGCCAGGCAGCACCACAGCGAGATGGGCAGCGCGATGGCGCCGGCCAGCTGCAGCATCCGGCGCAGCTGCAGCGGCGGTTCGCTGCCGCGGCCGTGGATGCCGGCCCAGTGGCGGTCCATCGCCAGGCCCAGCGCGGCAAAGCCGGCGGTTGCCGCGGCCAGCGCGGTCACGGCAAAGAAAAAAGCGGCGTTCATGCATTGCTCCCGGCGAGTTCGGTTTGCGGCGCGGCCCTGGCCGGCGCCGGTTTCTGTGCTTTGGTCTTGCCCAGGTGGTGGGCGGCATATACGAGGCCCACGCCCAGCAGCAGCGACACGAGGTCGAAGCCGGCCACGGCCCACAGCCCTTGCGGGATACTGGTCAACAGGCTGGCACCGCCCGTCAGGCCGTTCAGCACGGGCAGCAGCGCGAACGCGACGCCGCCCAGCAGCAGCTGGATGCGCCACATCGGGCGGCCCGGCTTGATCAGCGCCGCGACGGCGGCGATGCCCCAGGCCGTGAAGAACCAGCGGATCTCCGCTTCCGGCCGCTGTTCCATCGCGGCCGCCAGCAGGCGGTTGGCCCAGAAGAACGCGGCCATCGCCAGCGGCAGGCCCGCCACGGCGCCGATGTTCAGGCCATCGACGAGGCGCAGGCCGAAGCCGATCCGTCCGGCCTTCAGGTGCTTCGGGCGTTCCTTGACGGCCCACAGCAGCATGCCGGTGGCCACCATCAGGCAGCCGGCCAGGCCGGAGACGAAGAAGAAGGCGCGCACGAACGGGTCGGCAAAGCGGCCGATGTGCAGGCCGTACATCACGCCGCGTGTCGCCGCCGCGCCGCCACTGGCTTCATCGGGCGGCGACGTGAGGCGGCCGGACACGCCGTCGAACATCAGCGTCGGCTGGTCGGACGTGATGCCATGCTCGCCGCTGCGGGTGATCGCCACGGTAGCGTTGGCGTCGTTCGGGAAGGAGACCGTCACGCGCGCCGCGCCCGCGCCATGCCACTGGCGGCTGGCTTCTTCCAGCATCGGCACCAGCGGCGCCAGCGCGGCCGGCTGTTTTGCCGCTTTCGCGTCGCCCGCCGGACCCTTGAACAGTTCGGCAAAGAAGGTGTCCTGCTTGTCGCCCGGGTAGACCGCCTGGATCCCCTGCGGGAAGTACAGGAACATCAGCGTCAGCAGGCCGGTGTAGGTGATCATCAGGTGATACGGCAGCGCCAGCACGGCCGACACGTTATGGAAGTCCAGCCAGGAGCGCTGGCCCTTGTTGGGCCGGAAGGTGAAGAAGTCCTTGAAGATGCGCTTGTGCGTGACGATGCCGGAGATGATCGCCACCAGCATGAACATCGCGCAGATGCCGACGATCCACCGGCCCCAGATGGCCGGCATGTAGTGCAGGTCGAAGTGCAGGCGGAAGAAGAAGTCGCCGCCGCGCGTTTCGCGGGGCTTGGAGATTTCCTCGCCGGTGGCGGGATCGAGCAGCGCGCTTTCGAAACCGCGCCGGCCGCCGCGGCCCTTCTGGCCATCCTTGCGCGGCGCCGACCAGCCGGCGCGCAGCGCGGGCTCGCGTTCGGTCGGCATCGTGATGAACCAGCGCGGGCTGTTCGGCGCGCGTTGCTGCAGCGTCTCGACCGCGTGGCCCAGCGCCACCGTCTGCGGCACCTGCGCATGGGAGGCGTTGTGCAGCTCGGGCTTCATCCACAGCGTGATCTCGTCGCGGTAATAGCTGGCCGTGCCGCAGGCGAACACCATGAACAGCACCCAGCCCACCAGCAGGCCGGACCAGGTGTGCAGCCACGCCATCGACTGGCGGAATCCCTCTTTCATGCCGCCCCCTTCAATAACATCAGCAGTACCGCGGGGATCGCGCCGAACACGATCAGGCCGCCGATCGCCCGCGCCACGGTGTGCGTGGCGAAGCACCACATCACCGCGCAGGGGTAGATGACGAGGGCCAGCATGGTGGCCGTCAGCGCCGCTTCCACGCGCACGGCGGGCAGCATCACGGCCAGCGCGGCGGCCCACAGCGCGGATACCGCGTAGCCGCCGAAGATGGCGGCCAGCGCGCGTGCCGCGACGGCGGTGCGATAGCGCCAGCCCGGCCCCGTTTTCCTTTTCGGGGCCGGCTGGCCCCCGATCGTCTGTGCTGTCATCGCTGCCTCAGAAGGTGGCACGCAGCGTCGCGGTGACGTTGCGCGGTTCGCCGTACCAGTTGCTGCCGGACGTGCTGCCCAGCGTGCGGTAGTACGTCTTGTCGAAGATGTTGTTCAGGTTGACGCTGGCCATCAGGTTGGGGGTGATCTGGTAAGCCACGCGGCCGGACCAGGTGGCATAGCCGGCCTGCGACAGGCGCAGCACGCCGCTGGTCTTGTACGTTTCGGACTGCGCATTGACACCGCCGCCGACGGACCATGCCGTGCCGGACGGCTGCCACGTGCCCCAGATGCGCGCCATGTGGCGCGGCGTGAACGTGGACAGCGGCTGGTTCTCGTTGGCGCTCGGCGCGCCGGTGGCGGTGCGGTCGTGCAGGTAGCGAGTCTGGTTGTAGGTATAGCCGGCGGTCAGCTGCACGCCCGGCAGCACGGCGCCGGACACTTCCGCATCCAGGCCCTGGCTGCGCACGCGGCCCTCGCCGACGAAGCATGCGCCGCCGACGGGCGAAGCGGGGCAGGGCGACGGATTCAGGGGATCGCTCTGCGAGCGGTTCTCTTCGATGATGCGGAACACGGCCAGCGCCACGTTCAGGCTGCCGCCGTACAGGGCGCCCTTGAGGCCCGCTTCGTAATTGCTGCCGGTGGCCGGCGCGAGCCGGTCGCCGCTGGCGGTGAACTGGTTGGCCTGCGAGCGGAAGATTTCCGCGTAACTGAGGTAGGTGGTCCAGTCGCGGGCGAAGTCGTAGCTCAGCGCCGCGTACGGGGTGAACTCGCCGTCCTCCTTGTACGGCGCCGTCGAATACACGCCGGTGACCTGGTTGCGCACCGACTCCTTCCAGTTGCTGACACGGCCGCCGAGCACCAGTTTCACCTGGTCCGCCAGGGCCAGGCGTACCGACGCATAGCCGCCGGACTGCTCGGTGTCCCTGAACGTGTTCGCCGCGGCGCGCGCCGGTTCGTTCGGATACCAGCCGAAGGCGTGCGCATCGAACGTGAACGGATCGATGCCCGAATTCGGCACGGCGTACAGCTGGCTGTAGTAGTCGTAGTCGCGCTGCTGCCAGTTGGCGCCGACGATGACGTCGTGCTTGCGGCCGAAGGCGGCGAAGCTGCCCTCCAGCGTGGCATCGACGCCGCTCTGCTTGCCCAGCAGGTGCTGGTGGAACGACGACAGCGTCGGGCCCAGGTTGGTGGCCGGATTGACGGCGCCGAAAGCGGAGCCGCTGAAGTCGTCGTTGTCTTCCTTCATCCGCGATGCGGCGACACGCACCTTCCAGTCGGCGTTGAAGCGGTGATTCAGGTCGGCGAAGAAGGTGGTGGATTTGACGTCCGTCTTCGACCACGCGCCGTTCAGGTAGGTGGAACGGAGCAGGTTCAGGTCGCGGCCATCGGCGAAGCGTGGCAGGCCGCCGTAGAACGGCACCATGTCGTTGCGCTCGTACTGCACGCCGCCGGCCACGGTGGTGTTCGCGCCCAGGTCCGCTTCCACGATGGCATAGCCGACGGAGCGCTTCGCGTTCGCCACGTCGTAGAAATAATCGCGGTCTTCGCGCGCCGCCACCACGCGGGCGCGCAGCGTGCCGGCATCGTTCAGCATGAAGCTGGCATCGCCGTCGGCGCGGTAGTTGTTCCACCGGCCCGCGCTCAGCTGGCCCTGCACCTGGTTGTGTTTCAGCGGCCGCTTGCGCACCAGGTTCACCGTGCCGCCGGGATTGCCGGCGCCGTTGAACAGGCCGGCCGGGCCGCGCAGCACTTCGACCGCGTCGAAGATGGCCAGGTCGGGGCTGATCGCAAAGCCGTTGGCCCGCTGCGAGGCCACGCCGTCGTACTGGATCGTCTCGATGGTGAAGCCGCGCGACGTGAACGTGCGCTCGTAGCTGCTGCCTTGTTCGACGACGATGCCGGTGGTGGCCTGCAGTGCCTCGTCGAGCGTGCGCAGGTTCTGGTCGTCCAGCCGCTTGCGGGTGACGACGGACACGGATTGCGGCGTCTCGCGCAGCGTGCGGTTGCCCTTGCCGATCGTGACGGTACCGGCGGTGTACGAGTCTTCCAGCCGGTCGGTGGACACGACCACCTGCTGCATCGTCGTTTCCTGCGGTTCGGCGGCGGCGGTCACTGCAGGATAAGCGCAGACCAGCGCGAACGGCAGGGCGAGCAGGCGGGGAGCACAGTGGGGAGCAAAACGGGAACGGCGGGAAGCGGCGCTGCGGGACATGCGGGAACTTTCTTCAGGTTGAACGGGATTCCCTTTGCAGCGGCAAACGCGGCAGCTGGCGTGGATGCGAATACAAATGAGAATTATTCTCAAGTATGACAAAGTTGGTACATTAATGCAACCTCTGGCGACATTCGCGCACACACGAGAAGTTGGTTGACAAGATCAACCTTTCAGCGGCAGAATGGGTGACTTTATCAACCAAATGGGGCGACCATGAGCAAACAGATCCAGCGCGTACGGCACGAACTCAAACGGCGCGATGTCGAAGTGGCGCGTGTCGCGCCATTGGGCGCGCACTTCGTCAGCGTCACGTTCAGGGGCGACGACCTGGCCGACTTCGTGTCGGCGTCGTTCGACGACCACGTCAAGTTCGTGTTGGGCGAAGACGTCCGCCGCGATTACACGCCGCGCCATTACGACCGCGATGCACGCGAGCTGACCATCGAATTCGCGCTGCATGGCGACGGCGCGTGCGCCAACTGGGCACGGCAGGCCGCCGTTGGCCAGCAGGTGGCGATCGCCGGCCCGCGCGGCTCGATGATCGTGCCGGCCGATTTCGGCTTCCACCTGCTGGCCGGCGACGAAACGGCGCTGCCGGCCATCCGCCGCCGCATGGAGGAGCTGCCGGCCGGCGTGCGCGCCATCGTGATCGTCGCCACCGACGAAGCACTCGACCTTCACAGCGCCGCGCAGCTGGACGTGTGGCAGGTCGCCGACGGCAACGCGCTGGTCGACGCGATCCGCGCGATGCCGCTGCCGCTTGAGGACGCCTTCGTGTGGTTCGGCGGCGAAGCCTCCGTCGCCGCCCGCGTGCGCGACGTGGTGCACGGCGAAAAAGGCTTCCCGCGCGACGCGAGCCGCATCTCGGCGTACTGGAAGCAGGGCGCTTCCAATCATCACGAAGACTTGTAAGCGGCAACGGATGAGCTCGTGTCCAACCCTGGGGGCGCAGCTGGGGTTTCGTAGGGCATGCCCTACGCCAGCGAAGCGGTGATGGCATGCAGGCCATCATTCCTTCCAACCCTCTTTTTGGACACGGCATCATCAGGTACACAGTCGGGCTCGTGTCCACCTTGGGGTCAACCCTCTTTTTGGACACGGGCTCATCAGCTACATAGTCGAGCTCGTGTCCACTTTTGGGGTTGACCCCATGGTGGACACAAACTGAGCAGTGGCCTGTGGCGGCAGTGACAATGTGCGCATTTGTACGCGGCCGCGATGACGTAGAGTATTGGCATGAAAATCCTCCTTGCCAGCCTGGCCCTCGCGGCCCTCGTTCCGTTGCCGGCCGATGCCGCCCGCGTGGCCGGCGTGCAGGAAGCGATGGTGCTCGACCTGAATGCGTGCTTCAAGCCGGTGTGGCCGGCGCAGGCGCTGGCGCAGCGGGCGCAAGGGAAGACGACGCTGGAACTGCGCATCGGCGCCGACGGCAAGGTGACCGAGTCGCGCGTCGCGCAGTCCAGCGGCCGGGCCGACCTGGATGCGGCGGCGCTGGCCGGCATCGGCCGCTGCAGTTTCCACGCCGTCGTCACGGCCGGCCATGCGCCCACGGATTTGCTGAAAATGCAGTACGTCTGGGTGCCGGGCGGCGGGCCGGTGACGGAGGAAGACCGGCGCGACTTCGCCACCCTGCAGCGTGCGGCGCAGGCGGGCGAACCGTCCGCGCAGAACATGCTGGGCGCCTACTACCAGCACGGCACCCATGTGGCCCGCGATATGGCGCAGGCGGCGGCATGGTACCGCCGCGCTGCGGAAGCCGGCTTTGCGATCGCCCAGAACAACCTGGGGGTGCTGTATGTGAAAGGGAAGGGTGTGCCGCAAGACCGCACGCTGGCCGTGTACTGGTACGCCAAAGCGGCGGAGCAGGGCCACGGCTGGGCGCAGGCCAACCTGGCCTGGGCCTACCAGCATGGCCAGGGCATCGAACAGGACGCCGCCAAGGCGGACTACTGGCTGGTCAAAGCCGCCGAAAGCGGCCTGGCCGATGCGCAGGTGCGGCTTGGCCTGCGCTCCATGGCGCTGGCAGGGGACGACGCGGCACGCGAAGCGGCAGCAGCCTGGCTGGCCCGCGCCGCGGCGCAGGACCATGCGCCGGGCTTGTACTACCTGGGCCGCACCTTCGAACTGGGCCTCGGCAATGCGCAGGACGATGTGCAGGCGGCTGCGTTGTACCGGCAGGCGCTCGGGCGCAGCGGCGGGCGTGCCGAAACGGCGCTCGGGATCTTGCTGGAAGCGGGCCGCGGCGGCGCCGATGCCACCGCCGCGGAGGACCTGTACCGCAAGGCGATCGGCGACCGTTACCCGGCCGCCTTCTACCGCTACGGCCTGCTGCTGGAAGGCCGCGGCGACGACAAGCTGGCCGAAGGGGCGTTCCGCCAGGGGGCGGAACTGGGCGATTGCGATGCCATCGCGAGGGAACTCGCGCTGCGTGGCGCACCGGCAGAACCGGATGGCCGGGAGGCTGCGCGGCAAGCGCAGCGGGATTGGTGCGCAATCCGGGCAAGCGGCCCGTCCTGGCTGTAGCCGGGAACGTCGTCGTTGCGTGAAATTGGTGCCGGTATATTTCCCGACCGCCGGCGCCGGTAGTGACGGCTTGCGCCGTCAGTGTTGCCCCTCTCCACAGAAGCAGGCGTATTGTGCCTGCCGAATGTGACAGGCGTTTGACGCCCGCCTGCATCCGGCTGTGCTTTAATACGCGCCATGAATTCGAATCACACCACCGCCCTGCTGCAGCAGGCCGTCGCGCATCACCAGCGCGGCGCATTCGCGCCGGCCGAGGCGCTGTATGCCGAAGTCCTGCAGGACGATCCCGCCAATTTCGATGCGCTGCACCTGTCCGGCGTGCTGGCCCGCCAGCGCGGCGATGCGCAACGGGCGCTGGCGCTGATCGGGCAGGCGCTGGCCGTGGATGCCACGCGCGCGATCGCTCACTGCAACCTGGGTGCCGCGCTGCAGGATGCGGGCCGGGACGAAGAAGCGTTGGCCAGCTATGAGCACGCACTGAAGCTGCAGCCGGACTACCCGATGGCGGCGTGCAACCGTGGCAATGCGCTGCGCCGCCTGGGCCGCATGGACGCGGCGCTCGACAGCTATGGCCGGGCGCTGGCACTATCTCCGCGCTATCCGGAAGCGCTGTGCAATCGCGCGCTGGCCTTGCAGGCGCTGGGCCGCCACGACGCGGCACTGGACGACTTCGGTGCCGCGATTTCCGCACGGCCGAATTACGCGGAGGCCGTGTATGGCGCCGCCGTGTCGCTGCTTGCGCAGGGGGAGGCCGAGCCGGCATTGCAGGGCTTCGAGAAAGCGCTGCAACTGCGCCCCGCCTATGCGGAAGCGTGGTGCGGCCGGGCCGGCGTGCTGCTGCGTGCCGGCCAACTGGCGGTGGCGGAAGAAAGCTACCGCAACGCGCTGACGGCACGTCCCGGCTACGCCCGCGCGCAACTGGGACTGGCAAACACCCTGCGTGCGCTGGGCCGCCGCGACGAAGCCGTCGCCGCCTACCGGCAGGCCCGCGCCGATGGTGCCGATGCCGACATGGTCGCGTACCTGCTGGCCACCCTCGGTGCCGGCGCCGCGCCGCAGGCATCGCCATCGGGCTATGTGGCCGCGCTGTTCGACCAATACGCGCCGCGCTTCGACGAGCATCTGGTCGACGTGCTGCGCTACCGCACGCCGGCCTTGCTGGCGGACCTGCTGCAGCGCCACGTCGCCGCGGCCGGCGACCGGGACGTTCTGGACCTGGGCTGCGGCACGGGCCTGTGCGGCCCCCTGCTGCGCCCTTACGCGCGGCGGCTGGAAGGCGTCGACCTGTCGGCCGCGATGCTGGAGCGTGCCCGTGGACAGGCCGTGTACGACGCGCTGGCGCAGGCCGACATTGCCGCCTTCCTGCGCGATGGCGGGCGGCAGTGGGACCTGCTGGCCGCTGCCGACGTGCTGGTGTACCTCGGCGAACTCGATGCGCTGTTCGCCGCGGCCCGCACTGCATTGCGCGGCGGCGGCCTGTTCGTGTTCTCCGTCGAGGCGCTGAACGAAGGAACGTTTGCGCTGCAGCCTTCCGGCCGCTATGCGCATTCGCGCCCGTACCTGGAAGCGCTAGCGGCGCAGCACGGCTTCACGGTGCGCGAGGTCGCCGCCTGCACGCTGCGGCAGGACAGCGGCAGCGACGTGGCGGGTCTGCTGGTGGCGCTGTCAGCGTAAAGCCCTCAGCGGCTCACCCGGAAATAAGCGAAGTCCGCGTAGCCGCCCGCGGTCGCGCCGGTGCTGAACAGGCCCAGCGTCGCACCGACCCAGCGCCCCTGCTGCGCGGCGAACGTCTTCGGCACTGGTGTATAAGCCTTGCCATCGACGCTGTACGAGAACTGCACCTGCGCGCCATCGCGCCAGTCGAGCCGCAGATGCAGCGCGTCGGGCGCGACAGCGAGCAGCACCGACGGCGCCTCCGTGCAGCGCATCGTGAACGGCGCGCACTCGGTGTAGACGAGTTGCGTGGCGCCGCCAGTGCGGCGCAGGCCGAGCCACGCGTACTGCATGCCGTCGACGATCAGGCCCGCGCGGTCGCCATCCCTGGCGTCGTGCAGCGCCACGTGCGTATCGACGCTGAACGCCGGTGCCGGCACTTTCTGCGACAGGATCGGCGCACCGCGCACATAGTCGCGTGCCGCCGGCACGGCCTGTGTGTACAGCCGCAGCACGCCTGGTTGCGCCGTTAGCGAATACCGCGCCGTATCGATGTTGGCGTTCCATTGCCATTGCAGGCCCAGCGTGGCGGCGGAAAATTCGTCGCTGGCGGGCGGCGCGGCCAGCCGGCCGCCGGCCACGGGTTTCGCATGCGTGGCGACGGGCTGGCCGACGTTCGGCTGCGCACCCGGTCCGCCGATCACGGGCCAGCCGTCCTGCCACCGCATCGGCTGCAGGTGGACGATGCGGCCATACGCTTTCTTGTCCTGGAAGTGGAAGAACCAGTCCCTGCCGTCCGGCGTCTGCACCCACGCGCCCTGGTGCGGCCCGTTGACGGCGCTGCTGCCCTGGTCCATCACGATGCGGTCCTCGTACGGACCGCCGATGGTGCGCGAGCGGAACACGCTTTGCCAACCTTCGGCCACGCCGCCGGCCGGCGCGAACACATAGTAATAATCGTCCTTCTTGTAGAACTTCGGTCCTTCCAGCGTGCGGTAGCCGGGCAGCCTGTCGCCCTCGACGATGTCGCGGCCCGCCTTGTCCAGCAGCGTGCGCCCGTCCGGCGCCATGCTGCGCAGCGTGAGCTTGTTGTTGAAGCCTGAGCGGCTTTTGGCCCATGCGTGCAGCAGGTAGGCCTTGCCGTCGTCGTCCCACAGCGGCGCCGGGTCGATGATGCCTTTGCCCGGCAACAGCAGGTGCGGTGCGCTCCATGGGCCGGCAAAAGTATCGGCCGTGATCACGTACACCCCCGTATCCGGATCGGGATAGAAGATCCAGAATTTGCCGTCGTGCCAGCGCAGGCATGGTGCCCACACGCCGTTGCCGTAGGCGGGCGACGCGAAGTTCGCGGCCGGCTGCAGCGCCTGCAATGCATGGCCGACGAGCCGCCAGTTCACCATGTCGTCCGACTCCAGCAGCGGCAGGCCGGGCACGTAGTTGAAGCTCGATGCCGTCATGTAGTAACGGTCCCCCACGCGGATGGCGTCCGGATCGGAATAGTCGGCGTGCAGGATCGGGTTGCGGTAGGTGCCGTCGCCCTGGTCGGGCTGCCAGGGCGCGGTTGCAACGTGTTTTGCAGCCTGTTTATCTGGTGCGCTGGCACAGCCGGCAAGGAAGGGCAGCAGCGCGGCGGCCATCAGCCAGCGCGGGGCCGCGGCGGATCGGGTCTCGTGTCATATGTTTTTTCTGGAATGTCTCGTGCTGCATCCTAGCCCAGCCCTGCGCCGTCGCGCAATCACGGTCTGTGGGAGAATGGCCGTCCCGAACCGATCACCGCCAGCCAACCTTGACTTCCGCCCTTGAAATCGCCGCGAACGCGGTCATGGCCATCTCCATCGTCCTGGCCGGACGCAACAACGTGCACTCGTGGTGGATCGGGATCGTCGGCTGTTCGATGTTCGCGCTGCTGTTCTACGACGTGCAGCTGTATGCGGACGTGGCCCTGCAGCTGTTCTTCATCCTGACGTGCATCGCCGGCTGGGTGCAATGGCTGCGCGGCGCCGGCGGCCAGCCGCTGCCGATCACGTCGGCCAGCGTGAAGACGGTGGGGTATCTGGCGCTGGGCGGCGTCGCCGCCACCGTGGCCTACGGCCTGATGCTGCGCGAATTCACCGATGCCTACGCGCCGTTCATCGATTCTGCGGTGCTGGCGTTTTCCGTCATCGCGCAGTTCCTGCTGATGGGCCGGCGCATCGAGACGTGGCCCGTGTGGCTGCTGGTGAACACGATCTCGGTGCCGCTGTATGCGAGCCGCGGCCTGTACCTGACGGCGGTACTGTACGCGGCCTACTGGATCAATGCGCTGGTGTCGTGGTGGTGGTGGCACCGCCAGATGAAGGCGGCGCGCACCTGAGCGAGCTCATTTGAGTCGGAACACCGCCGTCACGCTTTGCCCGAACGGGATGGCGGTCGGCACGGCATACGATGACGTGGAAGGCGACCGCGGCACGGCAGGCTTGCCGCCGCCGGCGCCGCCAAGCAAGGCCGGCCCGATCTTGTCCAGCGGACCGCGCGCAATCGCAATCGCAGGACCCAATTGCCGGCCGAACGACTTCGCCAGCAGCGCACCGTTGCTGCGCGCGTCGCCCGCCGCCTGTGTCATCAGGTCGCGATTGACCTCGTCGCTGTCCGTGCGGTCGAACGACACGCCCAGGCTGTCCACGTGGTCGCGCGCCAGCAGCGCCGCCACGAGGTCCGGCCAGCGCGCCAGGTCGCGCACCTGCACGCGGAAGTGCCGGCCCAGCGAATAGGCCCTGTCCGCGCCGTCCGGCCCCGGCGTGGACAGGGCCACGGTCTTTTTCGTCAACTCCGCGCTGTCGATATCGTCCGGTGCGATGCCGTATTCGGCCAGCAGCGCGCCGATCGCGGTGGACAGTTCGTCGAGCGTGGCCGCGGCGGTTTCAGCGTTTGTGTGCTGGGCGCCCGTCTCGAACTGCAGCTCGCCGATATCCGGCGGCAGCCACGCCTGCGCCTTGCCGCCGGTGGAGACGAAAGGTTGCGACGGCAGGTCGGCCGCCGCCGCGGGCGCGGCGAGGGAAGTGGCGAACAACCAGGCCAGCAGCAGTGCACGCACCGTCATTCCAGCGTCCAGACGTACTGCATCTTCATCCACGACTGCACCGGCTTGCCCTGTACCTGGCCCGGCACGAAGCGGCATTTGGCGATGCCTTCGCGGGCCGCCTCGTCCAGCGCCGGATGGCCGCTGGAGCGGTCCACGCGACTGTTGCCGACCTTGCCATCGGCATCGATCAGGAAGGTGAGCGTGACGGTGCCCGTCTGCAGGGCGGCCAGCGCAGCCTGCGGCCACAGGGGTTTGGCGCACGTGTTGAAGTTGGCGGTGGCCTGGCGGTCCGGCTTCTCGACAATCACGTCGGCGTGGGCCAGGCCGGCCAGGCAGGTGCCGGCCAGTGCCAGCGCGGGCAGCGCGGCGGCCAGCAGCGTGGACGGGTTGCGCCGGGGCGCGGGACGCAGCAGTCGGGCGATACGTTCCATCAGGTCTCCTCCATTGGCCGCAAGGGCCGGTTCGGGGTGGGTGAACTGGATCTTCTCCAGTTCGGAAAGGGCTTGCGCCAGGCGGCGCGGGCCGCCGGCATGGCCGGCCGCCAGGTCGTCCGCGACCAGTTCGCGTTCGACGCGGATGCGGCGCGAGATCCACCACACGGCCGGGTGGTAGAACAGCAGGATCTCGGCCACGTTCTGCAGCAGGTTGACCAGGTAGTCGTGGCGGCGGATGTGCGCCATCTCGTGTGCGAGCAGCGCCTGCAGCAGCTCCGGCGGCATGCCGGACAGCAGGCTGGCGGGCACCAGCACCACCGGCCGCCAGCAGCCCGCGGTGACGGGGCTGGCCAGGTCGGCCACGATGCGCAGCCGCACGTTGCGCGCCACGCCCATCGCCGCCGCCAGGCGGTCCACCTGCGCCTGCCATTGCACGTGGCGCCCGCCGGTGCGCGCTGCCCGCGCGATCCAGGCCAGGCCCAGCGCGGTGCGGCCGGCGAGGGCCACGCAGCAGGCCGCCCAGGCACAGACGATCAGGCCCATATGCTGCTGCAGCGCGGCGGCCGCGGCCGGCGCCGCGCCCGCCTCCGGCAGGGCGATGCCAGCACCGGCAACGGCGCCGCCGCGCAGCCGCAGCACCAGCGCCAGCACGGGCCACAGCACGCAGGCCAGCAGGCCGGCGCAGGCAACCAGGTAGCGCAGCTGCGGCCGGGCGCCGCGCAGCAGGGCCAGCGCGATGGCCGTCGCCGCGCCGGCCACCAGGCCCTGCCAGAGGAAATGCACGAGCGTCCAGCCGATGATGTCGATGGCGGCGATCATTGCTTGTCCTCCTTCAGCATGCGTTCGATTTCCTCGCGCTCCTTGCGCGAGATGCCCGTCTTCAGCGCCGCCAGCACGAGGGCCTTGGCGGAACCGGCGAACGCGCGGTTCAGCAGGTCCTTCAGCAGGCTCGTTTGCAGCGCATCGCGCGGCTGGGCCGGCGCATAGATGTGGGAGCGCTGGCTGTCGTCGCGGATCAGCAGGCCCTTGCCGTGCATGACCTGCATCAGCCGCAGCACGGCGCCGTAGGCCATGTCGGGCCGTTCGACCTGCAGCGCCTCGTGCACCTGGCGCGCCGTGGCGGCGCCCAGCGGCCACAGGGCCTGCAGCAGTTCCAGTTCGGCCGCGGTGGGCTTGGGGAGTTCGGGTGGTTTGGCCATGTCGGTTCCTTGTGATGGATTCGACGATAACCAAACTAGACCGATTTGTATACTTATTTTCGATGCCGAGCCGGGAAAGCAAGAGAATGGCTGGATCGGTTAAAGACCGAGAAGTCTAGTTCGGGCTGCGTTCCGGCATGTTCTGGCGCCAGGCGCTGGGCGTCGTACCGGTGCGCTCGCGGAATGCGGTGGTGAAGTTGGCGGCCGTGGAAAAGCCGACCAGCTGGGCGATGTCCTGGATGTCCATGTCCGTTTCGCGCAACAGCTGCATGGCGCGGCCCAGCCGTTCCTCGCGGATGAAGGCAAACACCGTCATGCCCGTCCGCGTGCGGAACAGGTGGCTCAGCTTCTCGCGGTAGGTGCCCACGCTGCGGGCGATTTCGGCGAGGCCGGGCAGCGTGCCCAGGTTGTCGGCGATCAGGCGCTGCGCCGCACGCACCGTCACCGCATCGGGATCGGCGGCCGCGCCGGCTGCCGGCGCAGGCGCGCTGCCGCGCCGCACGAGATTCAGGTGCACGTGGATGCGCGCCGCCAGCTCGCCCGGCGTGAACGGCTTGCAGACGAAATCGACGCCGCCGATCGACAGGCCGGTGATGCGGTCTTCCGGCGAATCGGTGCCGCTGACGAAGATGATGGGAATGTCCTGCGTGGCGGGATTGGCCTTCAGCAGCCGGCAGCAGGCGTAGCCGTCCATGTCGGGCATGCGCACGTCCAGCAGGATCAGGTCGGGCCGCCGCGCCAGCGCCAGCTGGTAGCCCTGCTCGCCGTTGAAGGCGACGGCGACGCGGTATGGCATCTCGCTCAGCAGGTCGGCCAGCATGCGCTGTTCGAACGCGGAGTCGTCCACGATCAGGATATTGCGTACTTGGGCATCGCTGGTCAGGTACATGGATTTTTTGCGGCGAAAGGTACGCGCCCATTATGCCCTGTATTTTATTTGCAATGGAAGACCGGACAGCCGGCAGCGCCGATTCGCACCCCGCAATAGTTTTTTCTCCTCCGGCAAAAGGTTTTCTGGCCGACCGGCAACTTCACTGTGTACCGCCAAATTCTTTTGGCGGTTGGTGATTATTCGATAGTTTCCTTCCCCTGTTTTCAAGGTAAAACGTAGGCTCTGTTGCGGCCGCTTGATATTAATAATCAGTAATTGAGGGAGGAATAATGAAGCATACCGATTTTGGCCAGATGCCATGCCCCATCGCGCGCAGTCTCGGCAAGGTGGGCGAGTGGTGGAGCATCCTCATCCTGCGCGACGCGTTCTATGGTCTGACCCGTTTCGACGAATTCGAGAAAAGCCTGAAGATCGCGCCGAACATGCTGACGCGCCGCCTCGCCGGCCTGGTCGCCGGCGGCCTGATGGAGAAGCGCCAGTACAGCGCCCGGCCGCCCCGCTACGAATACCTGCTGACGGAGAAGGGCCGCGCCTTCAAGCCCGTGCTGCTGGCCTTCATCGGCTGGGGCAATCAGCACCTGGCCCCGGAAGGCGCCAGCCTGCTGGTGGTCAACCGCGAAACGGGTGAACCGGCCGAGCAGATCCTCGTCGATGCCAATAGCGGCCGCACGATCAGCGACGAGGACTATATGTTCGCGCCGGGCCCGGCCGCGCCGGAACTGATGCGCGTGCGCCTGCACGAGGCCAGCCAGCGCGTGCCGTTCGTGAAACACGCCGCGGCGGCAAACTGATTTACCCGGCGGGGCGGCATCATTTGCCGTCCCGTATTCTTTCGCATTGCCATCTTCCGTCCTGAACAATTCCCTTCGATATTGCACCAAGGTAGTGTGCGGCCCTTTCCCGGCAGCCGCCGTAGAATCAATTGACTGCCAAAAAAATAAGCATATTCCTGATGGCGGTTTTTAACTGGAACATCTACCGGGGGTAATGACATGGACAAGACTGGAATGTGGAACAAATATGTGGGCGTGCCGCTGCTGGCCGCCGTGATGGGCCTTGGTGCGGCCCATGCCCAATCGCTGGCGAAAGCCGACGAGAAGGCGCTGAAGGACATGGCGCAGGCCAATATGGCGGAAGTGGAAGCAGGCAACCTGGCGCTGCAGAAATCGCAGAACCCCGAGGTGCGCGCTTTCGCGCAGCAGATGGTGGACGACCATTCCAAGGGCCTCGACGAAGTGAAGGCCGTCGCGCAGGCGAAGGGCGTGACGTTGCCCACCGAACTGGATGCGAAGCACAAGGCCATGGGCAAGAAGCTGGCGGCGCAGTCCGGCGACAGGTTCGACCGCGCCTACGTGGAGCAGGCCGGCGCGAAAAGCCACCGCGAAGCGAAGGCCATCGTGGCGAAGGCCCAGTCCGGCGGCAAGGACCCGGACGTGAAAGCCGTGGCGGCGAAACTGCAGCCCACCATCGACCAGCACATCGGCCACGTGCAGCAGCTGAGCGCCAGCATCAAGGGCACGACGGCGTCCGGCGCGAGCGGAACAGGCGCTACCGGCGGCAGCGACACGAAGCGCGCCACGATGCCGACATCGAAGGACAAGATCAGCACGGAGCAGGAATCGTCCGGCAATACGGACAATCCCAACAACCCCGCCAATCCCGCCACCGATCCGGCGCCGGTGCGCTGACCCGGCAGCCAGTGCCGCAGCGGGGCCTCGCAAGGCCCCGCTTTTCTTTGCATTGTGAAATAATCGGCACTGGACCAATCAACGATACCGGGGCCGCCTTTGACCGACCTGTTTGCGCTCGACGACGACCTGCTTCAATGGGAAGCGCAACTGCCGGGCCGGCACGGCGTGCCCCGCGTCCACCTGCTGGCCCGGCTGGCCTGGCATCTGCGCCAGCGCGACGCGGCGCGGGCGGCCACGCTGGTCGCCGACGCGATGCCGCTGCTGTTCCTGCTGCCCGAGGCCGAACAGGCCGCCGTCACGGCCCGCTTCACGCTGATCGCGGCCGAGTCGCGCTGGCTGGCCGGCGAACTGGATGCGGCGCAGGCGCTGGCCGGCCAGGCCCTGCGCGAATGCGGCCGCCTCGGCGACGCGGCCGGCCGTGCCGACGCCCGCTGGCTGCTGGCGTGGATCGCCACGGACCGGGGCGACACCGTCACCACCGACAGCGAGCTGGCGCTGGCCGCCGGCGATGCCCGCGAGGCCGGCGATGCCGTGCGGGCCGACGTCATCGATGCGGCCGCCGCACTGTTCGCCGTGTTCCGCAACCTGCAGGACGCCACCCGGCGCTGGGCCGGCCGCTTCACCGGCGACATCGACGGCGCCGACCCCGTGCGCGCCGGCTGGATCAGCGACTACCTGGGCACGGCCGCCTTCCAGGCCGGCGAATTCGGCCGCGCGATCAGCCACCTGATGGTGGCGTTCGAGGCGGCCATGATCACCGGCCAGCTGCGTCGCGCGATCGTCGTCGCCACCAATATCGGCAACGGCTTCACCAGCCTGAACGCGCACGACGCGGCGCTGGAATGGATGCAGCGGGGCCTCGACATCGCCCGCGGCACCGGTTGGCCGATGAGCATCGGCCTGTGCCTGATGCAGGCGGCGGAGACCTTGCGCCAGCTGGGCCGCTGCGAGGCAGCCGGCAGCCTGCTGCCGGAAGCGCTGCACACGCTGGCGCCGCTGGCGGCCTCGCGCGCCTATGCCGTGGCACTGGAATACCAAGGCGACCTGGCGCTGGACCTGGGCGACCACGGCGCCGCGCTGCAGAGCTTCCGCGCGCTGGAACAGCGCGGCAATGCGCTGGGCCAGAGCGATTTCCAGAGCGGCGCCCGGCGTGGCCAGGCGCATGCGCTGTCGCTGCTGGACCGGCCCGGCGAAGCGCTCGATGCCGCGTTCTCCGCGCTGGCGCTGGCCCGCGAGCACGGCGATCCGTACAACGAGATCGCCGCGCTGCGCGTGCTGGCCGACATCCACGTGCGGCATGACCAGTGCCACGACCTGCCGGAACCGTCCCACCTGGTGGCGCCGAACGCGGTGCTGCATTACCTGCACCTGGCGCTGGCCGTGGCCGCGACGATCGACGGCTACACCGTGCCCGGCGTGCTGCTCGATGCCGCCGCGCGGGAATACGCCGCCACCGGCGACTACGCCAGGGCCTATGAAATCGCGCTGCAGGCCAATGCCGCGCGCGACAAGACGCACAGCCAGCAGGCCACCAACCGCGCCATCGCGATGCAGGTGCAGTACCAGACCGAGCGCGCGCAGACGGAAGGCGACCATCACCGCCAGCTGGCCGCGGCGCAGGCGCAACGTTCCGCCGTGCTGGAACAGACGACCACCACGCTGGCGCACCTGTCCGCGATCGGCCAGGAGATCACCGCGCACCTCGACGCGGCCGCCGTGTTCCGCGCGCTGGACCGGCACGTCCACGGCCTGCTCGATGCCACGCATTTTTCCGTGTTCCTGCTCGAACCGAACAACCTGTACCTGTCCTGCGCGTTCGGCGTCGAAGAGGGCCGGCCGTTGCCCGCATCGCGCTATGCGCTGAACGATGCGCACGCCAATTCGGCGCGCTGCGTGCGGGAGCGCCGCGAAATCCTCGTCGAGATCGAAGAGGACGGCACCACGCCGGCGCTGATCCCCGGCACGCTGCCGACGCTGACGCTGCTGTTCGCGCCGCTGTCGATCGGCGAGCGGGTGCTGGGCGTGATGACGGTGCAGTCGCTGCACGCCCATGCGTACGGCGAGCGGGAGCGGATGATCTTCCGCACGCTGTGCGCCTACGGTGCGATCGCGCTGGACAACGCGGCCGCCTACCGCCAGGTGGCGGCCACGCTGAAGACGCTGTCCGCCACCCAGGCGCAGCTGCTGGAAAAGAACCTGGAGCTGGAACGCGCCTACAAGGCGCTGGAAGACGTCAGCCTGACCGACCAGCTGACCGGCCTGCGCAACCGCCGTTTCTTCCTGCAGCACGTGGAGGCCGACGTGGCGCTGTCGCTGCGCCGCTACGAGGACGCCGCCCAGCAGGGCCATGCCGGCGCGACGCCCGACCGCGACCTGGTGTTCTTCATGGTGGACCTGGACTACTTCAAGGAAGTCAACGACCGGCACGGCCATGCGGCCGGCGATGCGGTACTGGTGCAGGTGCAGGCGCGGCTGCGCGAGGTGTTCCGCGAATCGGATTACCTGGTGCGCTGGGGCGGCGAGGAATTCCTCGTGCTGGCGCGGGCCATCCACCGCGACGAGGCGAAGGCGGTGGCCGAGCGGGTGCGCGGCGCCATCGCGCAGCGCCCGTTCGACCTGCCGGACGGCACGGCGCTGTCGCGCACGTGCTCGATCGGCTTTGCGTGCTTCCCGTTCCTGCCGGCCGCGCCCCGCGCGCTGACGTGGTCGCAGACGGTCGAGATGGCCGACCGGGCGCTGTACGTGGCCAAGCATTCCGGCCGCAACGGCTGGGCGGCGCTTTATGCCACGCCTGCCACGCCTGCCACGCCGCCGGATGAGCTGCACGCGCACCTGGTGCACCGGCTGCCGGCAGCGGTGGCCGACGGCAGCGTGCGCATCGTCACCAGCCTGCCGCCGCCGCTGGTGCTGGACGGCGCGCCGCGCCGCCCGGCGCCGTAGCGGCGGAGCGGTCAGCCTTCCGGCTCGATGGGCGGTTCGATGGTGATTTCCGTCTTCAGCGAATTGGCGATGTAGCACCTGTCGTGCGCTGCGTGGTGCAGCGCCGCGATCTCGTCCTCGCCGGGCCACGCCATGCCGGCGAACGTGATCTCCGGCCGCAGTGTGATGCTGGTCATCGCCATGCGGCCGTTGGCATCCTGCTCCAGCAGGCCCACCGCGTTGTCGATGTAACTTTCCACGGTGTGGCCGTGCTTTGCCGCGATGGACAGGAAGAACAGCATGTGGCAGCTCGATGCGGCGGCCACCAGCGCTTCCTCGGGATCGACATTGTCGGCCACGGACATCGGCAGCGGCACCGACAGCGGCGACGACGAGGCGGGCACGCGCAGCCCGCCGTCGAAGATCCATTCGTGCGCGCGGCTGTATTTCTGGTCGAGGAAATGGTGGCCGTTGCGCTGCCATTCCAGTCTTGCTTCGAATTGCATGGGAACTCCCGTGTATGGGGTGGGGAAAATCATCTACCGGATCCGCTCCAGCGGAATCAGTTTCGTCGTATCGTCGATCACCAGCGTGCGTGCCGTGCCGTCGGCACCGCGCGTAAACTTCACTGTCGCCAGCGTGTTCTCGACGGCGAAGCCGGTCGGGGAAAACGGCAGCAGGCGCCGGGCCGGTCCGACCTCGCGCTGCAGCAGCAGGTGGGCGCCATCCTGCCGCACCGTGTGGCTCGGCTTGCCGTCGATGCCGTAGTTGCCGGCCAGGCCGGCCAGCGCGGCCGGCGCGAGCCGGACGGTCCTGTGTTCGGGATAAGGCTTGCCCGCCGCGATCGCCGCGGCCTTGCGCGCCGGGACGTCCGGCGACACGGGCCGGCTGTCCGCGTTCTGCAGCACCGCCACGTAGATGCCCTGCTCGGGCAGGCGCATCACATAGGTGGCGAAACCATCGATGCCGCCGCCGTGCGACAGGGCGGGGCTGCCGTGCCATTCGCCCACCGACCAGCCGTAGCCATAGTGCGTGCTGGTGCCGTCGGCCAGCCGGTAAGCCGTGAACACACGCTGCCAGGTGGCGGCCTTGAGCAGCCTGCCGGCGGCGATCGCCGCATCCCAGCGGGCCAGGTCGTCCACGGTGGACACCAGCGCGCCGGCCGCATACGGCTGCGTCATGCTGAGCGCGAAGGACGGGCCCCAGCCGGCGGCGGTGCGCGCGTGGCCGGCCGCATGCGGTGCCGGGCGCCGCTCGTGGCCGGCGTACGCGGTGTCCTGCATGCCGAGCGGGACGAAGATGCGCTGCGCCATGAACTCCGCATACGGCTGGCCGGTAACCTTCTCGATGATCGCGCCCAGCAGGAAGTAACCGGAGTTGTTGTAGCGGTAGCGCGTGCCCGGCGCGAATTCCAGCGGCAGATCCCTGAAGCGGTCGATCATCTGCTGCACCGTCACGTCGTCGCCCCGCGCGTCCGCGAAACCGGCGATGCCGGTGTAGCTGGGAATGCCGGAGGTATGCGTCAGCAGGTGTTCGATGGTGATTTTCCGGTCATGCGCGGGGTAGTCCGGCAGGTGGGTGGTGATGTCGTCGTCCAGCGCGAGCCGGCCTTCGTCGGCCAGCAGCAGGGTCGCCGCGGCGGTGAACTGCTTCGTCACGGAAGCGAGGCGCTGCACCATGGCCGGCGTCATCGCCCGGCGCGGCGCCACGCTGGCCAGGCCGTATGCCTTGCGGAACACGGGCTTGCCCCGCTGCGTGACGATCACCGTGGCTCCCGGCTCGTCCGCCTTGTAGTACCGTGCAATGGCGGCATCGATGCGCGTTGCCAGCGGCTGCGCCGCGGCGGCGGGCAGTGCGCACAGCAGGGCGGCAAGGCCCAGGGCGGGACGGATCGGCATGCGGGCTCCGGCGGCAGGACAGGAAGGTAGCAATGTAGCAGAACCGGCAAGGTTGGCAGGACATTCAGGCGGCATGCCGCGATTGTTGCAGCAGCGCGTCACCGGCGTGGCGGCGATGGCATGGCGGCAGGAGAAAGTGGCGTAAACCCGTACAATAAATTCTGTGCAGCTACACAAATGTCTTCAATGAAACTCTCCCATCCTTCTCCCGATCCGGCCACGCCGGCATCGTCGCTGAAACTGTCCGAACTGATCGGCGCGCTCAGCTACGCGCTCGACATCACCGAAGGCCAGCCGGCCGGCCACTGCGTCCGCGCGTGCTGGATCGGCATGGCCATCGGCCGCCGCGTCGGCCTGCCGCAGCACGAGCTGTGGGAGCTGTATTACGCGGTGCTGCTGAAGGACCTGGGCTGCAGCAGCAATGCCGCGCGCATCTGCGAGCTGTACATGACGGACGACCTGTCGTTCAAGCGCGATTTCAAGACGGTCGGTTCGAGCCTGCCGCAGGTGCTCGGCTTCGTGCTGACGCACACGGGCCTGAATGCGGGCCTGGCCGAGCGCTTCCGCAGCGTGATGACGATCCTGAAGGACGGCAAGCGCATCACCGATGAACTGATCGCCACCCGCTGCCAGCGGGGCGCCGACATCGCCCGGCTGCTGCGCTTTTCCGATGCCGTGGCGGCCGGCATCTACAGCCTCGACGAGCATTACGACGGCGGCGGCCGGCCCGACAACCTGGCCGGCGACGCGATCCCGATGTACGCCCGCATCGCCCTGCTGGCGCAGGTGATCGACGTGTTCCACAAGGCCGACGGCCGGGCCGCCGCGCTGCGCGAAGCAAAGGCCCGTTCCGGTCAATGGTTCGATCCGGCGCTGGTTGCCGCGTTCGACGACATCGCCCGCGACGACGCCTTCTGGGCCATGCTCGATTCGCCCGAGGTGGATGCGGCCGTGCTGGCGCTGGAGCCGGCCGGCCATTCGGTGCCGCTGGACGAAGACTACCTGGACGACATCGCCACCGCCTTCGGCCAGGTGGTCGATTCGAAAAGCCCGTACACGAGCGGCCACAGTGCCCGCGTGGCGCTGTACACGGACCTGATCGCCGAACAGATGGGCTTCTCGGATGCGCGGCGCCGGTGGCTCAAGCGCGGTGCGCTGCTGCACGACGTGGGCAAGCTCGGTGTCAGCAACAGTGTGCTCGACAAGGCCGGCGCGCTGGACCGCACGGAGTGGGAAGCGGTGCGGCTGCATGCCGAATACACCGAAACGATCCTGGGCCGCATCGATGCCTTCGCCGAGCTGGCGCGCATCGCCGGCGCCCACCATGAAAAGCTGGACGGCACCGGCTACCCGCGCGGCCTGGGCGCCGCCGACATCGACATCGAAACCCGCATCATCACCACCGCCGACATCTTCGATGCGATCACCGCGGAGCGCCCGTACCGGGGCGCGATCCCGATTCCGCAGGCGCTGGAAATGATGGGCAAGACGGTCGGCACGGCGCTCGATCCGGCCTGCTACGAAGCGTTGAAGGAAGCGATCGCACGCCTGCCCGCCTGATGCGCGTGCGGCGGATTTCCTGGGGCGCCCGTATAATGCCGCCTTGCCGCAACAGGAGATACCATGCAACTCATCTTAACTGCGGGCTTTATCCTGCTGATCGTCTTGTGGGGCGTGATCGCGCCCGCTTCGATGTCCGCGCAGTTCGACACACTGCTTTCCGCCATCACCCGCAACTTCGGATTTTTCTATCTGTGGCTCGTCCTGGGCCTGGTGTTACTGGCCGCCTTCCTTGCCTTCAGCCGCTACGGCAACCTGAAACTGGGCGGTGAAGACGACACCCCCGAGTTCTCCACCGCCAGCTGGTTCGCCATGCTGTTCGCCGCCGGCATGGGCATCGGCCTGGTGTTCTGGGGCGTTGCCGAACCGCTGTCGCACTACGCCATCGCGCCGCCCGGCATCAACCCGGGCACGCCGGAAGCGGCCAATGCCGCCATGCGCTACGCGCTGTTCCACTGGGGCGTGCACCCGTGGGCCGTGTACAGCATCGTCGCGCTGGCCATCGCGTTTTTCCAGTACCGCCGCGAAGGCCGTTCGCTGATCAGCACCGTTACCGACGCGCTGCCGTGGACGTGGCCGCGCAGGCTCGGCGGCCTGTTCAACGGCCTGGCGGTGATCGCCACCGCGTTCGGCGTGGCCGCCTCGCTGGGCATGGGCGCGCTGCAGATCAACAGCGGCCTGGATGCCGTGTTCGGCATCGCCGTGACGCCCACCGCGCAGGTGCTGATCATCGTCGTCACCACGGCGATCTTCGTCACGTCGGCGGTGTCCGGCGTGGACCGGGGCATCCGCTACCTGTCCAACTTCAATATGGTGCTGGCCGGCCTGCTGGCGCTGGCCGTGTTCCTGCTGGGACCCACCATCGTCATCATCGACACGCTGACCAATACGCTGGGCAGCTACCTGAGCGACTTCGTGCGCATGAGCCTGCGCATGACGCCTTTCCGCGACGGCAACTGGGTGGGCGGCTGGACCATCTTCTACTGGGCCTGGTGGATTTCGTGGTCGCCATTCGTCGGCCTGTTCATTGCCCGCGTATCGAAGGGGCGGACGATCCGCGAATTCATCATCGGCACCGTGGTGGGCCCGTCGCTGGCCGCCTTCCTGTGGTTCTCGATCTTCGGCGGCACCGCGCTGTACCTGGAGATCTGGCAGCACGTGCCGCTGTCCGAAGCGGTCAAGGCCGATGTGTCGACGGCGCTGTTCCGCATGTTCGAAGCGATGCCGGGCGGTGCCATCATGTCCGCCGTGGCGACGCTGCTGGTGATGGTGTTCTTCGTCACGTCGGGCGACTCGGCCGTGCTGGTGCTGGGCATGATGAGCACCAACGGCAATCCCGAGCCGGCGAAGAAGATCAAGATCGTCTGGGGCGTGCTGGTGGCCGGCATCGCCCTCAGCCTGCTGCTGGCCGGCGGCCTGAAAGCCGTGCAGACGGCCACCATCGTGTTTGCGCTGCCGTTCACGGTGGTGATCGTGCTGATGGCGTGGTCGCTGTGGAAGGCCATCCGGCACGACTGGGACGAGGAGGAACAGCGCGAGAAGGCCATGCGCAAGAAGCTGCGGCAGATGGTGGGGTAGGGGACGGTCCCCGGGAGTAAAGTATACTTGCGGCCATGTCGAATCCCACCCGCTGCACCTGGGCCAACCCGGCCAACCCTCGCTACCTCGCCTACCACGACGAAGAGTGGGGCGTACCCTGCCACGACGAACTGCGCCTGTTCGAGATGCTGAACCTGGAAGGCGCGCAGGCCGGCCTGTCGTGGGAGACCATCCTGAACAAGCGCGAAACCTACCGCGCCGCGTTCGATGGCTGGGATGCCGAAACAATCGCCGCCTACGGCCCCGACAAGGTGGCCGAACTGCTCGCCAACCCTGGCATCGTGCGCAACCGCCTGAAGGTGGCGGCCGCCATCACGAACGCGCAGGCTTACCTGCGCATGCGCGCGGCCGGCGAGACGCTCGACGCCTACCTGTGGGCCTGGGTGGACGGCAAGCCAATCTGCAATCACATCGCCTCGCCGGCCGACCGGATGGCGAAGACGGAACTGTCCGCCCGCATCTCGAAAGACCTGGCCAAGCGGGGCTTCAAGTTCGTTGGCTCGACCATCATCTACGCCTACCTGCAGGGGATCGGCATCGTCAACGACCACGATGCCGCGTGCTTCCGCCACAAGGAGTGCGCGCGCCTTGGCTGACCGCGTCGTCCTCGACCTGGGCTTCGGCGGCGGCGACTATTTTGCCGCCGCGCGGGCGGCGGGCGGCCGGCTGCATTACATCGCCGTGCTGGCGGCCTTGCCTGAGGCGCCTGACGGCCTGCAGGACCAGTGGCCGACGAACGTGCCGGGGCTGCACCGCATCGAACTCGATGGCGGCCGCACCATCCTCGACATCGCGCTGGGCGATGTGGACGCCATGCTGCCGGAACTGGCGGCCCGCGTGGACGAGTTCCACGTGCCGGCACCGGTGGCGTCGCTGCGTGCGCTGTCCCGGCTTGCCGTGCCGGGGGCGCGGCTCTTCACGTGCGCGGGCGACGAAGCATGGCGCCGCAGCCTGCGCGCCGCCGGTTTTTCATGGGAAGTCGAAACCGCCACGCTGGAAGCGCGCTACACGAGCCGCAAGCCGCAGCCGCCGCGCCCCGCGCCGCCGGTACGCACCGCGGTGGTGATCGGTGCCGGCGTCGCCGGTGCCGCCGCCTGCGAACGACTGTGCGCGCACGGCTGGCAGGTCACGCTGGTCGAGCGGCATGCGGAACCGGCACAGGAAGCATCCGGCAACCGGGCCGGCATCTTCATGCCGCTGCTGTCGCGCGACGACAATCTTCCCACGCGGTTGACGCGGGCCGCCTACCTGTACGCGCTGCGCCGCTGGCAGGCGCTGGGCGGCATGGCCGGCGACGGCAGCGCGCCGGTGCTGGGCCAGCAGTGCGGCGTGCTGCAGCTGGCGCGCGATGCCGAACATGCGGCGCTGCAGGAAGAAGTCGTCCGGCAGTGGAACTACCCGCCCGAATACGTGCGCTGGCTCACTGCGGACGAAGCGTCGGCGCGGCTCGGTTCGAACACGCCGCACGGCGCGTGGCTGTTCGGGCAGGGCGGCTGGGCCAATCCAGCCTCCGCCTGTCGCGCGATGCTCGATGCCTGCGGCGCCAGATTGCAGCGGATTTTCAGCACCGAGGCACTGGTCCTTCAGCGCGAAGGCGAGGAATGGCTCGTGCTTGGCGGCGGGCGGGAGCTGGCCCGGGCCGCGCACGTGATCGTCGCCAACGGCGCCGGTGCGCTGCAGCTGCCGCAGACGGCGGCGCTGCCGCTGTACACGATGCGCGGCCAGGTCACCCATCTGGTCGAAGCGGATTCGGCCCGGCTGCCGCTGGTCGTCTGCCGCGAGGCTTACCTGACGCCGGTGGTGAACGGCATCGCCTGCGTGGGCGCCACCTACGACCGCGACGACGACCGTGCCTTGCGGCCCGCAAGCCAGCAGGAGAACCTGCAGCGGGCCCGCGAAATACTGGGCGACGACCGCGTCCCGGCCGATCCGCCGCTGGCCGGCCGCGTGGGCTTCCGCTGCATGGCGCCGGACCGGCTGCCGCTGGTGGGCGCCTTGCCCGATGCGCAGGCGCCCGGCCGTCCCGAACGGCTGCGCGACATCGTCCGCTACCCGAACCTGCATGCGCTGCTGGGCTATGCGTCGCGGGGCCTGATCTGGGCGCCGCTGGCCGCCGAGCTGCTGGTCTGCCAGCTGGAAGACGCGCCGCTGCCGCTGGAAACCACGCTGGCCGCGGCGCTGGACCCGGCCCGCTTCGAGCTCAAGGCGCGCCGCAAGACTGTCGCAATGGTGCCATAGCGGCCGCTGGCCGGCCGGGCGCCACGCTATAATCCGGCCATGAATCAATGCCGCCGCGGCACGGAGTACAGGATGGATGATCAACAGGGCTCGCCGGAGCTGTTCGTGTTTCTCGCATCGACAGTGCACGACATGAAGAATTCGATCAGCGTCCTGGGCGGCACGCTGGAGAATTTACTTAATCAAGCAAATGCGCAAGCAAATGCGCAAGCCAACGCGCAAGCCAACGTGCCGACTGCGCCGCTGACGCCGCAGGATGCGTCGTACCCGCAGCTGGCCCACATGCTGTACCAGACGCGCCGGCTGTCCGATAACCTGATGCAGCTGCTGGCGCTGTACAAGGAGGTGGGCAAGCCCACCTATCCGTTCGAGCCGAACACGGTGCCCGTCAGCGAGCTGGTACACCAGGTGGCCAGCCAGGCCCGCGTGCTGCTGGAATCGAAGCAGGTGGCGCTCGACATCGAATTCCCGCCCGACCTGCTGTGGACCCTGGACGAAGACCTCGTCATCGGCGTGCTGGCGCATGCGATCAACAACGCGGTGCGCTACACGCGCGACCGCATCCGGCTGCAGGTGACGGAGCGCGACGGCATGCTGGAGCTGCGCGTGGAAGACAACGGCATGGGCTTCCCGCCGTCGATGCTGGAGGCCGGCAATGCCGTCGGCCGCGGCGTCAACTTCCTCACCAACAGCAGCGGCCTGGGGCTGTTCTTCGCCAGCGAAGTGGCGAAGATGCACAAGCGCCGCCAGCAGGCCGGCAGCATCCGCCTGGAGAACGGCGGCCCGCTGGGCGGCGGGGCCTTCGTACTGACGCTGCCCTGACGCCATGACCAACACGTACATCACCGCCAGCGGCGCGCCGATCCCGGAGATCTCGGCGGTCGACTGGAGCGAGAAGCGCTACCTGATCGTCGACGACTTCGTCGGCATCCGGCAGCTGCTGCGCGAGTCGCTGCGCAATATCGGCGCCAAGCACATCGACCAGGCCTCGTCCGGCGGCGAGGCGATGACGCTGCTCACGCGCACCCACTACGACGTGGTGCTGTGCGACTTCAACCTGGGCGAGGGCAAGAACGGCCAGCAGGTGCTGGAAGAGGCGCGCGTGCGCCACCTGATGATACCCAGCAGCGTGTGGCTGATGGTGTCCGCCGAGAAGAGCGTGGAATCCGTGATGGGCGCCGCCGAGCACCAGCCGGACGCCTACATCATCAAGCCGATCACGGAAGGCGTGCTGCTGACGCGCCTGAACCGCGTGTGGCACAAGAAGCAGATCTTCCACGAGATCGACGCCGCCTACATCGAGAAGGACTACCTGCGCGCGGCCAAGCTGTGCGATGCGCAGATCGCCGAGCACAAGGTGCATGAGATCGACCTGATGCGGATGAAGGCATCGCTGCTGCTGAAGGCGGGCGAACCGGAGAAGGCGCGCGTCGTCTACGAACGGCTGCTGGAGGAGCGCGAATACAACTGGGCCCGCACCGGCCTGGGCAAGATCCGGCTGGCCAACGGCGACCATGAAGCGGCGCGCCAGATGTTCCAGACGGTGATCGCCGAGAACCGTTTCTATATCGATGCATACGACCAGCTGGCCCAGTCGCTGGCGCTGATGGGCCGCCACGAGGACGCCTGCGACGTGCTCGAGAAGGCGGCCAAGCTGTCGCCGAACTCCGTGCCGCGCCAGCGCAACCTGGGCAATTCGGCGCTCCGGATCGGCAATATCCCGCTGGCCGAACACGCGTTCCGCAAATGCCTGGCGATCGGCGAGTACTCGATCCGCAAGACGGTCGACGCGTATTTCGGCATGGCCCGCGTGTGCGGCATGAAGGGCGACACGAAGGAGGCGCTGCGGCTGCTGGCCACGGCGCAGCGCGACTTCCCCGGCGACCTGGTGCAGCTGCGCAGCAAGATCACCGAAGGCATGGTGTACCACGAGAGCGGCGACTACCGCCGCGCGCGCAAGTCCGGCGACCAGCTCGAGGCCTTGCTGGCCAACGACAGGAAGCGCCCGCAGACGGCCACCTGCATCGAGATGGCCACGCTGCTGTTCGCGGTGGGCGTCAAGGACGCGCCGGTGGAACTGCTGTGCCACGTGATCCGCAACAACCATGACAACCCGGTGCTGCTGGACGAAGTGCAGCGCATCTTCGACCGCGCCCGCATGAGCGAGGAGGGCGTGGACTTCATTGCCGCCGCCCGCAAGGAGGCGTCGGAGATGATGAACAAGGGCGTGCTGCTGTGGAAGACGGGCCGCTTCGGCGACGCCATCGCGTGGATGCGCGAAGCGCGCGAGCGCCTGCCGGACAATATGCGCATCCTGTTCAACTCCGCGCAGATGATGATCAGCCACATGCAGCAGTCGGGCTACGACGAGGCGCTGATGCTGGAGGCGAACACGGTGCTGATGCATGTCGACGGGCTGGCGCCGGGCCAGCAGCGCTTCGCCCAGCTGGTCGAGCAGCTGCAGGCGCTGATGCCCGGCCGCACCGCGACGGCCGAGGAGCTGGATGCGGAGATGGTGGCGGCGGTGGAGCAGCCGTAAGACGCGGGGACTGTCCCCGGGTTTATGGGGACAGTCCCCTCGGTTGTTTTTGATTTTTTGGTTGACGTCAAAAGCAGAAGAGGGGACAGTCCCCGAGAAGCCGGGGACAGTCCCCGGCAATACAGTCCCCTTACTCTTTCGGCTTCGGTGTCCGCTTCGCCGCCGGCTTGCGCGCCGCGCCATTCACGGGCGGCTCTTCCTTGTCCACATCGGCCGTCGGCTCCGGCGGCTTCGCTTCCGCCATCGCATTGCTGACGGCCTGCGTGAACTGTTCCTGCAGCATGGCCCACCAGGCGGCCGGATTGGCCATCTGCGCGGCGGCGGCGCTGGCCGCATCCGGCGCAGCCGGCTTGTCGGCGGGCTTTTCCGGCGCCGGCGAAGGTGCTGTCGCAGGTGCCGGCTTCGGCGCGCTCTTTGCCGGATCGAGATGCTGGAAGAACGCGGCCGCATACGGGTTCGCGTCGAACAGCGACTTGTCCTGCCGGCCCTGCGCCTGCTGCTGCATCGTCTCGGCCAGCGTCTGGGCCATCGATTTCAGCGTGGCGATCGTGTTGCGCTGCACCTCCAGCCCCTGGATACTGCTGCGCAGCATGGCCATGTTCAGGTTCAGCCACGACTCGACGGCCTTCAGGTCGTTGATCTTCTTGTCCAGTTCATCGACGGACAGCGTGGGCGACGCGAGGCCGGGAACGCCCATGCTGCCCCACAGGTTCTTGACGAAATCCAGCGTATCCGTCATCACGGCTGCGCCGGGTATGTGGGGCATTTGCGGTGTGCTCATGGCATGTCTCCGTAGGCGGTTGGCGGGGGCCTTCGCCGCCTAGCGTAGCAGATTGTGGGGCCGCCCTTCAAGCCGGCGTCGTCCGCGCCGCAGCGCGCCGGCGGCGGAACCGTTAAACTGGCGGCCATGACGATCGTTTCCCTTCTTTCCCGGCAGCGCCGCGTGCTCGTGCTGTGCGCGGCCACCGTGGCGCTGCATTACGTGACGATCGACTGGCTGGCCGACCGCATCGGCCGCGACGGCACGCGGGAAATGCCGGTGCCGGCGAACGTCAGCGTGCAGCTGCGGCCGGCGTTGCCGCCCCGCGCGCCCGTGCAGCCGCCGCCTGCGGAACCGGCACCTGCACCGCAACCGGCGCCGAAGCCGAAGCGCGCGAGTCCGCCGCCGGTGCCGGCGTCCGCAACGGCCATCGCGCCCGTCGCCATTCCCGAGCCCGATCCGGCCCCCGCGCCGGCCGCGCCGGCGGACGTGCTGGACGTGCCGCCGCCCGCTCCGGTGGCGCCGCCCGCCGAAGCCGGCGCCGCCGCGGCGCCCGTCCCGGTACAATCGGCGGCGCAGGCGGAAGCCGGCCGGCGCTACCGCGTCAACGTGCCGCCGCCGGCCAGTTTCGAGCTGGACGTGCAGCGCACCGACAAGGACGGCACCAGGTGGTCGGGCGTGGCCAGCATGCGCTGGGAGACGGATGGCAGCCGGTACAAGGTGGGGCTGGACGTGGGCATCAAGATGCTGATCGCGCGCGTCGATCTGCTGAACCTGACCAGCGAAGGCACGATCGACGATGCCGGCATCGCGCCCGTGAAGATGACGGAAAAGCGGCGCAGCCGGTCCATGACGGCCACCCACTTCGACCACGACGGGCGGCGCATCACGTTTTCGGCCAGCACCGGCAGCGCACCGCTGCTGACGGGCGCGCAGGACAAGGCGTCGGTGCCGTTCCAGCTGGCCGCGATCGGCCGCGCCGACGTGAACCAGTTCGGCAGCGATATCGACATCCAGGTGGGCGAGGACCGCGCCGCCACCGTCTACCGCTTCCAGCTGGTGGGCGAGGAGGAACTGGATACGCCGATGGGCCGCCTCGTCACGTGGCGCCTGGCCCGCCCGCCGCGGCCCGGCAGCTACAGCGCGCGGCTCGACATCTGGCTGGCACCGAGCCTGGACTGGTATCCGGTCCGGATCAGGAATACCGAAGGCAACGGGGCCGTGACGACGCAGACCGTCACGAAGATCCTGCGGCCGGCACAATAAGGAACGAGATGAGCAAGATTTTTAATACCGCGATCGCGGCAATGGTCCTGGCGGCCGGCATGACTCCGGCCCAGGCCCAGGACGACCACCCCGGCATCAAGCGCGCGTTCGACCTGCCGCCGTCGGCGGACCTGGCGTACACGATCAAGGCCAGCAACCACGGCATCGCGCTGTCCGGCACCGGCACCATCGGCTGGCAGCAGGGCGACGGCAAGTACCGGCTCGTCACGGAAGCCCGCTCGGGCATCTTCGGCAAGGTGCTGGACTACCGCAGCGAAGGCGCCATCGACGCCTATGGCCTGGCGCCCGACACGTATTACGAAAAGCGCTTCCGCAAGGCTGCCAGCACGACGACCTTCCGGCGCGACACGAAAACCATCGCCTTTGCCGACGGCGACAACACCGTGGCGCTGAAGGGCGGCGAACAGGATCGCAGCAGCGCGCCATGGCAGCTGGCCGCCATCGCCCGCGCCGCGCCGGACAAGTTCAAGCCCGGCTCCGAGTGGAAGTTCCACGTGGCCGGCCGCCGCAATGCCGACACGTGGACCTTCAAGGTCGTCGGCACGGAAACCGTGCACACCGGCCAGGGCGACGTCCAGGCCGTCCACTTCAGCAAGGCCCCGCCGCAGCGCGACAAGGGCCAGCAGGTGGACCTGTGGCTGGCGCCGTCGCTGGAGTGGTACCCCGTGCGGCTCGTGTTTACCGAGGAAGACGGCGACTCGTTCGAGCAGCTGCTGGACAAGGTGAACAAAAAGTAGGCGCCGGGGACTGTCCCCAGCGGGGACTGTCCCCTCGGTTGCGTTTGACTTTGTCTTTTGCGCCGACGGAACAGCAGAACAGGGGACAGTCCCGTGCCGGGACAGTCCCCGTCCCCGGCATTCTGCGAGAAATGCCCCCCGGAACTGGTATACTGACGCCCCCGCCCGACTCCCCAGACTTGCCAGCCTGGCATCGGGCTGCCCAGAATCCGGAGTGCAATGAGTATCGCAAACAGCACAGCCAGCGCAGCCGCGGCTGTCGATCACAACCTCACCGAGCAGGAACAGCAGTACGCCCTGCAGGCCCACTTCCAGCCCAACGTCGCCGTCGACGAGATCGAGCAGGTGTTCCACCTGAAGCGCGCGCAGCCGCTGCTGCAGGTGTTCACGGCGCTGTTCCACGGCGGCTTCGAGGGCGTGCTGGTGCGCCTGCTGGTGCTGCGCGAGCTGGCCAACGACGCCACCGTGTCCGCGTTTTCGCGGGCCGACATCAACACGCGCCTGGCTTACCTGCTGCCGGAAAGCCTGGAAACCGTGCTGACCCGCCTGCGCTCGAACCAGCTGCTGGCCTGGGATGCGCAGCAGGGCGTCTACCGCGTGACGCCGATGGCGCGCAACGTGCTGTCCGCGCTGGACGGCCTGCTCGGTCTCGGCCAGCAGGGCGACGATGCGGAGATGGGCTTCCTGCTGTCGCAGGTGGCCGGTGCGCAGGCCGTCGGCGGCGTCACGGCCGACCAGCTGCAGCACTTGCTGGGCCGCCTGACCGACCTTACCGAGGAATTCAGCGACGCGATCGCGTCCGGCTCCGAGTTCCGCCTGCGCGAGTCGCAGGTCAAGTGGCACACGGCGTGCGACTGGGTGGAGAAGGGCTCCGAGATCCTGCGCGCGATCACCAGCGACGAGAACGCGGACCACGCCACGCACCGCGCCGCGCAGGCCATCGGCCGCGCCCAGAGCTCGCTGCTGAACATGCAGGGCATGTTCTCCCGCGCGCTGAACCAGATCGAGCGGCAGCGCGTGCACCTGGGCCAGTCCGGCCTGTCGACGACGGACATCAAGCGCTGGCTGCTGGCCCACGACGACCTGGCCTCGCTGGCCGCCAACGCGATCGAGCAGCCCGTCAAGCCGCTGTTCATCACGCCGGCCGAGATGATCGACGTGGCCGAGACGGAGCTGCTGACCGAGCGCCTGGTCACCGCCGTGGGCGGCCTGCCGTCCGGCGAGGATGCGCCGACCACCGTCAACGACACGCAGGCCATCCAGCGCGAGCTGGACGACTGGCTGGAGCGCCTGTCCGATTTCGCCACGCTGAACAACTTCCCCAGCATCGCCGAGGAATCGCCGAAAGCGATCCGCGTCGACGAGGCGCTGCTGCCGGCCAGCTTCGCGATCGCCTCGTACCGCGCGTCGATGCTGCCGCTGCTGGGCGACGAGGGCGAAGCGAGCCTGCAGGGCGCGACCGCCGACCTGGCGCGCCTGCCTCTGAGCTTCGAACCGACCGACATCATGGTGCAACTGGACGACATGGAGGTGGCGGCCATGTCGCTGGCCAACCTGTCGCTGAATCTGCCACACCCTACACAGCAAGAAAGCGGCAAAGCCGATGAATGACGATACCCAGATCCTGATCGCGCGCCTGCTGACGCATCAGACCCTGCGCCGCGACGAAAAACTCGTCAAGCGCGCGCTGTCCGACGAACAGTTCCGCCAGGACGTCGATGCCCGCCTGCTGGCCTGCGGCCTGAAGCTGCTGGACAACGTCTACGCCGACCACGTGACGCTGGCGCTGACCCGCACCATCGAACCGAAGATCTTCGGTGCGCGCGACACGTGGCAGAACAATAACTTCGGCCTGGCCCGCGACGGCGTCGCGCTGCTGGTCGTGCTGTGGGCGCTGATCATCCTGCCGAAACGCGAACGGCAGGCCACCCACCAGCATGCGGACGACGACCAGAACGACATGTTCGGCACCGACAAGCCCGTGCCGCGCGCGGAAGACACGTCGATCGGCATTCCGTACAAGGCGCTGCTGGCCGACTTCGGCGACAAGCTGGGCAAGAAGACGCGGATGGACATGAACCTGGGCATCCTGTCCAAGCTGGGCTTCATCGAGCGCCGCGGCGACATCCTCGTCGAAGGCCCGCTGCTGGACCTGCTGATGGACACCGACCTGCTGAAGGAACGCATCATCAACGGCGCGCTGGCCGACGTGTTCAAGCGCGCGCCGGACCAGGTGGTGCACATTCCCCGCGCCGCGCTGGCCGCCGCCAATGAGGCAGTGGCCGACGAAGCCGCGACCGACGAAGTGGCCGACGCGATCCGCGACGCCGCCAACGACACCGACAGGAGCTGACCATGTTTCACATCAAATCGCTGGAACTGGTGCACTGGGATTACTGGCAGCGCATCAAGAACATTCCGCTGGACGCGAAGATCATCACCATCGCCGGCCAGAACGGCTCCGGCAAGACCACGCTGCTCGATGCATTGCGCACGCTGTTCGGCCTGGACTGCTCGATGGGCCGCACCTATAAACACTATGCCCGCCACTCGGGCCAGCAAAGCGCGTGGCTGCGCGCCGTCGTCGACAACAAGGCCACCGGCCGCCAGCTGTCGAACCGGCCCTTCCGTTCCAGCGGCTTCTTCTCCGAAGACGAGGTGACGCTGTTCTGCCAGATCCAGAAGAACGGCGGCGACTGGAAGCGCCAGTACCTGATGCGCCCCGGGAACGTGGACATCGAGGAAGTCACCGAAGCGAACGACTGGCTCGGCGTCGAGAACTATAGAAAACGACTGGCCAATGCGGGCCTGTCGCCGGCCATGGCGAAAGTGCTGGCGCTGGAGCAGGGCGAGACCGACAAGCTGTGCGAATACGCGCCGCGCCAGCTGCTGGACCTGGTGTTCCAGGTGTTCGGCGACAAGGAGGTGCTCGATGCGTACGACGAGGCGAAGCGCCACCAGCGCGACACCGAGGAAGAGCTGAAGCGCTTCGAGGCGGAACTGGATGGCTCGCGCGCGAACCTGGAAGGCCTGCGCCTGCGCGTGGCCAACTACCATCAATGGGAAACGCTGCACAAGGAACGCCGCAACCTGCAGGAAGAAGTGCTGCCGTCGCTGGAATATCACGAGGCGCGCGAGAAGGCCAACAACCTGGGCCGCCAGCTGCGCGAGGCGAAGAAGCCGCTGTCGCAGGTGGACCAGCAGATCGCCGACCGCCGCCGCGAGGTGGAACGGCAGGCCAAGCTGCTGCAGGAAGCGCAGCAGCAGGAGACGTTGCTGGAACAGGAGTCGACGGCGCTGCAAAGCCGCCTGTCGCAGCTGAACGCGAAACTGAAGCCGCTGGACAGCCTGATCGAACAGAAGTCGCGGCTGCAGAAGATGGCCAGCGAGGCCGGCGCCGACATTGCGGACGTCGCCAAGCAGCTGGAAGAAAAGGAAGCGGAGCTGGCGAAGCTGCGTGCATCGCGCGACACCGTGTCGTCGCGCATCGCCACGGACAAAGCCACCATCGCCGCGCTGCAGGGCAAGACGGCGATGCCGGAGCCGGACAATGTGCGGGCGATGCGCCGCGCGCTGCGCGATGCGAACATCCCGCACGCGATGCTGTCCGATATCGTCGAAGTGACGGATCCGAAATGGCAGGGCGCCGTCGAAGGCGTGCTGGGTGGGTATGCGTCCGTGGTGCTGCTGGAGAATGCATCCGATGCGTCGGCCGCCTACCGCCTCGCCGAAAAGGAACGCTACCGCCACTTCATCGTGCCGGAAAGCGTCAAGGCGCACGAGCCGAAGAACGACAGCCTGCTGTCGGTGGTGCGCTTTTCTGCGCGCGCACCGGAGTGGCTGATCGACCAGCTGTCGCGCATCACGCGCGTGGACTCGGTGGAGCAGGGCGCGAAGCTGGGCAATATCGAGGAATGGATCACGCCGGACGCGTACCACAAGGAACGCCGCGGCGGCCGCTCGCTGTTCGTCGAAGTGTCGCGCTACCGCTTCGGTTCCGCCGGCCGCACGCAGCGCCAGGACGCCATCGCGCGCAACCTGCCGGCGCTGGAAGCGGAAGAGGATAAATTCACGCTGCAGATCTCCAGGCTGGCGGCGGAAACCAGCGCATTGAAAGCCCTCGTGGCTGGCGTGGATGCGGTGAAGGAGCTGTCCGCCCGTGCCGATGAATTCGACGAAGCTGCGCGCACGTCGGTGCCGCTGCGGTCGGAACGCCTGGAAGTGGGTTCCCGCCTGGGCGAGCTGCAGGGCCTGATGAAGAACGCCACCGTGGCGCGCACGCGTGCCGACGGTGCGTGGAATGGCGCGCGCATGGCGCTGTCCGAAGCGGAAGCAGGCATGCGCCTGAACTACAAGCGCCAGCTGGACCAGCGCTCCGACCACGCCCGTGCGCTGCTCGCGCTGCGCCGGCAATGGCGTCACCTGCCGGGAGGCTGGCGGCGTCCGGCGCGCCGCCAGGCGCTCGTCGCCCAGCACCACAATGCCCACCAGGTGGACCTGCGCATCGCCAGCCTGCAGGCCAGCCTGGCACGCGACGACTGGGAGCTGGATGCCACCGTCATCGACCAGTACACGCGCCTGAACGAGCAGCTGTCCAGCCGCAAGTCGGAAACGGAAGAACGCCGCTACCAGAACAACCGCGCGATCGAAGCGACCGGCAATGCCCGCGGCGCCTACATCGAGCGCTTGCGCTACACGGTCAAGCAGTACACCAAGAACATCAAGGAGCTGGGCGAGCTGGCCAAGATCGAGGTGTCGGCCGACCCGGTGAAGCTGGAGAACGACGACCTGCTGCTGTCGCAGGCCGGCCTGCACGTGCGCTTCAAGTTCGACGGCAAGGGCGTGATCGGCATGAACGACGGCGAGGCGTCCGGCGGCCAGCAGGTGATGAAGTCGCTGGTGTTGCTGATCGGCCTGCTGAAGTCGGAAGACGGTTCCGGCGGCTTCGTGTTCATCGACGAACCGTTTGCCCACCTGGACATCCGCAACATCCAGCTGGTCGGCGAGTTCCTGAAGAACACCGAGGCGCAATACCTGATGACGACGCCGCTGACGCACAACACGGACGTCTACGATCCTTCCGAACTGACGCTCATCACGAGCAAGAAAAAGAAGGACACCCAGTGGGCGCAGCCGATCTTCGTGCTGCAGCGCCGGAAGGACGAGCCGGCGGCGAAGGCTGCGTGACCCGGCGCCGGCCGCTCAAAAAAACCGCGCACCGCGCGGTTTTTTTACGCCTGCTGCAAGTTCGCCAGCGGCTGTTTCCTGTAAAACAGGGTCTGTCCCTATTTTTTGTTTGGAGAAATATTTGCGGGGGGCGTCAGCCGCTCCAGGCGGCGTCGGCCAGCGGTGTGGCGGAGACGTGCAGGCCGCGCAGCTGGTGGTTGGCGCGCACCAGTTCGGCGGATGCCTGCTGGTGGTGCGTGTCGGCGGGGCGGCGGCGCTGGTCGCGGTAGCTGCGGCACAGTGCCAGCGCTTCGGCGCGGCCCTGTGCCGGGTCGGCGGCCACGGCGAAGCCGGCGGCAGCCAGCACGCCGGCCATCACGCCGAACAGTTCGGCATCGATGGGCGGATTGTCCAGCACGAGGGCGGGCGAGGCGAAGCCGCTCGCATGGGCCAGCGCCTGCATGTATGGCGCTGCCGCTTCGAGCCGGATGGCGCCGCCGGGCACCAGCAGCAGCAACGGCGCATAGGGCGCCAGCGCCGGCAGCACGTGGTTCGGCAGCACGCGGACCTGGCTGCCGCGCGCGGCGATCAGGGCGAAATGGTGGTGGTCGCGGACCGGCACGAGGCCGGACCGGTGCAGCGGCAGCATGCGCACTTTCGCGGCGTGCGGGTCGATGCTGTCGCCGGCCACGTCGGCCAGCAGCGTGCCGACCAGCAGCGCGTTGCGCAAGGTCGCACCATGCATGACACCCCAGACGTGACGGACTTCGCCGCCCGCGCCGATGAAGGTGCGCAGTGCGTCCAGGCCGGCCGCGGCGGGGCCCCGCAATGCCTGCGGCCGCAGGTCGCCCAGCAGCTTGTGCGCGGTGATCGTGATGGCCAGGCACTGCCCTTGCGGATAGCGCAGCGGCGGCTGGACCGGCAGTCGGGTGGCCAGCACGGGATCGAGCACGCTCCGCACGTGCAGCAGCAGCGCCTGCAGCGCCGGCAAGGCCGGCAGCAGGTACCGTTCGGTCAGGAATTGCTGGCGGGGCGCGTCGGCGAGGCGGGGATCGTGGGGCAGCAGTTCGGCCGGCACGGCGTCTTCCGGATTCATTCCATCTCCGGCAGTGGCGGCTGCGCCCGGCGCCAGCGCAGCATGCCGATCGAGTACGTGGCCAGGTAGCCGGCCAGCAGGCCGAACGCGCCGCACGACAGCGGATGGCGCAGTACCATCTCGCGCGTGATCGGCAGCGGGAAGTCGGACTGCCGGTTCAGGTACAGCTCGACGCCGATGTGCAGCACGCGCGCGGCGAACAGCAGGCAGACGAGGATGCCGAAGCGGTCGTACGGCTTGAAGAAGAAGCGCGGGCCGATCTGCTCGAAACGGGTTTTCTTCAGCGCGAACACGGCCAGCCAGCCGCCCGCCAGCGCACCGCCGCCCAGGCAGGACAGGGCCAGCACGTCGCCCAGCACCGAGCCGGCACTGGCCAGCAACAGCAGCGGGAACAGCACCGCGCCCAGCCAGTGCTTCCACATCAGCGATTCCTGCCGGACGAAGATGTTCTTCAGGCGCGAGTAGATCCGCCAGATCAGCAGCGGGATCAGGATCAACAGGGCGATGGTGGTCAGTTGCATGGCGCTTCGGTTCAGCCAAAAGGCAGATTGTAACGCTGCGGCACCGAAACAGGGGGCATGCTATGTTCGGCTTTCACAGCACAGGAGGAATCATGGACCCATTCATGCCGCGCACGCCATTGTCGGCCCACCGCGCGCCGGACCTGCCGGTGCCCGTCGACGACCCCACGCCGGACTCGCAGCCGACCCATCCGCATCATCCGGACGGGCCGCTGGAGCAGGACGATCCGGTGCCGGACAAGAATCCGGAGTAGGGGATACATGGGGACCGTCCCTGCAAGGGACTGTCCCCGGGGTTGTTTTTGACGTTATCGGGACACGAGCAGCAGAAGCAACCCCGGGGACAGTCCCCCTTGGGGACAGTCCCCAGTCCCCGATCAATCGAACGCCCACGTATACAGCACATCCAGCGCGTTGTTGGTCCCCGTCTGGAACTGCAGCGTGATGCGCGGATTGAGCTTGTAGCGCAGCTTGACCAGCGACGTGGCCGTCCCCGCACCCTGCTCGAACGAAACGTAGGCGCGCGACGACAGCTTCTTTCCCACCGTGACCACGGTGTTCTCCAGCCCCGTGGCCGTGCCCGAGCCCTGCGACACGCCCAGCTCGTCCAGCCCCACCTTGTTGGCGAAGCTGCCGCCGCCCTTGCCGCCGAACAGCGCGCCGGCGGCGGTGCTGAGCAGGCCCATCTCGTTGCCCGCCATGTCCTCGGTGCCGTGACCCAGCACCAGCCAGGACAGCTTGTCGCTGTCCGGCACGGCCGGCGTCGATACCAGCCGCGCCGTCGGCGACAGCGCCGTACCGCGCACTTCGACGCCCGCTTCCACGTTGGTTTCCGACAGCTCGCTGCCTTCCGGCCGCTTGCGCACGGCGCGGATGTTCAGGCCCGGGTTGTCGTAGGCGCCGGTGAAGTTGATGACGCCGCGGTCGATCGCCAGCTTCTGGCCATACGCGGCATACGTGCCGCTGACCACGTTGATGCTGCCGTTGACGCGCGGTGCGCGGCCGTCGGCGATGCGCACGTGGACGGCGCCGCCCAGGTAGGCATCCAGCCCTTTGCCCCTCAGGCGGAAGTCGCGGCCCAGGTCCGCTTCCAGGTCCACGCCGAGCGGCATCGCTTCGGCCTTTTCCTTCAGCGTCGGCTTGGTGCGGCCGAGGATCACCACGTCGTCGCTGATCGTCGGCGAGTTCTCGTCCGGCAGTTCGATGTCGGCGCGGTCGGCGCGGAATTTGCCCTCCAGCGCGAAGTGCTTGGCGTCGCGCACCAGCGTGCTGGTCCCGGACAGCACCAGCGTGCGGTCCGGCCGCGACAGCGCTTCGAGCTTGTCGGCCTTGAGTTTGAGCTGCAGCGTCGCCTCGTTGTTGGCGAGCCGCGCCCAGCCATCCGCATCCATGCTGCCCGTGCGGCCTTCGAAGTGCAGGCGCTGCAGCGTCAGCTGCTCGCCGGCGATACTGGCCGCCAGCTGGCCGTTCTTCAGCCGCACGCCCTGTTCGGCCCAGTTGACCACGAGGCCGCTGCCGTTGACGCCGCCGTTCAGCGATGGCGCCGCCACGGTGCCGCTGCCGGCCATCGTGCCTTTCAGCGCGCCGTCCAGCTCCAGGCCTTCCATGCCGGAGAACGGCGCCAGCCACGCGATCGACGGCATGTCGATGCTGCCGGTGACGTTCAACGGGCTGTCGCCCGGGATGCGGCCGTTGCGCAGTTGCGCCGTGGCGTTCAGCTGCACATTGCCGGCGCGGGCGCCGTTCAATGCCGCCTGCACGCGCAGCGTATCGCCGTTCACGTTGACGCCGGCCTGCAACTGCGTCAGGCCCAGCGGCAGCGGCTTCTCGCCGCCCGTGACGGTGATGTCGCCTTTTTCGCGGAACACCTGCACCGAGCCATCCACGGCCGGTGCCGCGCCGGCAACCGCCGGCAGCGTCAGGTCGATGCCCCAGTTGGCGCCCAGCGTCAGGTCGCTGACGACGCGGTTGCGCCAGGCATCCGACAGCTGCGCCAGGTACGTGGCCGGCACGCCGGCCGCCGCACCGCGGCTGCGCCAGTGGCCATTGCTCTTCTCGAGGTTCTCGATGCGGATGCTGCCCTCCGGTAGCCCGATCACCGCATTCGACAGCGCGATGCGGTCCGGTGCCGCCAGGCCGGCCACGCCGGCCCCTTTCGGCGCGGCGATCACCAGCGGTGCCGGCGCCTGCAGGTTCAGCGCGAAGCGGCCGCGGTTCTGCAGCGTGTCGATGGCGCCCGTCCACGTGTCGTTGGCCCAGCCGCCTTTCAGCCGCAGCGCCGCATCGAACGACGGGCCCTTCGCCGACAGTTGAATGGTGTGCGCCGCGCGGTTGCCGCCGCTTTGCAGGCGCGCCCGGTCGACCGTCAGCGACGGCGAGCTGTAGTTCGTCACGTCCACGTCGGCCACCAGCGCTTCCATATTGCCCAGCGTGCCGGTGGCTTTCAGCGCCTGGATCTTGTGCTCGGTGAGCAGCACCAGGTTCGACCCTTCCAGGCCGAACGACACGTTCGGCTTGTCCATCGTGCCGCCCAGCGTGCCGGTACCGCGCAGCACGCCGCCGAAACCGGCGCCCAGGCTGGACAGCTCCGGCGCATCCAGCTTCCAGTTCAGCCGGTCCTGCGTGCGGCCGAACGCGCCCTGCGCCTGCAGGCTGTTCTGGCCCAGGTGCAGGTCCACGTCGGCGCTGTCCACGTGGATGTGGTCGGCCACCAGGTTGGCGTGGCCCGTCAACGGCGCGTTGACGAGCGTCGATGGCGCAAAGTCCAGCTTCACGTTGGCGCGCCAGTCCTGCGCCAGCCGGGCATTGCCGGCAAACGTGGCGTTGATGTTGCCGGTCGGCGCCTGCGCCGCGAACGCGGCCGGATTCACCCGGCGCACGCTGCCCGACACCGTCACTTCCGGCGACTTGTCCTTGCCGGCCAGCGCGAACTGGCCGGCGGCCTGGATCGCGCTGTCCGGTGCGCGCACCTTGGCGCCGGCCATGCCGAGGCCGCGCGCATTGACGTTGAAGCTCGTGCGCGGTGCCGCGTAGCCGCCGGTGGCCGTGCCGCTGCCGTCGACGGCGCCGGACAGGCCGGCCTGCAGCGCCGCCAGGTTCTTCGCATCGATGCGCCAGTCCAGCTTCTCGGCCGGCAGGCCGAAATTGCCCTTGGCGGACAGCGTGTTCTGGCCCAGCGCCACGTTGGCGGCGATGCCCGTCAGGTGCTCCGCATTGGCCTGCAGCTTGCCGCTGCCGTTCAGGTTCTGGCCGAGGATCTTCGACGGCCGGATCGTGAAGTCCACGCCGGCCTGCCATGCAGGCACCAGTTTGCCGGCCACGTTGGCCACGGCATTGAGGTCCGCTTTCGGGAAGTCGCCCAGCGCGGCCGGGTCGAAATGATCGACGGTGGCCTGCGCCTTGAAGTCCTTGTCATCTTTCAGGCTGGCCTGGCCCGTCACGCCGATGCTGCCCTTGCCGGCCAGCAGGCGCGCGCGGGACACCTTGACGTCGTTGCCTTCCAGGCTCGCGTGCGCATCGAGGCGCAGGTTCTTTTCGGCCAGCGCCACGTCGAACGTCTGCACCTGGCCCGTGCTCTTCGCGGCGATGTCGCCGGCAATCGCCGTGCGGTTCGCGCTGCCGTGGATGGCGCGCAGGTCGATGCGGTCCGTGTGCAGCCTGATGTCGGCCGTGTCGATGCCGCCGTCCGGACCGGTACGCGAGATCTTGCCGGCACCGGTGAATTTGCCCGCCGCGCCGAGATCGATCAGCAGATTGTCCAGCGTGGCCACCGTCAGCGTGCCGCCCAGTTGCGCGGTGACGGCCTTCATCGGCAGCCGGCCCTGGTCGATCGGACCCGCTTCGGCCGAGTTGACCAGTTCGAGCAGGCCCGACACTTTTTCGCCCGTGCCGATATCGGCCTTCACGCGCATGTCCAGGCTCGCCTTCGGCCAGGCCGACTGGAAGCGGGACGGATCGACGCCGCGCGCGCGGATGTCCGCCGTGCGCAGCGGGATCTTGTCGAACGGCGCCAGCGTGGCGGTGCCGTCGCCATTGGCGTTCGGCGACGTGCCCTTGACGGCCACCGTCAGCAGCTCCAGGTTGCCGGTGACGGCCGCCGTCAGCTGCGCGGTCGGCTGGCCGGGCGCGATGTGCACTTCCGTCAGCGCGGCCTTGGCCTGCAGTGCAAACGGCTTCACCGCGCCGATCGTGCCGTCGGCAGCCACGCGGCCGAACGGCGTCACGGCGCTGGCGTTTTTCACCTGCCAGCTGGCCTTGTCGCCATAGGCCTGCACGCGCACGTCGCTGATTTCCGTTTTGGCGCCTTCCAGGCTGACCATCGTCAGCTTGGCCAGGCGCGCGTCGTCGACGGCGATGCGGAACGGCGGCGCCAGCGAGTCGGGCATCGTCGTCGGGCTGTCATCCTTGGCCGTTGTCTGCATCAATACCGAGGCCACGTTGATCTTGCTGATCTCGATGCCGGACGAGAAGAACTGCAGCGGCGACCAGTCGATGTCGACATTGTCGGCCGTGATCGTGCTGGTCTTGCCCTTGTAGATGACGCGGCCGATGTGCATGTGGTCGTACAGCGAGCCGGTGACGCCGGTGATGGCGATCGAGCCGCCGCTGGCGCGCGCGACGCGCTGGGCGATCTGCTGCAAGGTCGTCTCGCGGCCCAGCAGCCACAGGGCGCCGCCCAGCACGACGATGGTGACGCCGGTGCCGATCAGCGTGCGGCGCAGCCAGCGCCGTTCCTTGCGGGGCAGCGGCGTGGTATCGGGCTGCGAGGTATGCGTTTCGTCGGCCATCAGAAGGTAAATCCAAGAGAGAAGTGCAGGCGGGCTTTCTTGACCGCGTGGCCATAGGCGATGTCCACGTTGATCGGGCCCACCGGGCTTTTGTAGCGGGCACCGACGCCGTAGCCGGATTTCGGATGCAGGTCGGACAGCGAATCGGCCGCGTTACCCGAGTCGTAGAACACGGCGGCGCCCCAGGTGGGCTGGAACCAGTACTGGTATTCGGCGCTGGCGGTGGCCATGTAGCGGCCGCCGACGGTGGCGTCGCCTTCGCGCACGCCCAGTTCCTGGTAGGCGTAGCCGCGCACCGAGTTGTCGCCGCCGGCGCGGAACAGGTAGGTGCTCGGGATGCCGACGCGGCTGCCGGAACCCAGCGCGCCCAGTTCGCCGCGGAAGATGAACAGGTTCTTCGGATCCAGCGGCTTGTACATGATGCCGCGCGCCGTGGCGCGGATGAACTTCTCGTCCGTCAGCACGGGCAGCAGCGCGCCGCCCAGCGTGGCGTTCAGCACGTAGCCCTTGGTGGGGAAGATCAGGTTGTCCAGCTTGCGGCGCGTGAACGCGAACGTGACCGGCAAGCTTTGTGCGTGGCCCGATTCGGCGCCGGCAATCGATTTGCTTTCGTTCAGGTACTCGGCCGAGATGCTGCGTTCCAGTTCCGGCGTGCCCCAGGCGCGCTTGCCGTACACGGAAGCGCTGCGCGTCGTCTCGCCTTCGATGTCGTTGCGTTCGACGGCGGTACCGAAGCTGTCGCTGAAACCGTCCGCCGTGGTGGGGAAGTAGAAGTCCGCATTGGCCTTTTGCCGCTTCTGTTCGATGAGCAGCGCGCTTTTCATGCGCAGGCCGAACACGGCCAGGTCGTCGTAGCTGAGCGATGTGCGGCCGCCCGTGTTGGTCGAGAAGCCGATACCCACGCTGGCGTTCTTGCGGCGGTTCTCCACCACGCGCACCAGCAGCGGCAGCGGCGCCAGTTCGGCCGGCGGCGCGGTGCCGGCGGCCTTGTCGTCGGATGCGCTTTGCTGCTCGGCGATCAGCGAGTTCAGGTCGGCACTGACTTCGACGGCGGCGAAGTAGCCGGTGTCCTGCAGCTTGGCCTGGTAGGCCTGCAGCTGCGCCTCGCTGTACACGTCGCCCGGATGGATCGTGTTCAGGTTGCGGATGATCGCTTCCGGATAGCGCTTCAGGCCTTCGATCTTCAGCTCGCCGAAACGCATCTCGGGGCCGCTGTCCAGCGCCACGCGCAGCAGCGCACGGCGCGTGTCGGGATCGACGGTGGCCACGCTTTCCGTCATCTGCGCACGCGGATAGCGCGTCTGCACGACGGCGCGCAGGATGGCCCGCTTGGCGGTCTCCCACTCGTCCTGGCGGAACACCTGGCCCTCGGCCAGCGGCCAGCTGGCTTTCAGCGCTTCCTTGTCGAACGGCGATTCCGGCGTGGACTCGAAGCCGTTCAGCACGATCTCCACGCCGCCCACCAGCACCGGTTCGCCGGGCGTCACATCGACGACGACCTGCGGCGTGCCGCTTTCGTTCTCGACGCGCACGTTCACCGTGGGCGAGTAATAGCCGGCCGTGGCCAGCAGCGTCTGCGCTTGCGCGGGCGTGGTGCGCACGAGCCGGCGCAGCTGTTCGCGGTCGGTACGGGGATTGCCCCGGTAGCGGACGAGGTCGAGGTTTTCCTCCAGCAGCTCGTCGAGAGCGCCGGGCGCATTGATGCGGACGTTGTACTGCAAGCCTTCGGCCGCGTGCACTGCGAGCGGCAGCAGCAGCGTGGCGCAGGCGAGCCGCAGCACATGGGTGACGACTTGTGCCAAAATTCGTGATTCCCTGATGGTTGTCTGTTTTACTGCCGCGATATTACCGGATCGGCCGCGCGCATGGCGTACCGATAAGGATTTACCAAGTTTACCGAAAGACTGCAATGATGAAACCCGATGCCGCCCTTGTCCTGTTCTCCGGCGGGCAGGACTCCACCACATGCCTGGCCTGGGCGCTGGACCGCTATGAGCGCGTCGAGACGATCGGCTTCGACTACGGCCAGCGCCACGCGATCGAGCTGACGATGCGTCCGCAACTGCTGGCGAAACTGCGCGCGGAGCGCCCGGACTGGGCGGCGAAACTGGGCGACGACCACATGATCGACCTGGGCCTGATCGGCCAGCTGTCGCAGACGGCGATGACGGAAGATATCGAGATCACGATGCAGGCGAACGGCTTGCCGAACACCTTCGTCCCGGGCCGCAACCTGATGTTCATGACGGTGGCCGCCACGCTGGCTTACCGCCGCGGCATGAACGTGCTGGTGGGCGGCATGTGCGAAACGGATTTCTCCGGCTACCCGGACTGCCGCGACGACACGATGAAGGCGCTGCAGGTGGCGCTGAACCTGGGCATGGACACCCGCATCAAGCTGGAAACGCCGCTGATGTGGCTGGACAAGGCGGAAACGTGGGAACTGGCCGAACGCCTCGGCGGCGCGGCGCTAGTGGACCTGATCCGCGCCGATACGCACACCTGCTACAAGGGCGAGCGGGGCGCGCTGCACGACTGGGGGTATGGCTGCGGGGAGTGTCCGGCGTGTGCGCTGCGGGCGCGGGGGTATAAAAACTACGTTGCAAAAAAATAAAAGCGGGTCAGAGGCGGGACGGGGCGGCGACTGTCCCCGGCTTCATGGGGACTGTCCCCTCGGTTGTTTTTGACTTTGCTTGAACTCAGAGCAAACTGCAACAGAGGGGACAGTCCCTTGCAGGGACAGTCCCCAGCCATCACACGGCCGCGGCTTTCAGCGCTTCGCGGCGCTGCCGGCTGCGGCGGTTGAAGAACCACACGATGCCGATCACGATGGCGGCCGGCAGCAGCAGCGGCGACAGTGCGGCGGCAATCGCCAGGGCCACCACGGCCAGGATGAACACCAGCAGCATCCCCAGGCCGGCAAACAGCAGCCCGACCAGCACGGCCACGCAGACCAGCACGACAGCGCCGATCAGCAGTCCGCCGCCGGCCAGCAGCACGCCCAGCAGCCAGCCCAGCGGGCCATCGTATTCATCGCCATCGACGTTGACGTAGAAGCCGTTGCCCCACGAGTTGTCCAGCGTGTTGAAGGCGGCGATGCAAAGCAGCACGATGATGGTGACGGCAAGCAGTTTTTTCATGATGGCTCCTGGTGAGGTGTCTGGCGATGGTTGGACTGTACCGGCGCACCCCTCGGGGAACCAGCCGCGGGCGACGAATGGTCGCTTTCGCGGGCTGAACGTGCAAAAAGCGGGGTCAGGTCAGAACGAGTGCCGCATGCCGAACACGGTGGCGGATAGCCGCGAGCCAGTCAGGTTCACCGAAGCGGAACCGACGCCATTGATCGGGAAGTCGTACGCCGCGTTCGCGTCGTTGCGCAGCCGTGTGTAGTAGGTATACACCGTGGTGCGCGGCGAGAACGCGTATTCGTAGCACAGCGTGGTGTCGAGCGCGCCCGTGTCCGCGCCGCCGCGGACAAAGCCCACTTCGCCCGTGCCGCTGCCGTCGCCGGCCTTGCCGACCGTCGCACGCAGGCCGTGCCGGCCCATCTGGTGGCTCAGCGACACGAATACCGCATTGCGTGCGAGCCGGCTGCCCGGCAGCTCGTATTCCAGCCGCTCGGCGATCGCGGCGATGCGCGTGGCGCCGAACTGGTAAGCCAGCGCCGCCTTCGTACCGGTATCGACCGTATTCGGGCCGTGGTATTCGTGGTGGCGCTCGTGCGCCAGCGTGCCGTACCACGGGCCCTGGTCGTGCACCAGCGCGAACGACAGCAGCGAAGGGTGGGCGCCGCTGGCCGGGCGCTCTTCCGACACGCCGTGCGTCATGCGCAACTGCCAGCCGCGCCAGCGGGGCGTCCAGTAGTGGATGCTGTTGGCCTGGCGGCGGTCGAACGACGAGATGTCCTGCACGTTGTCGGTGGTGGCCGCCGCGCCGTTGGCGAGGATGCTCATGTAGCCGGCCGTCGTCGGGTAGAACGGATCGAGGCCGGACGTGGCGCCGTTATATGCCGTGACCCAGTGGCCGGCGAACAGCGTGCCGAAATGGCCTTCCAGGCCGAGGCGGGTGTCGCGGCGGGCGATGTCACCGGCGCCGGTGTCCATCGACAGCGTGCCTTCGATCTGGAACAGCGCCTTCAGGCCGCCGCCCAGGTCCTCGGTGCCGCGGAAACCCAGCACGGAGCGGTTGTTGACCATGCGGGTCAGGTTGCCGGCGGGCGTGCGCACGGCTTCCATCGACACGTTCAGGCGGCCGTAGACCTGCACCTCGTCGGCGCTGGCGAAGGCTGCGGCGCAGGCCAGCAGCAGGGGAGTGGAGCGGAGGAGCATTTTCATGCCGGTATTGTCTCGTTGGCATGGCGTGGGGACATCCCCCATCCGTGGCGCGAAACACCGTACCAGGAGGGGAAGAGTCCTGCTATGATACTGGTTTTATATACAGTGTTTGCGACCATGAACGACACCACAGATCCTATCCACATCGTCGATTCCACCGATAGCATCGAACCCGAAGAAGAAGCGCTGATCCAGGAAAGCCGCGTGTGGCAGGGCCAGGGCTGGACGGCCCGCGTCATCAAGAACGATGACGACGAAGGCTGGGCCGTCGCCATGCTGCGCGACGGCGAGCCGGAACCGGCGCTGGTGGGACCGTGGACGATGGGCCGCGACAAGAAGAACCCGAAGCCGCTGGATATTTCCGCCTTCCACACGCTGGTCAAGACGGCGAATGAAGTGATCCGCCGCCACGAGCAGCAGTTGCATGCGCAGCTGCACAAGTCGCTGCGCGTGATGACGGACGATGGCCCGGTCACCGTCAACCTGGACATCACGCCGGACGAAGACGATCCCTACGCCACGCTGAGCGCCATCGACCAGTATGGCGAGAAGCTGGCCAGCGTGCGCGTGCGCCCCGATTTCCGGCTCAATCCTGGCAGCGCGGAAGACTGGATCGCCCGGGAATATAAAAAACCCTAAGTCTGTTGCGTTTTGCGCGGCCGGCGCTGGCCGCGGAAGGGGGCGCCTGATATATTGCCCGGATGCATTTACTCCCGGGACCCCAGATGGAAGAACGCCTCCGCCGCCTTGAAGCCGTCCAGTCGATGCTGCTCGAGATCGGGCAGCTGTCGACGAGCTACACGGACATCGCGCGTTTTCTCCGCGCCGTGCACGGCGCGCTGGGCCGCATCATGTATGCGGCCAATTTCTATGTGGCGCTGAACGATCGCGACGGCGCGGAAAACGCGGTGCGCTTCGTTTATTTCGTCGACGAAGAGGACGAGGCGCCCGATCCGGCGCAGGTGGTGCACCTGGCGTCGCCCGAGGAGTCGCCGACGGCGTGGGTGATCCTGAACCGGCGCAGCCTGGTGATGACGGCGGCCGAGCACATCGAGCGGCAGGGTGGCGGCGCCGCGTTCGGCGTGGGCACCGTCGCCGAGCACTACATCGGCTGCCCGCTGCTGGACCAGAACCAGCAGGCGGTCGGCGCGATCGTCATCCAGAGCTACGACAAGGAACACACCTACAGCTACGAAGACCAGGCGCTGTTCGAGCTGATCGCGCACCAGGTGTCGTCCGCGCTGCAGGGCCTGCAGAGCATGGACCGGCTGGAACGGGCCGTCCGCGAACGCACGCTGCGTCTCGAGCACGAAGTCACCGAGCGGCGCCGCGCCGAGAACCTGCAGCGGGCGCTGTACGAGATCGCCAGCCTGTCCGCGTCCGCGTCGGACAGCGACGAGCTGCCGGGCCGCCTGCACCGCATCATCAGCGGCCTGATCGAGGCGCGCAACTTCCTGATCGCGCTGTACCACCCGGACAGCAAGGAAATCAGCATTCCGTATTTTGTCGATGAAAAGGATCCCGAGGCGCCGGTAAAACGCTTCCGCTACGGCGTGGGCATGAGCTCGTACGTGCTGCAGCAGAAGCGCGCCGAGCTGCTCGATGCGCGCAGCTATGCGGCGCTGGTGGCGGCCGGCAAGATCGACGAGCCGCTGGGCAATGCCAACATCGCCAGCTGGATGGGTGCGCCGATGCTGCTGGGCGACCAGGCCTATGGCGTCATTATCGTGCAGAGCTATGACGACTCCGTGCTGTACACCCAGGCCGACCTGGACGTGCTGGCCTTCATGGCCAGCCACGTGGCCGTGGCGCTGGCGCGGATGCAGGGCGAGCGGGCGATCCGGCGCGCCAAGGCGTCGCTGGAAGAACAGAACGCGGCGCTGAACAGCGCGCTGACGCGGTTGCAGGAAGCGCAGACGGAACTGGTGCGCCAGGAAAAGCTGGCGTCGCTGGGCCGGCTGGTGGCCGGCGTGGCGCACGAGATCAACACGCCGCTGGGCATCTGCGTGACGGCCACGTCGCACCTGGTGCAGGAACTGAAGCTGACCAAGGAAGACCTGGCTGGCGGCCAGCTGGACGAGGAGGGCCTGAACGCCTTCTTCGACACCATCGACCAGTCGCTGCGCATCATGACCACCAACACGCAGCGCGCCGCCGCGCTGGTGCGCAGCTTCAAGCAGGTGGCGGTGGACCAGTCGTCGGAAAACATCCGCCACTTCAACCTGGCGAAATACGTGGACGAGGTGCTGCTGTCGCTGCAACCGAAGCTGAAGGGCAAGCCGATCAAGGTGCAGGTGGACTGCCCGGCCGACATCCACCTGGACAGCTTCCCGGGCGCCGTGTCGCAGATCGTCACGAACATGGTGATGAACTCGCTGGTGCACGGCTTCGGCGAAGACCAGCCGGGCAATATCCGCATCACCGGCAAGCTGGACGGCGACCACGTGCTGTTCGACTACAGCGACGACGGCATCGGCATGGACCAGGAAACGCTGGGCCAGCTGTTCGACCCGTTCTTCACGACCAAGCGGGGCAGCGGCGGCTCGGGCTTGGGCGCGCACATCCTGTTCAATCTGGTGACGGGGCCGCTGGGCGGCACGGTAAAAGTCACCAGCGCCCCGGGGATGGGGCTGCACTACCACCTGCGCTTCCCGCGGGATCAGCGGAAGCCGGTGAGGGAGGCTGCGGCTGCTTGAGGCTACGGTTCAGTTCGTGTCCAACCTTGGCAACCTTGGGGTCAACCCCAAAATTGGACACGAGCTCAGCTTTGGATGCAACGATACAGTCGAGCTCGTGTCCAAAAAGAGGGTTGACCCCAAGGTCGGACACGGCCTCGGCCGTGGCGCCTAGTCCGGCAGCCGCTCGTTGATGGCCAACGCCTGGTCCATGTTCTGGATCAGCAGCTCGACGAAGCGCGGGTCGAGGTGGCGGCCGGAGACTTCGCGCAGGTATTCCGTCACGCGCTCGACCGGCCAGGCGTCCTTGTAGACGCGCTTGTGCATCAGCGCGTCGAACACGTCGGCCACCGCCACGATGCGGGCGTACTGGTGGATGTCTTCGCCCTTCAGGCCTTGCGGGTAGCCGGTGCCGTCGTATTTCTCGTGGTGCTGGTGGGCGATGACGGCGGCCGCCTTCAGGATCGGGCGCTGCGAGCCGTCCAGGATCGACAGGCCCACGGCCGGGTGCTGCTTCATGATTTCCCACTCTTCCGGATCGAGCTTGCCGGGTTTCAGCAGCACCGAGTCCGGCGTGGCGATCTTGCCGATGTCGTGCATCGGCGCGGCGTGCTTCAGCACGGCCACTTCGTCGTCCGGCAGGCCGGCCGCTTTCGCCAGCACGTGGCACACCTCGGCCATGCGGCGCACGTGGTTGCCCGCTTCGTGCGAACGGGATTCGACCACGTCGCCCAGGCGCAGGATCAGTTCCGCCTGCGTATCGGTGATTTCCTGGTTCAGCAGGATATTGTCGAAGGCGATCGCCACGCCGCTGCAGAAGATCTCCAGCAGCTTCGCGTCGATCTCGGAGATTTCCTCGACGCCTTTCAGCACCAGCAATGATGCCTTGCCGCTGTTGTTGGGGAAGTAGCCGACATAGGTGTCGCCTTCCAGCTTCGAAATGCGGTTGCTCTGGGCCGCATGCAGCTGCGCCATCAGTTCCGGCGTCAGCAGCGTTTCCTCGCCGATCTGCGCCAGCACTTCATAGGCGCCCGCGCCGTCGCCGGCAATCGCCGTGGCGCCGCGCAGCCGCAGCAGCATGCTCTGTTCCAGCCGCAGCAGCGCGACCACCTGCAGCAGCAGGCCGTTGGCGAAGTCCTTCAGGTTGCGCTGCTTGAAGATGTGCGTGGACGCCGCGATCACTCGCTCCAGCCCCTCTCGGTAATGCATCTGCTGCAGGCGCGCTTCCTCGACCTTCATGATGTCGCGGTAGGCGCGCAGCGCGGCGAACGTCGTTGTGAACAGCTTGGTGCGGTCGAGCTCGGTCTTTTCCTTGTAGTCGTTGATGTCGTAGTTGACGATCACGCGCTCCTCGGGCGCCTGGCCCGGCTGGCCGGTGCGCAGCACGATGCGGGTGAACTGGTTGTCCAGGTCCTGCCGCATCCAGCGCGCCACTTCGAGGCCGCTGTCCTCGCGCTCCATCACCACGTCGAGGAACACCAGCGCGATGTCCTTCTCGCGCGCCAGTACCTCTTTTGCCTCCATGCCCGTGTACGCGTGCAGGAAGGTCAGGCCGCGGCCGTCGAGGCGGAAGCGGGTCAGCGTGAGCTTGGTGATGTCGTGGATGTCGGGCTCGTCGTCGACGAGCAGGATTTTCCAGGGCGGCAGCTTGGGCGACGCGGCGGGGGACAGGAAAGACATAGGCGCGGATTTTCGCAAAGTAATGCGTGGACACTGTACCGGGCAATTTTTAGGCACGGTTTTTCGATTGTATTCAATGCTCTACGTATTAACAATAAGCAAGGACAATTGCGCCACGGCTTTACAACACTGCGCTGTAGCGCTTCTGGCAACGTTCGCACCAGAAAGTCCGGCGCTGCGTCTTGCCCAGATGCGCCTTGTGCAGCGCGATATTGCAGCGCGGGCAGATCCGCTTCGTATGCACCAGCCAGTGCTGTTTCAGTGCAAACGCCTTCTTCCACTCGAGGAATTCAAAGCTGTACTGCCGCGCCTGCTTGACCAGTTCGCGCAGTTTCGGCGCCGGCAGCGCCCCGACGGTGGACAGCGGATGAATTCTCAAACGAAACAATACTTCGTTTTTGATAATGTTGCCAACGCCGGAAAAAATTGTCTGGTCGAGCAGCGCGTCGGTGACGAGCATGTCCGGCGCCGCCCGCAGCTTTTTCAGCGCGGCGGCCGGCTTCCACGCGTCGGCCATCACGTCGGCGGACCAGTCGTAGGCATCGTCGAGGTCGCCGTCGATCGTCTTGACGGAGCAGGTATAGAAATTGAGCTCGCCGCCTTCCTCGAAGGAGAGCGACAGCCGCGGTGAGGCGCCGTCCTTTTCCTCGTCGATCCGGTAACTGCCGAACATCAGCAGGTGCACCCGCAGGCTGAGCAGCGGCAACTCCATCAGGAAGTGCTTTCCCCACGTGCGGACCGAGATGATGGGCTGGCCGGGCAGCTCGTCGAACGGAATGCCCTTGCTGTTGCCGTGCGCCTTCGCGATCGTGCGGCCTTCATACGGCTTGGCGAGTTCCTTGAGGATGACGAGCGATGGTCCTTCTGGCATGCCGGGCTCCGGTGGGGGAAATTAAGACCAGTGTGCGCGGCGGAAGGACGCGGGGCTGTACGGGGACGCACAGAAACATTGCCTAGAAAATGGGGACAGACCCCAATTTTCTAGGCAATGTTTCTCGAAAAATGGGGTCTGTCCCTAATGCCGC
>DKJA01000203.1:0-502 GCA_002454505.1 Oxalobacteraceae bacterium UBA6704
CGGATGTTTTCCAGTTCGCGCACGCGCGCAATGGTGTCGCCGACCCGACGCGATTCAAAATACGCCAGCGGCAGCGCCAGCACATGCCGGAACAACCGCGCCCCGAGCTCGACGTCGATCTTGCTGGTGGTATGGGCAAACACGTAGGTACGAAGACCACTTAGCACCACGTCGAACACCGCGATCGACACCAGGCCGATCGCAATCACGTCCAGCGTGGTAAGGCCGCGGTGTACCAGCACCTTGTCCATCACCACCTGGTAGAACAGCGGCGTTACCAGCGCGAACAGCTGGATGAAGAACGAGACGACGAAGACCTCCAGCAGCAGCTTGCGGTACTTCACCACGGCGGGGATGAACCAGCTGAAATCGAAGCGGGCAAGTCCGCCCAGTACCGATGCCCGCGAGGTCACCTGCAGCAACCGGCCCTGGTAGCGTTCGTGCAGTTGCTCCAGCGGTACCGTCAGCGGGCGCTTGGCATGCAGGTCATGCAGCAGGGCCT
>DKJA01000203.1:582-3532 GCA_002454505.1 Oxalobacteraceae bacterium UBA6704
TGCAGCAGGGCCTGGCCGCCGTTGATGCGCGCGATGATGAAGGCATCGCCGTCGCTGCCCAGCGCGAGCGCGGGCAGGTTGGCCATGGCCAGTCGTTCCGCCGGCGGCGTGGTCAGCTTGGCCTTGAGGCCCAGGCGACGCGCCAGCAACACCAGCGTGGTGTCGTCCACCTGCCCGTCGTCGGCAGCGGACTCATGCGCCAGTTGTTCCGCATCGGCAGCGATCCCGTGGAACTGCGCAAGCAGCACCAGCCCGCGCAATGCCAGGCTTGTCTCCGCCGCGTCAGCCACCGCATCACCTACGACCGCAAGTGCCGCATTTCCCTGTGACATGTCGTCCCTGCTGCGCAGCTTCCCGATGAGTGCGCGTGTCCCCTCGGCGGAGACTGACCGGGGCTCGAATCCTTGTCAACACGCGGACTGTTCATCCGGTCTGGACCGAGAACTGCATCGCAGTTCCCTATCGGCCGCGCCGGCTGACCGCCGTCATTCCGTCTTTGGCGTCGGCGTCGGCACAACGGAGAACCGGGTGGTATCGAACAGCGCGTCATCGATGTACAGCTCGACCCGATGGTCGCCCTCGCCCAGCACCGATGCAGGAATGGTGCCGATGGTCTCGAAGGGCGTCGAAGTGAAGTTCACTGTCTGCTTGAGCTCGGAGATGGCGGTGTCGCCGGAATACCATCTCCAGCGGCTCTTGTGCCGCCCGGCACCGGCATCGATCGGCTCCCAGGTGATGCCGGTGATGTAGACGATTCTTTCTTCCAGGCCAAACGTGGTCGTGGCAAGACGCTTGAACTTGTCCTGGTCGCCCCCGGTAGTGACCAGGCTGGTCCGCTTTTTCAGCTCTGAAACATCCAGCTTGGCGGCAGCTGCGCCAAACACCATGAACATCAAGGCAAAAGCAAGCAGAAATCGACGCACGGCCACACCCCCTGTGGTTATCGAATCACCGGTAATGCCACCCGGGAACGGAGCGTGGAGCTTAAGCAACCCCACGCTGTGGAACAAGGGGCGGCATGAGCGCGCCGATCAGGCAACGCGCAGGCTCTGCCCGGCACGCGGCGCCTGCCGCGTGCCGGTGAACGGGTGCCGGTCAGGACTTGATGAAGGCCAGCAGGTCCGGGTTGATCACATCGGCATGCGTGGTCAGCATGCCGTGCGGGTAGCCCTTGTAGACCTTCAGGGTGCCGTTCTTGAGCAGCTTCACCGAGAGCAGCGCTGCGTTGGCGATCGGCACCACCTGGTCGTCGTCGCCGTGCATCACCAGCGTGGGCACGGTGATCGCCTTGAGGTCGTCGGTCTGGTCGGTTTCCGAGAACGCCTTGATGCCCTCGTAGTGGGCCTTGGCGCTGCCCATCATGCCCTGCCGCCACCAGTTCTGGATCACCCCCGGGTACACCTTGGCACCCGGTCGGTTGAAGCCGTAGAACGGGCCGGTCGGGAAGTCGAGGAACAGCTGCGCACGGTTGGCGGCAACGCCGGCGCGGATGCCGTCGAACACTTCGATCGGCAGGCCACCCGGGTTGGCGGCGGTCTTCAGCATCAACGGCGGCACCGCGCTGACCAGCACTGCCTTGGCCACGCGGCCCTGCGGCTGGCCGTACTTCGCCACGTACCGCGCGACTTCGCCGCCGCCGGTGGAATGGCCGATATGCACGGCGTTGCGCAGGTTCAAGTGCTCGGCCACGGCCGATGCATCGGCGGCGTAATGGTCCATGTCGTGCCCGTCGCTGACCTGGGCCGAACGACCATGGCCGCGACGGTCATGCGCGATCACGCGATAACCGTGCTGCACGAAGAACAGCATCTGCGCGTCCCAGTCGTCCGAGGACAGCGGCCAGCCGTGGTGGAAGACGATGGGCTGCGCATCGCGCGGGCCCCAGTCCTTGTAGAAGATGCGGACGCCGTCTTGGGTAGTGACGAAATTCTCGGACATGTGCGTGGTTTCCGGTAGGGGCGAATGGGTGCGCGTTGCGGCAAAGCCCGGCAACGCCATCACGGCGAGCGCCGAAGCGCCCGCCTGCAGTACCTGGCGGCGGGTGAGCGTCAGCGTGTCCAGCTGGCGTGGGGACATCGGTGCGTCCTTCTCGGGGGGAGGGCTGCGCACATGGGAACAGACCCATGCACCGCGCCGCTTGTACGCCGGTGCGCTTTACCCGCGCGGTGCGCGACGCACGCGCCTGAGCGCGTCCCGCAGCCGGTCGCGCAGGCCGGCCATGCCGGGCCGGTACGGCGACTTCCAGGCGAATGTGGCGGGAATCTGCAGGTCGATTTCGGTGCCGCGTCCGGGGCGGCCGGAGCGGATCGCCAGGCTGCCCCCGGCGCGGGCCGCGCGCTCGTGCATGCCCGCCAGCCCCCAGTGGCCGTCTTCGGCACCGGCGTCCTGGTTGAAGCCCACCCCGTCGTCGTGCACGCGCAGCCGGAAGGCCTGGCGCCCGTACCCCAGCGACACCTGTACAGTGCCGGCGTTCGCATGCCGGAACGCATTGAGCATCGCTTCGCGTCCAATCATGTACGCCTCTTCAGCGGCACTGCGCTGCATCGGCCGCGGGGTTCCTTCCACCACCAGGCGCACCGCCGGCGTGTCCAGACCGTGCGCATCTTCCAGCACCGCCATCAAGGCGGCGCCGAGGTCGCGCGCGTGGTCCACGTCACCGCGCAGACCCCGCACGCGCTCGCGCCCGTCGGCGCCAACGCGCTCGGCCATGCGCATCGCCGATTCCAGTTCCTGCCGCACCGGGTCGTCGACCGCCAGCTTGCGGCTGGAAGCATGCAGGCGCAGGATCAGCCCCTGCGTGCTCTGCAGCAGGGTGTCGTGCAGGTCGCGGGCAATGCGTTCCCGTTCCTCGAGTCGCTCTTCGTACCGCGCCTTGACCAGGGCGGTGATGTGCCGGCCGCGCACGCGCGCCGCCGCAGCAACCAGGACCACCAGCAGGATCACCAGCAGA
>DKJA01000203.1:3669-3814 GCA_002454505.1 Oxalobacteraceae bacterium UBA6704
TGCAGCAGGGTGTCGTGCAGCTCGCGCGCGATCCGCTCGCGCTCGCGATGACGCTCGTCCAGCCGTGTCCGGATGCGCGCGGCCAGCTGGCGCAACCGGGCCAGGTACAGCAGCCACAGCAGTGCCACGGCGGCCAGCACGCACA
>DKJA01000126.1:0-8824 GCA_002454505.1 Oxalobacteraceae bacterium UBA6704
GGGTTGACCCCAAGGTTGGACACGAGCTGGACAGTTGATGCGACCGGATCAGAACTCTTCCCAGTCGTCGCCGGCGGCGGCGGGCTGCTTGCGCGGTGCGGGTTTGACTGGTGCCGCGACGGGTGCGACAGCCAGCTTCCGCTTTGTGGCGGGCGCGGGGGCAGGGCGGCGCGGGGCGACCGGCGGTGGGGCGACGATGACCTGGCTGGTCTTGAAGACTGCCACCACCTGCCGCAGCCGCTCGGCCTGCTCCTGCATCGATTCGGCGGCAGCGGCGGCTTCTTCCACCAGCGCGGCGTTCTGCTGCGTCACCTGGTCCATCTGCGTGATGGCGTCGTTCACCTGGCCGATGCCGGCGCTCTGCTCTTCGCTGGCGTTGGCGATCTCACCCATGATGTCGGTCACACGGGCGATGCTGGCGACGATCTCCGACATCGTCTTGCCCGCTTCGTCCACCAGCCGCGTGCCGGAATCCACGTTCGTGACGGAGTCCGTGATCAGCTGCTTGATGTCCTTGGCGGCGGCCGCCGAGCGCTGCGCGAGGTTGCGCACTTCGCTGGCGACGACGGCGAAGCCGCGGCCCTGTTCGCCCGCGCGGGCCGCTTCCACCGCGGCGTTCAATGCCAGGATATTGGTCTGGAAGGCGATGCCATCGATGACGGCAATGATGTCCACGATCTTGCGCGACGAATCGTTGATCGACGACATCGTGCCGACCACCTGGCCGACCACGTCGCCGCCCTTGATTGCAATGGTGGAAGCGTCGCGCGCCAGTTGATTCGCCTGGCGCGCATTGTCCGCATTCTGCTTCACCGTGGATGTCAGCTCTTCCATCGACGACGCCGTTTCCTCCAGCGCGCTGGCCTGCTGCTCGGTGCGGGCCGACAGATCCTGGTTGCCGGCGGCGATCTCGCCGGAGGCAATCGCGATCGACTGCGTGCCCGACTGCACCTCGGTGACGACGCCGGCCAGCGACTCGTTCATCCGCTGCAGCGACTGCATCAGCTCGCCGATCTCGTCGCGTGCGGTGCTATCGATGCGGGTGGTCAGGTCGCCGTCGGCAACGGTGCGCGCCACGTTCACTGCTTCCGACAAAGGCCGCGTGATGCTGCGGGCAATCAGGTAAGCCACCACGGCACTCAGCGCGAGCAGCAGCGCCGTGAGCAGCATCGTCAGCTGGCGGCTGCGTTCGGTCACCTGGCGGATCTCGGCGGCCATGTCGTTCAGCACGGTGCGCTCGTAGGCCTGCAGCGCTTTCATGCCGGCCAGGTAGCCATCGGCGGCGGGCGTGAAACTGTCCTTGTAGACGCGCGCCGCAAGCTCGGCATCGCCGGCCTTGTTCGCATCGAGCAGCGCCTGCTTGGTTTCGACGAACTTGGCGCGCACCGCCAGCGTGGCATCGTAGCGGGCGCGCTCTTCCGGCGTGCTGATCAGCTCGCCCATCTTCTTGTTCAGGTCGTTGCCGGCCTTCGAGCCGTCCGCCAGAATCTGGCCGAAGGTTTCGGACAGCGACGTATCGGTGCTCTTGGCGATGATGGTGGTGCGCGCGATCGTCACGCTGGTCTGCGCATACCAGTCGCTGGCGATGCGTTCGCGGGTCAGTGGTTCTTCCATCATGCGGCGCGTGGCCTCGGCATTCTGGTGCGCCCCGTACAGCGCGTAAGTTGTGGAAACGAGAGCCAGTACAAGCACCACTGCAAAGCCGAGTGCGAGACGGGTGCCAATGCGGAGCTGTAACAAAAAGTTCATAAATGAAACCTTTATTGAGGAACCGCCAGTATGTCAGTTTAGTTGCTAAGTGGAAATACTTACGACCGTTCTTTTTGCCACCGTTGTAGCGGCACGACGGTCCCGTCCGGCATGCTACAGTGACAATCTTTCATTTCCGGATGATGACGCGATGGCGAATGCAATGGGCGGGACGGTGCTGCATCGGGATACGGTAATACAAATCGAGGGCGACGGGGCGGACGCGATACTGCTGCTGCACGGCTGGCCCGACACGGCCGCGCTGTGGGACCGGCAGGTGGCCGCGCTGGCGCCGCATTTCCGTTGCATCCGCTTCACGTGGCCCGGCTTCGAACCGGGCGCAGCGCACCGCGAACACTCGCTGGACTCGCTCATCGCGCTGTGCGAAGCGGCGGCGCGGCAGGCCAGCCCCGGTCGTCCGGTAACGTTGCTTTTGCACGACTGGGGCTGCCTGTTCGGCTACCAGTTCGCGCTGCGGCATCCGGAACTGGTGTCCCGCGTGATCGGCGTGGACATCGGCGACGCCGGCTCGCGCGCTCACCGCGCATCGATGGGCCTGAAAGGCAAGCTGGGCGCTGCGGCCTATCAGCTGTGGCTGGCCGCCGCGTGGCGCATCGGCGGCGGCACGGGCACGGCGATGACGCGCTGGATGGCCCGCAAGATGGGTGTGCCGGCGGCGCCCGAGTCGCTCACCGTGCAAAAGAACTATGCTTACTATTCCACGTGGACGGGCAAGTTCCGCGACGCGAAGATCTTCCGTCCCACGTGCCCGATGCTGTTCATTTACGGCACACGCAAGCCGTTCATGTTCCATTCGCCCAAGTGGGCTGCCGAGGTGGAGAAAAAGCCGGGCAGCCGCGTGGTGGCGATGGACACGGACCACTGGCCGATGCTGCGCCAGCCGGACGCTTTCAACCAACTGGTGCTGGACTGGCTGGCACCGGCCCAACTCGACGAGGACCACCATGCACTACCTGCTGACCTATGACCTGGCGGACGACTACCTGGAACGCCGCGGCGAATTCCGCGACGAGCACCTGAAACTGGCGTGGGACGCCGTCGAGCGGGGCGAGATCCTGCTGGCCGGCGCCGTCGGCGAACCGATCGGCAATGCGCTGCTGCTGTTCACGATCGACGATCCGGCAATCGCCGAAGCATTCGCCCGCGCCGACCCGTACGTGCAGCATGGTCTGGTGCGCAACTGGACGGTGCGCAAGTGGCACACCGTGGTGGGCGAGGGAGCCGATACGCCGGTCCGCTGAGGCGTTTCCGTTCCCGGTTTTTTGCAGTTCATGCCGTTTTATGGACGCTCCGTCGCACACCGGTGGAGCGCCATAGCGCCTTTAGGTACAGTTCAATCATCGAACAACGCATTGAACCGAAACCTTCAGGAGAACATCATGAACGCACTCAAACACATGGAAGCCATCTTCGTCGCCATCGCCGCCGTGGCACTGGGCATCGCCTTCGCCACCACCGAACCGAAAGCGCTGGACGTGGCAGCCGACAGCGGCATCGTCGCCAAGGCCGAGGTCAACATGCCGGTCGTGGTGGTCGCAGCGAAACGCCTGTCGGCTGCCGAGAAAGCCGCGCTGATCTGATTCAACGAGGCTTAACGATGGACCGAGACGGGCTTCACCCATCCCCGCCTTTGCAAGTGACACACACTCGTGCACACCACCGCCGGCGCAAGCAGGTTCAGGAACGGCACCAGCATCATCAGCACCAGCAGCAGCCCAAGCATGAAGATGGCCGGCCCTTGTGCCGCCGCCAGCCGGCGCTGCTGGTCCGTATCGAGCAGTCCCTCGGCGGCCGCCGGATACATGAACCGCACGTTCCACGCGATCAGCGCGCGGAGCAGCACAAACGCAGTCCACACCGGAATCAGCAAGGCCAGCAGCGATAATGCCTGCCGCAGCCGGTTCGGTGCCGCCACGTCAACCGCCGCCGGCTGCCAGTCGGCATAACGCCGCGCTACCACCTCCCGCGCACGCCGCAAGCAAACCCATGGCGCCGCCACGCGCGCCGTGGACAGCGTGCCGACAACGAAGATCAACACGTACACGAACGCGACCAGTGCCAGCAGCACCAGCGCCACCTGCACCACCGACAGCAGCGTCTTCGCGAGCCCGCCCAGTGCATTGAGGTTGACGATGCTGCCCATGTTCGACAGCGTCGCCGGTCCGCTCGCCATGCCGGGCCCCAGATTCAGCACGCCGAGGCTGAGCAAGCCACCCACGCCCACCAGCGCCGTCGCCATGCTGAGCTCCTGGAAGAAACCGGCAAACCGGTAATACAACCACAGCCACAAGAACACCACGGCCATGCTGCACAGCGCCGAGCGCCACCACAGGCCGGCATGGCGGGTGTCGCGCAGGCCGAGGCCCACGCAGGCCAGCGCTTCGCGGAAGGCCTGGTATCGAATCTGAAGGAAGTCTTTGAGCATGGGGCAATGGGTTGATGGCGCAGCGCGCCGACTGCGCATTATAGAGTGCGCGGCCGGGCAGCTCGGCCGTAATCCCCGGCGCCGGATTTTTGCGTTTCATGCCGCCTTTTGCGCGCTTCGTCGCAGGCCGGTGGAGAGGCAGGGAGCCTTTAGGTACAGTACAACCATCGCAGCACCGAACGTTAAACAGTCATCAAAACCCAACCTGAAGGAGAACATCATGAATGCACTGAAACACATGGAAGCCGTCTTTGTCGTCGTCGCCGCCGTGGCACTGAGCGTGACGTTCTTCACCACCGAAACGAAGCCGCTGGACGTGGCCGCGGACAGCACGATCGCCGTGCAGAACGTGGCCGACATTCCGGTCGTGACGATCGTCGGCAAACGGATCAACAGCGCCGAAAAAGCCGCCCTGATGTAAAGCCGGGCGGCTTTTTCGCCCCGGTCAAACTCTCGAAGGAAGTGGCGTCGTCTTGGTACAATTGGGGTTTCGACATACGCGGCATCGCCCCCATGATAGACATCCAACTTCTCCGTAAAGACATCGACACCGTCGCCGCCAAGCTGGCGACCCGCAAGTTCCCGCTGGACGTGGCCGCATTCAACGCGCTGGAGTCCGAGCGCAAGGCGATCCAGACGCGCACCGAGGAGCTGCAGGGCAAGCGCAATTCGCTGTCCAAGCAGATCGGCATGTTGAAGGGCAAAGGGGAAGACACCTCCGCCGTGATGGCCGAAGTCGCCGGCCTCGGCGACGAGCTGAAAGCCAACGAAGTGTCGCTGGCCACCGTGCAGGAAAAACTGGCCACGTTCATGGCCGCCATCCCGAACCTGCCGCACGACTCCGTGCCGCAAGGCGCTGACGAAGCAGGCAACGTGGAAGTGCGCAAGGTCGGCACGCCGCGCACCTTCGACTTCGAAGTGAAGGACCACGTGGACGTCGGCAACCCGCTGGGCCTCGACTTCGACACCGGCACCAAGCTGACGGGCTCGCGCTTCTCCGTGATGAAGGCCGGCATCGCCCGCCTGCACCGCGCGCTGGCGCAGTTCATGCTGAACACCCACACCGACCAGCACGGCTACACCGAGTGCTACACGCCTTATATGGTGAACGCCGAATCGCTGATGGGCACCGGCCAGCTGCCGAAATTCGAGGCGGACCTGTTCTCGGTGAAGAAAGGCGGCGCGGAAGGCGAGGGCGAGACGTTCTACCTGATCCCGACGTCCGAAGTCACGCTGACCAATATCGTGCGCGACGAGATCGTGGCCGCCGACACGCTGCCGCTGAAGATGACGGCGCACACGCCATGCTTCCGCTCCGAAGCAGGCAGCTACGGCCGCGACACCCGCGGCATGATCCGCCAGCACCAGTTCGACAAGGTCGAGATGGTGCAGGTCGTCCACCCGGAGAAATCGTACGAAGCGCTGGAAGAAATGGTCGGCCACGCCGAAACCATCCTGCAGCAACTGGGCCTGCCGTACCGCGTGATGTCGCTGTGCACCGGCGACATGGGCTTCGGCGCCGCCAAGACGTACGACCTGGAAGTGTGGCTGCCGGCGCAGAACACGTACCGCGAAATCTCGTCCCTGTCGAACTGCGAAGCCTTCCAGGCCCGCCGCATGCAGGCGCGCTTCCGCAACGCCGCCGGCAAGCCGGAACTGCTGCACACGCTGAACGGTTCCGGCCTGGCCGTGGGCCGCACGCTGGTGGCCGTGCTGGAGAATTACCAGCAGGCGGACGGCAGCGTGACGATCCCGGAAGTGCTGCGTCCGTACATGGGCGGCCTGACGGAATTGAAGGCGTAAAAAAGCCCTTCCATTTTCGCTACGGGCTGCTATAATCTTGCCTTCTCGCAGCGATGTGAGAAAGGAGAGGTGGCAGAGTGGTCGAATGTACTTGACTCGAAATCAAGCGATGGGGCAACCCATCCGTGGGTTCGAATCCCACCCTCTCCGCCAGATAAAGAAGAAAAAGGCCACCCCTGCGGGTGGCCTTTTTTTTCTTTATTGGACGGAAGAGGGTGGGATTCGAAGACGACGCGCCTGCAGGCGCTAGGCTCCCCGAATCGCCCATCTGCTGGCCCTCCGGGCCAGCCCCGCGCGCCGAGGGCGCGCGACGTATGCCTCCATCTATAGACGAGGCTGGCACAAGGCGTCTGCAGTAAATATCTGCAGTTCCTGCTGGTGGTCCGATGCCTCCATCGCTTCAGGTCGTAGCGCGTTTGCCTCGGCACCGCGGAAGTTTTTCAGCGTCCTGAACCGCCATCCCCCCAAGGTTTGACACAACGCTAACCCTACAGTAATATCACGCCTCCTGAGCTCAGACAGCAGTCTCGACTCAAGTGCGCAGGGGCCAGTTTCATCAAACGCCTCGCCGCAACAAGACCAGGAAAGGTGGCAGAGTGGTCGAATGCACCGGACTCGAAATCCGGCGTACGTTTAGGCGTACCGTGAGTTCGAATCTCACCCTTTCCGCCAGTTAAAAGAAAATCGCTCCTCCTTGGAGCGATTTTTTTTTGGCTGGCGGAAAGGAGGGGAGTCCCTGCGGACTCCCCGCGTGAGATTCGAAGACTCGCGCCTGCCAGCGCTAGGCTCCCCGAATCGCCCATCTGCTGCTCGCCTGCGAGCAGCCACGCTGACCGCGCAGCGGCCAGCGCCTTGTCAACTGACCGAGATTGAATCCAGACTCAGGAACTCCGCCTGACGATGGATGGACTAATCAGAGCCCCGCACCAACTGCACATCCCCCCAGGTCGCCACAACCGGCACCGCGTCGTCCGCCTTCACGTCCCGCACAACCAACTCAATAACCTTACGCCCCCGAATATCCGCCCGCAACCGCTGCGCCTTGCCACCAAACGCCGCCGGCGCGCTTTCGGCCAGCAGCTTGCCATCGCCATAGACGTAAAAGCGCACGGGCTGCCTGGTGTTTTCGGTCGAATCATCCACGCCGACCGACGCCGTCAATACCGCATGGCCATCATTCCGCACCTGCAGCCGTGAGTTCGACAGGATGCCGATTCCCGAATCGAATACCTGCCCGGCCACCTGCAAGCTCTGGCCGTAAGGCGTCACATCCGCTTGCGCGCCGCCCCAGCCTGCGTACTGGGGACGCGAGCCGCCGGAGCGGGTGCCGGACCACGGGTCGATCATCCGGTGGATGCCCGGATCGGCTTGCGGTTGGCGCGTGCCGTCGATGGCAACGTTGATCGCGCCGGGAATCTCGGACAGGTAGACGCCGTTTTCCAGCTGCCGCTTGCCGGTCGCTTCGAAGACGAGCGTCTCGTGCGGTGCCAGCGTAAAGGCCTTTTCGCCGGTGAACGTGGCGCTTTCCTTCGTCCACAGGTTGCGCAGCGTGACCGGAGCACCATCGGCCAGTTTCAGGTGCCGCGCCAGCAGCGTCACCGGTGCGGGCGAGGCGCCGCGGTTGAACAGCGCCACCGCCTTGCGCTGGCCGTCGCCCAGCGTCTTGACGAGGATTTGCGCATCGTCGGAATCGTAGGCGACCACGGCCTGGTGGCCACCCTTGTCCTGGTTCAGGCCGACGATGTCCGCGTTGCCCAGCACGCCCAGCAGCGCGGCCGGGCCGTTGCGCAAGTCGTAGCTGACCAGCAGCGGCGCGTTGATCATGGCCCACAGCGAGAAGTGCGAGCGCACTTCGACGGGGTGGCTGGCGTCGAAGTCTTCGTGGCCGATGTGCAGGATGTCGGGATCGTTCCAGTGGCCGGGCCCCGCATACAAGGCGCGCTTCGCCGCGCTGTCGAAGTTGTGCAGCATGCTGGTCCAGCTGGGCGTGATGTCGCTGCTGGTGCGCCACAGGTTGCCGACATCCTTGCCCCAGGTGCGCACGTTCGCCATGCCCCAGGCGCAGATGGACAGCACGTAATCGTTCCCGGGCCGTGCCGCTTTCAGTGCCGCGGCGGCGGCTTCATAGCGGGCGCGCACCGCGCCGTTATCGGTGCGGTTTATCGAGCCCCGTTCGATCAGCGGTGCCTGCGCACGGTAGTCCTGCTGCTTCACGAGATCCGAACCGGGGACGAAATCGGCCAGGCCGCAGGCATCGATCTTGATGTAGTCGAAGCCCCACTGCTTGAAGTAAAGGTTGAGGTCTTGCGCGACGTGGCCCTCCAGGCCCACTTCGCGCTCGGCGGTCGTCCCTTGCGGCAGGTTGGGCGAATGCAGGTCGTAGGCTTGCGAACAGGCGTTGCGGCCGATGTCCGTATACAGGCCGGTCTTCAGGCCCATGGCGTGCAGCTTGTCGGTGAAGGGCCGGAAGCTGGTACCGTCCGGCCCGCCGGTGGCTGCGGATGGAAAGATGTTCGTGCGGATCTGCATGCGGCCGTCGCTGGCGCGGCGCTTGAGCCACCAGCCGTCGTCGAGGATCACATAGTTGTAGCCGAGTCTGGCGAGCCCGCTGTCGACCAGCACCCGCGCGGCGCCCATTACCTTGTCCTCGTCGACTTCCGTGCGGAACGCATTCCAGCTGTTCCAGCCCATCGGCGGGGTGAGGGCGCTGCCGCTCGCATTGCCTTGCCATTGGCCGGCCGGCGCCAGCGGATCGGCCGTCGTCCCGGCATGCGCCGGCGCGACCATCAGTGTGGCAGCGAGGACGCTGCAGAGAACTTCCAGGCG
>DKJA01000126.1:8967-9314 GCA_002454505.1 Oxalobacteraceae bacterium UBA6704
CGACTTCCAGGCGCCGCTTCGTGCCCGTTCCAGCCTTACGGTATGCCATCCAAATCTCCTGTGTGCGAAGTCGTCGATCGTTGCCGAAGGCCGATGGTAATCGAAAGAATTCGAAAAGAAAAGCCGTTTCCAGACGTTCGAAAACGACATAAAACGAAAATAAATTGAAAGATCTTTGCATTTCGTTCGATAAGTAATTACCATCGTAATGGCTCACAACGCAAACTTTTGCATGAACGCAGCGGAGGAAGACGCAAGGATGAATACCACGATAGTGCAGGAGAAGAACGTCATCGCCACACGCCGGCCGCGCTGGCTCGTCTACGCGCTGGTCACCGCGCTGCTGT
>DKJA01000126.1:9562-57555 GCA_002454505.1 Oxalobacteraceae bacterium UBA6704
GGCCATCGGCCTGCTCGGCGCCGGCGGACAGATGGTGCTGTTCTATGCGGTGAAGGCCGGACCGGCCTACCTGATCTTCCCGCTCATCGCGCTGTCGCCGGTGATCACGATCGCGCTGTCATTCCTGTTCCTGCACGAACGCACCGGCCGGATGGGCGTGATCGGCATCGTGCTGGCGGTATGCGCACTGCCGCTGTTCGATTACAGCCCGGGCGGCGCCCCGCAGCAGTACGGGCTGTGGTTCGTGCTGGCGCTGGGCGTGCTGGTCGCATGGGGCCTGCAGGCCTACTTCATGAAGCTGGCCAATGCCCACATGGATGCCGAAAGCATCTTCTTCTACATGACCGCGAGTGCGCTGCTGTGCATTCCGGTGGCGCTAGCAATGACCGATTTTTCGCAGCCGATCAACTACGGTCCGTCCGGGCCGCTGCTGGCCGCCGTCACGCAGGTGCTGAACGCGATCGGCGCGCTGACGCTGGTGTATGCGTTCAGGTACGGCAAGGCGCTGACGGTGTCGCCGCTGGTCAACGCCGGCGCGCCGCTGCTGACCACCGTGATCGCGATGGCGCTGGCCGCCACCATGCCGGGCGGCTACCGGCTGGCCGGCATCGTGCTGTCGCTGGCGGCCGCGCTGTTCCTCGCGCTGCAGCCGGAAGAGGGCGCGGCGCCTGCCGAATCAACCAAAGGAGTCTGACAATGGAATACATGTTGAATCTGGTGCGCCGCCACAAGGCCGGCGCACCGGTCGGCATCCACGCGGTGTGCTCGGCGCACCCGCTGGTGATCGAGGCGGCCATGGAAGTGGCGGCAGCGGCAGGGCCGGCACAGTCGGTACTGATCGAAGCCACGTCGAACCAGGTGAACCAGGATGGCGGCTATACCGGCATGACCCCAAGCGCCTTCCGCGATTTCGTGTACGACATCGCCGACCGCGTCGGCCTGGCGCGCAGCCGCGTGCTTCTCGGCGGCGATCACCTGGGCCCCAATGCGTGGCAGGGCGAAAGTGCCGATGCCGCCATGGCCAAGGCCGAGGTGCTGATCGAACAGTACGTCACGGCGGGCTTTCGCAAGATCCACCTGGATTGCTCGATGTCGTGCGCCGGCGATCCGGTGCCGCTGCAGGATGACGTGGTGGCCGCACGCGCCGCGCGCCTGTGCGCCGTGGCCGAACGCGCGTGGCAGGCTGCCGGCGGCGAGGCGCCCGTCTACGTGGTCGGCACCGAAGTGCCGGTGCCCGGCGGCGCGCACGAAGACCTGGCGGAGCTGAGCGTCACCACGCCCGCCGCGGCGGCGCAGACGATTGCATCGCACCGCAGCGCATTCGCCGCCGCCGGGCTGGATGCCGCGTGGCCGCGCGTGGTCGGCCTGGTGGTGCAGCCCGGGGTCGAGTTCGACCACCACAAGGTGATCGACTTCCGCCCCGAGCGCGCCACGGACCTCAGTCGCATGATCGAAGACGTGCCCACGCTGGTCTACGAAGCCCATTCGACCGATTACCAGACGCCGGCCAACCTGGCTGCGCTGGTCGCCGGGCACTTCGCGATCCTCAAGGTAGGCCCTGGTGCCACCTTCGCGCTGCGCGAGACGCTGTGGGCGCTGGCCGATATCGAGACGGCAATGGCCGGCGACGGCAAGGGCTCCGGCTTCAAGGAGACCGTGCTGGAAGTGATGCGCGCCGAACCCGAATACTGGCGCAAGTACTACAGCGACGATCCGCGCCGCGCGCGCTTCGACCAGCAGTACAGCCTGAGCGACCGGATCCGTTACTACTGGCCGCATCCAACCATCCAGGCGGCGCAGGCGCGCCTGCTGGCCAGCCTGGAACGGGACACGCCGCCGCTCACGCTGCTCAGCCAGTACCTGCCGTTCCAATATGAAGCGGTGCGCGAAGGGCGCCTGGCCAACCGTCCGGCCGATTTATTGAAAGAGGGCGTGGCCAGGGTGCTGCGCCAGTACATGGACGCTTGTAACACGAACGCTTGTAACATGGACGCCTGCACGGCAGGCGCCGCAACATAGGAGTTGGAAGCATGCCAGTCGCAGACAGCAACAAGAACCGCAACATCCTCGGCATCGGCGAAGCGCGGCTCGACGCCGCCGGCGCCGGCCTGACCGCGCGCGAAATTGCGCAGCAACCCGCCGTGTGGCCCGAGATCGAGGCGCTGGTCGCGGGTCAGCGCGCCGCGCTGGACGCGTTCCTCGGCCCGCTGCTGGCGCGTGGCGACCTGCGCATCGTGCTGACGGGCGCCGGCACCTCGGCCTTCATCGGCGAATGCCTGGCGCCGGCCATGCTTGCCGGCGGCCGGCGCGTGGAGGCCGTGCCCACCACCGACCTGGTCTCCGGTCCGCAGCAGTTCCTGCAGCCGAAAGTGCCGACGCTGCTGGTGTCGTTCGGCCGTTCCGGCAGCAGCCCGGAAAGCGTGGCCGCCGTCGCACTGGCCGACCAGCTGGTCGACGAGGTGTATCACCTGATCATCACCTGCAACGTGGACGGCGCCTTGTGCAAGCAGGCGCAGGGCCGCGCCAACACGTATGTGATCGTGCTGCCCGATGCCACGCATGACCGCGGCTTCGCCATGACCACCAGTTTCACGTCGATGCTGCTGGCTGCAGCCGGTGCGTTCGGCGTGCTGCCGACGGGTGCCGCCGCCGCGTCGTCGTCGGCCGCTGCGCGCGTGCTGGACACGATGCTGCCGCTGCTGGATGCACTGGTTGCGCGCCGCTTCCGCCGCGTGGTTTACCTGGGCAGCAATGGCCTGCGCGGGCTGGCCCGTGAAGCGTCGCTCAAGCTGCTGGAGCTAACCGATGGCCAGGTGGTGGCGCTGTTCGATTCGCCGCTGGGGTTCCGCCACGGCCCCAAGACCATCGTCGATAGCGACACGCTCGTGGTTGTGTTCCTGTCGAACGACGCCCAGGCGCGCCGCTACGACATGGACCTGCTGCGCGAACTGCGCAACGATGGCCGCGCCGGCCGCGTGCTGGCGCTGAGCGGCCGCGACGAGCCGGAACTGGGCGACGATTGCATCACGCTCGAAGGCGTGGCGCAGGCCGACGACCTGGCGCTGGCGCTGCCATACATCCTGTTCTGCCAGGCCTTCGCGCTGCTGCAATCGCTGGCGTTGAACTTGCGCCCGGATACGCCGAGCGTGTCGGGTACCGTCAACCGCGTGGTGCAGGGCGTCACCATCTATCCGCTGACGGGAGCCGGCCGTGTTCCTCGGGGTTGACGGCGGCGGTACCAAGACGGCGTTCGCGCTGGTCGACGGGCAGGGGCGCGTGCTCGCGCGCCATGAAGAGAGCAGCGCCTACTATCTCGAAGTGGGCATGGATGGTGCGGCCGCTGTGCTGGCGCGCGGCTGCGCGGCGGTGCTGGCCGCCGCCGGAGTTGGCGCAGGCGATGTGGCATTCGCTTTCTTCGGCCTGCCGGCCTACGGCGAGGACCGCGCCGTGCAGCCGCAGCTCGATGCGCTGCCGCGCGCCGTGCTGGGCCACGGCCGCTACCTGTGCGGCAACGACATGGTGTGCAGCTGGGCCGGCTCGCTGGCCTGCGCCGACGGCATCAGCGTCATCGCCGGCACCGGTTCTATGGCGTACGGCGAAGTCAAAGGGCAGCGGGCCCGCGCCGGCGGCTGGGGCGAGCTGTTCAGCGACGAAGGCTCGGCCTACTGGATCGCCCGCGCAGGGCTGGCGCTGTTTTCGCGCATGAGCGACGGCCGGGCGCCGCGCGGCCCATTGCACGCGCTGATGCGCACCCGCCTCGCGTTGCAGGACGACCTCGATCTGTGCCAGGTGGTCTATGGCGAACTGAAAGGGGAGCGCAGCAAGGTGGCCGCGCTGTCGCGGCTCGTCTCGGAAGCGGCGGAGCAGGGCGACCTGCAGGCGGCTGCGATCATCGAGTCGGCCGCCGCCGAGGTGGCCGCGCTGGTCGATGCGGTTCGTGGCCAGCTCGGTGTCGACGCTGGCACGGAAGTGGCGGTGTCCTATTCCGGCGGCCTGTTCGGCGCGGAAGGACCGCTGCGCGTGCCGTTCGCGCGGGCGCTTGCCGCCAGCAAGGCCGGCGTCTACCGCGTGGTGACACCGCGCCTGCCGCCCGTGCTTGGTGCCGCGCTGTATGCGGCACGCAATGCGGGCACGCCGCTGGATTCCGCGGCGCTCGAGCGCCTGGCTGGCGCGCACTAAAAGCGTCAGCATGTCGTGAGCACGCCGCAAGGCGACGAGCAGGGCCAGAACTGTCGTGCCGGCCCTGCGCTGATCTGGTAAGCTGTTGTTTTATCAAAATTATTCGTCCGATCATGGGGCAAACCGGTCAGCGCCGCGACACCATCCTTAAAGCACTTACCGAACACACCTCGGTACAAGTCAGCGAGCTCGTAAAACAGCTCAACGTTTCGGCGGTGACGATCCGCAGCGACCTGAATGCACTAGAAGCGCAGGGCCTCGCGATCCGCAGCCACGGCGGTGCGACGCTGGCCCGCATGCCGCCGACCGAGCACACGGTGTCGCAGAAAGACGCGCTCAATCACGAACAGAAGGAGCGCATCGGCGCACTGGCTGCGCGCCTGGTGAAGCCGGGCGAGAACATCATCATCGATTCGGGCACCACGACGCTGTCGCTGGCCCGCCATCTGCGCGACGCCCATAACGTGACGGTGATGACCAATGGCCTGAACATCGCCTGGGAACTGGTCAACGCACCCGGCGTGGACCTGATCCTGACCGGCGGCCTGCTGCGCAAGCAGTCGCTGTCCATCCAGGGCCTGCAAGCCGAGGCCTGCCTGCAGGCCTACGGCTTCGACAAGCTGTTCCTCGGCGTCGACGGCCTCGACCTGCAGTTCGGCGTGACCACCCACCACGAGGCCGAAGCGAGCCTGAACCACAAGATGGTCGAACGCGCCAGGAAAGTCATCGTGCTTGCTGACTCGTCGAAGTTCGGGTTCATCAGCCTGCATCGCATCGTGCAGCTCGATCGGGTCGATACCGTTGTTACCGATGGCGATATCAGTCCGCAGTATCGGGATGGGTTGCGGGACGCGGGGATTGAGTTGCTGGTTGCCGACTGAGGACGGCTGACGAACCGATGCTTCGTCCTGAGCTTAACAACATCTGGTACCAAGGCAGTGCGAATGGCGGCTATCGGCCAGAAGCGGTCGTTCCCCAGTGGACGCCACTTAGCATTACCTATTAGTTGGAGAGGCTGTTGCTCATTGTTTTAGAAAATACGGCCGTCGGTTAAGCGAACATTCGGACAAAAAACTTAGCATCCAATTTACAGGTAAGAGAAGAGGCATTCACAAGCCTAATGAGACATATGAAACTAATTTAATGTCCTATAAGCTATGTAAAGGGTGCGAAGTAGCCGTATCTACCTTTTGCTAATTTTGAACGGAGCTCAGATAATAACATGCGTATTCCAATATTTGGGCTAGCTATTTTCGGCACTATAGTTTTTGTCCTAACTGCGTTTTGGCCATTTGTAGTTGCGAACACGTTAGATGAGGCAGTCGTGGGATTGTACTCTCGAGAATTTTTCGAAAACGTATTGGTCGAAGCGCACGGAGCCATTATGGATCTTTTTGTCGTTGGCGTCGTAATTTTCTGGTTCGAAAAGCGAAGAGCTAATTCTGATACGATAAGCTTACACAAAAATACTTTGGCAGACCTCAAGTTCTATAGAGGAACTGATGCATCTTATAGGATCTTAGGGCAAATAAAGCGATTGCTTGAGCTTGGAGTAAATTCTTTCCAACTACCGGAGGCGGCGCTAGATAATATCGAGATGTCCGATATTTCACTGATAAAGTCGAATCTCCGCGCTGCAAATTTTACTAATACAACGTTGAGTCGGATCACCTTGGAAAAATGCGAGCTCGACGCTGCCGTATTTAGCGGGAGTCGCTTTAAACATGTGACTCTAAAAAATATCAAGCTCCGCAGGGCTAATTTTCAGGGAGCAAAATTGAATGGTTGCGACTTCACAAGTTGTGAACTTCAAAGAGCAAACTTCACAAACGCAGATCTACGTAGTGCGATATTCAAGGGAGTGGACTGCCGAGGAGTAAATTTTAGAAATGCAGACCTTCGTAGTGCAAATTTTATCGGAGCTATAAATCTACACCCGGACGCATTTATACATGCGAAAAACGCTCAACATGTTAGACGATAAAGCTGGTGCGCTGGTCGCCAGCAATAATAACGGCGGGGGAATCGAACCACCCATCCAGGTTTCCCCGTTTCATCAAGAGGTTTCCCCCTATCAACAGCACCAGCCCGCTGACTTACAAATATATCACCTCCATAAGAGGTCTGCAATCTCACTCCGATCGGTTACTCAGTGAAAGCCTGCAAAGCTCGCTAAGGCAGTCGATGTTGCACTGAACTTCACAGCGTTATCGAATGAGTCAACACAACAAAGTGGATCCAGTTGACTGAGGTATGACTATGTTGTCTGCAACGGGGCATAAGCCGTCGTACACCGGAGTGTCGATAGCAGGTTCTAATGACCGCCAGCAGCACGTGCTACGCCACCATCGAGTTGTCGCTGCATCAGCTCCTTGGCGGTCGCGAGTGCATCGTCCACCTTTACCGCAACATCCGGGATGACGCCCACGCCCTCCCAGTTGGTATGGGTGATCGGGCTGATCGAGCGCCTGCTCGGGATGAAGGCAGCAAAATGCTCGCTGAGACGATACGGGCGCGAAGCGTTGGCGCCGCCCCAGGTGCGTTCGCCGATCACCGTGGCGCGTTTCAGCGCCTGCAGCTGGTACGCGAATGATTCGGCGGCGGACTTCGTATTGGGGCCTGCCAGGATAAGGACCGGCTTCTTGCCACCATAGCGTTTGCCGTCGAGCTTGTCCTGCGTCCAATACTGCGTGGTGATGCCGGTCGCACGTTCCCAGGTGTCATCGAGGCGGGTGCGCTCATCGACCAGATAGCTGATCAGCAGCGCCACCGAGTCGCCCCCGCCACCGCCGTTGTTGCGCAGATCGATGATGAGGCCATCGGTGTCGGCGAGTTCATTCATCGCTGCGCCAAACTTGTCGGATACGAGGAAAACCGGCCCGAACATGGAAATCTGCAGATAACCAATCTTCGGGCTGAGGTGTTCGACCTTTTCGACGCCAAGGTTCGATGCGAGCACCCTTGCAAGCACGGCAGGCGGCACCTGTTTTTCCCACTCCGCCCGCGTCTGCGGTGGCGGCGGCATAACGTCATCAGGCGGCACCGGACGGGGACTGAAACTGACTAACAGATGCTTATCGTGGACAACGCCATCGATGTCATCGAACAGCTGTTTGGCCAGCTGTTTGCCGTCCGTGATGCCATCGTACTTGCCCTCGCGCTGTTGCTGGCGCAAGACGGCCTCGACTTGTTGGGCCTTGTCCGGAAAAACGTAGTTGGCATTCACCTTGGCAATCAGCGCATCGATGACTTCCGATCGGGTCGCCCGATCGACCTCCACTGCTGGTGGCGATGGGGGCGTGCCGGCGATTGCCGCTGTCGCGGTCAGCAATGACAAAGACAGTGCGACCATCCATTTCGTTTTCATTATTTTCCTTTCACATCAATGTGGGGCAACGATCAAGTGCGAACGGAACCAAAAAACGCGCCGTCAGCACACGGGCGGCCGATCGGCAGGCGGGCTTCAACAACCCTGCTACATCTGGCGGAACTGCCTGGTAAACCCCTCGCTGACGGTCAGGCGCTCGGTGCGGCCTTTCAGGATGACTTCCAGCCCGGCGCCGCTGCGTTCGATCCGGTCAATGGCCTGCAGGTTGACGATGGCGCTGCGGTGGATTTGCGCGAACAGCTGCGGGTCCAGTTGCTCGAGCAAAGCCTTGAGCGGCAACCGGATCAGCGCATCGCCGTTCTCCGTCACCACACGCGTGTACTTTTCGTTCGACTGGAAGTACAGCACTTCGCTCACCATCACCAGCCGCACCGAATTGCCGCTCGAAGCCTTGATCCACTTGAGGTACACAGGAGCGCTCTCCGGTTCGAACAGCTGCTCCCACACGGCCGGCGGCGGGCTGGCGGCCGTGCGCGACTTCAGGCGGCGGATCGTCTGCAGCAGGCGTGCGGTCGTCAACGGCTTGACCAGATAGTCGGACGCGCCGGCATCGAAAGCGGCCAGGGCATGGTCCGCATACGCCGTAACGAACACCACCTGGCACGACTCGGGAATATGGCGCGCCACCTCCATGCCGTTGAGGCCGGGCATCTGTATGTCCAGGAACACGATGTCCGGTTTCAGTGCATCGATGGCTGCCACCGCGTCGATGCCGTTGTCGACCCGGCCGGCGATTTGCAGTTCGGGCCACAAGGTACGCAGCTGGTCCGCCAGCTCCGCCCGCAGCAAAGGCTCGTCTTCGACGATCAGGGCGCGCGGCATCAGGCGTGGCTCCCGACCATAGGCAGGGTCAACAAGGCGCATACGCCTTGTCCGTCGCCCGGCGCCACGACAAGGCTGGCCTTCCGCCCGTACAGCAGTAGCAGGCGCTCTGCGATATTCGCCAGCCCCGTGCCTTGCCCGGCCTGTTCGGTCAAGCCGACCCCGTCGTCGACCACCGACACGCGCAGCAGGTCATCCGTCCCGTCGCTTTCCTGCCGTGCGCTGATGGTGATCAGGCCCGGCCGGCTGGCCCGTTCCAGACCGTGTTTGACGGCATTTTCCACCAGCGAGATCAGCATCGCCGGCGGGAACGGCAGGCTGCGCAATTCCTCGGCCACTTCGACTGCGAAGCGCAGGCGCGCGCCCATGCGGATGCGCATCACCGCGAGGTAGTCGCCAACCAGATCCATTTCTCGCCCCAGGCTCGAGGACACCGAGCGCATATCCGGCATCGCGTTCTGCAGGTAGCCGACCAGGTGATCGAGCATGTCCTGCGCTGCCTGCTGGTCGGTGCGGATCAGGTACTTCAGATTGGCCAATGTATTGAACAGGAAGTGCGGCTCCACCTGGGCCTGCAAGGCAGAGAGGCGCGCCTGCAGCGAGGTGCGTTCCAGCTCGCGCTCGCGCCGGGCCGCATCCAGCGCGTTCGCATGGCGCGCGAGGTGCTGGCGCAGGTGAGCGGATACTGTTTCGGCGGCGTGCAGCGACTCTCCCTGCTGGATCGCGAACCAGGCCAGGCCGGGGCGGCAGCGCAGCTCGATGCGGCAGCTGGGGCCCGGATCGGACGATACCTTCACCTCGACATGGCGCCCCAGCACCAGCGGGCGACGGCGGCCCAGCACTATCCGGCCCTTGAACGGGTCGTGGAAGAACGCCGGCGGGCCGGAATAGCCGAGGGCAGTGCCGAGCGCCAGCCCCGACAAGGACTCGGTGCACAGGTCGAAGGTGGTATAGGGATTGAACGGCGCATCGATGCGACGCGTCACCGAGGAAGCCATCGCCTCGGCACTCAGCGCCTTGCCCTCCTTGCCCAGCCGCGCGAGAAAGCTGCGGGCGATCCCGCTGGACATCAGCGCGAACCAGGCCATCACCGCCAGCACAACGCCGCCGGCAATGTACGGCGTCAGTTTGCGGGTCGCCGCTTCGCCGGGCGCGGCCGGCGCGAGTTTCAGCCAGAGCGGCAGCAGCGCGATCGCCAGCGACAGGAACAAAAGCGAACCGGCGTTGAAGCGCAGCGCCGACTGCAGCAGGTAGCGGCGCACCAGGCGGCGGTCGTGCTCGGCTTCCGGTACGGCAGGCGCGTCGAAAGGCGGAAATGGGGGAGAACGCATTGAATCCTCGTGTTGAGCTGGCCCCGCCATTCTAGCGGTTCGGATAAGCGTGCTTTCGCCCATGCGACGAATGCCCGCAAATCGGGGAGGAAGCCGGCGCCGGCCGGATGAATGCCGCCGGGCGGAGTGCTGTCCGGGCTTGGCGATCTGGAAGAATATAGGCGTGTGCCCAGATTTGGCCGGAGAGGCGCGACAGGTTCGCGCAAACAATCACCGGTGTGAAAATGCGTGTATTTTCAGCTACGATTGATGCCGTATAGTCTAGACATGAAAAGATTGTCCATCGCCCTATTTGCCGGTCTGTTAACTGCCTACTTTGGGGCGGGAGTACGCCGACGACGAAGGTGATCGTGACAAGTACCGCCGAGGCTAAAGTCGACGCCCTGTTTGCCAAGTGGGACAAACCGGGCACTCCTGGCGCTGTCATCGAGGTCATTAAAGACGGCAAGGTTGTGCTTCGAAAATCCTATGGCATGGCCGACCTTGAACGCGGCGTGCGAATGTCGCCTGATTCAGTGCTTAACGTCGGCTCGGTATCCAAGCAATTCACCGCCTTTGCTATTCACTTGCTGGCTCAGGAGGGCAAACTCGCGCTCGGTGACGACGTGCACAAATACCTTCCCGAGCTGCCTGACCTTGGCAAGCCCATTACGCTACGCCACCTGCTCCAGCATACCAGCGGTCTTCGCGATCCGATCAACCTGATGCTGCTGGGCGGCTGGCGCCTCGACGACGTTGTTACCGAGGAGGATGCGCTCGCCCTCATTGGTCGCCAGCGTGCGCTAAATTTTGCGCCTGGAGATGAGTACCTGTACAGCAATGCGGGCTACAACCTGCTGGCCCAGATTGTGAGGCGAGTCTCAGGAGTTCCGCTGGCCCAATTTGCTGAGGAGCGCATATTTACTCCGCTGGGCATGAAGCACAGCGTTTTCCGGCAGGATTACCGAACAGTGGTGCCGGGTCGCGCGTTGTCCTATTCGGTCTCCCCAGAAGGCGGCTACCAGAACGTTCCGGAAAATCATGCTGGTGCAGGACCAGGAGGCTTGCTGACCACGGCGGATGATCTCGCGCTGTGGGACCGTAACTTCTATGATTGCAAAATCGGCGGCAAGGACCTTATCGTGCGGATGCACGAGCTGAGGCCGCTGAACAACGGCAAGCTGAATCGCTACGCATCTGGTCTATTCATCGAAACCTACCGTGGCCGCAAACTGGTTGAGCACTCCGGTGGCATCGGCGGCTATCGCTCTGTAATAGCGCGCTATCCTGAGCAGGGTCTGAGCGTGCTCTTGTTGGCAAACACTTCCGACATCAACCCGGTCACGCTAGGGCGAAGAGTGGCCGACATTTATCTGGACGGGGCCACTTCAGAACTGCCCACGGTCCCCATGTCCACAGCGCTGAAAGAGACTGCGATCGATCCATCGCAATTCGACGCCCTGCTGGGCTACTACGCGTTCACACCAGAGGAAGGCATCGACGTCACCAAAGAAGATGGTGCGTTAATGGGCAGGGTGTCGGGGCAGCAGAAGTTTCGCCTGTATCCGGCCGCTGAACGCGAATACTTTTTGAAAGTCGTTAACGCCAAGATCAGCTTCAATGCGCCCGGGGCTGACAGCGTGGTGGCTGGACTGGTTTTGCATCAGGACGGCCGCGACATGCCGGGGGTGCGCGCCGCAGTTCCGTTGCCGCCCAAGGCTGCCGACTACGTTGGTGAGTTCTACAGCGACGAGTTGCACGTTCTCTACAGCGTTTCGCTCAAGGACGGCCGCCTGACGCTCACCTATCCACGCGGAACGGTACCGCTAGATTACGTAGGGAACGACAAGTTTGCGGCGCCTCTGATTCCGACCGTCGTAGTCAGCTATCAGTGTATGCCACCGCACGGCTGCAGCGGATTTTCGGTAAGCAACGGTCGAGTGCGCAATCTACAGTTCGTCAAAGTAAACATTGCCAGCGGCGCGCGCTCCTCTTCTGACAGTAGCTTCGTCCCCACGCCTGCGATGGATATGGTGGCAAAAGAAATGTTGACCCGGCATACAATCTCGATCAATAGGCTTCGGTAACTGCAGTTATGAGTGCATGCTTGGCATCTAGTTGTTGACACTTACATCTAAACAAGATGAAGCCGCTTGATTAACCATTCGTGAACATAGGCCGAGCACTAGATCGACGAGTCCGGCCTGTCTGAGGATGTGCCTGAGTACTATGAACTTTGATCATCCCCGCTACTGTTCGCTTTGGGGCGAAAGCTGTACACTGCACGACAACTTTCGGCCAGAAGCAGTCGTCGCCCATGCCGACTCCCCGGCTGTGTCTGCATAACCGTTGTACTACGCACATCAAGCCTTCTAAGAGACGACGTACATGCCAATTAAAGCGAGGCCATTTGGGTGCCAAGAGCAATTTGACTGGGGCGCAGACATCCACTCTGTTTCCTACGACGGCCGCTTGTCGATACGCGTCCTTCGAAACCGTAACAGGGATAACGGCATCGAAGTCACGTTTTCCCAGATTGATGGCTTTAGGCTTTTGGACGAAGTTCCTCTGGCGGAGTACTGGATCGCAGAGGACTTTCCTTCAGGTTATCCCGTTCTTGAGGTCTTCGATGGTGGCTGGGCGAAGGAAGAAAATGCGCGCCTGGGCTACACCGAGCAGCAACGTGAGTGGATTATCGTGACCGCTGGTGCGTGCGTCAGCGTTTTTTCGAAGCATGAGCCAGAGATTTATGACGCAATTTGGCCCGCCAAAGTCCAGGCATTGAAACGCGGGGGCTAAAGACTGCTTTAGGTCGTAAGCGGACGCTACAATAGGTCCGCTTTCGCCAGAAGCGGACATCCAAAGTCAACGAGGTTCTCAGCCGCCCGCACGTTGCGCGCGCACCAGTGCACTCACAAACCGCTTGCTGCGGTCGACTGGTTCCCCGCAAGCACGGCCAGATGCGCGGTGGCGTTTGTATTCCTGGGGTTGAGCTCGAGAGAACGGCGGTAGCTCGCGATGGCCCCAGCAGTGTCGTGCTTGTTCTCCAGGGCTTCGCCTAGGCTGTCGAACAAGTTGAAGCTGTCGGGATACAGGCTTGTGCCGAACTTGAAGATGGCGATCGCGTCGTCCAGACCGTCGCTCTTTTCCATCAGCGCGTACCCCCACGTATTGATCTCCGTTTCGGATAGCACGAAGGCGGGATCGCGGGCATGCAGTTGGCGATAGAGGTCCGCTGCTTTGCCGAAGCCCTGGCGCCGCAGCGCCTCGGCAAAGCTTTCGCGGGTGGGCAGAGGACCGGGCTGTGCTGCGGCATGCCGGATCTTCGCCATGTGCCGCGGCACGCCGTTGTCGATCGGTTTGCGGTCGAGGAAAGCGCGGGCCGACGCATCGTTTTTCAAAGTCGCATTCAGGAATTCGAGCAGATAGCGCGCCGTCCAGTGGTAGGCCTGTTCCACTTCGGTACGCGAATACTCGTCGAAATAGCCTGGTCCTTGTTTGCGTAACGCATCCGACGAAAAATCGACATGTTGCATGGGATTCATGGTGACCTGATACACGTCTGCGTATTGCAATGCGTTGAGCAGGCTGAACGAGGTGTCGATCCCCTTGTGACTGAGCTCCGCCACCGTTTCGGCGCGGCGCTGGATGTACAGCCAGGGCACAGTGACGAGAAACGGGGATATCTGCTTCGTGTATTCGGGTTCGCGCGTGCCGTCGAAGCTGACCAGAGCGCGGATCCGACTGTCGCGCTCGGCCGCGAATACGTTTGCCATCCCGCCCCAGCTCCAGCCGACGACGGCGATGCGGTTCATGTCGGCATACGGCAGGCCTTTTGCATAGGAGATCAGGAACGCGATGTCGCGCATTTGGGCATCGAGATTGTCGCTGCTCGCTTCGATCTGGCGCGTCCGGGCGCCGAGGCTGCGGCTGGCAATGACGACATAGCCACGGCTGGCCAGGTATTCGCCAAGGTCGGCCGGCTCGTGGCCGCTGCCGCCAGCGCCGGGTGCATAGATCACGACCGGGTAGGTGCCGGGAAGAGAGGCAGCATCACGCACAGCCCACATCCGTTGGCCGAACACCTTCTCCGCCTGTGCGGCCCCGATGCGTCCCGCAACTTCCTTGCGCCTGGTGACCATGAAAGCATTGATATCGGCGGTGCTGCGCGTGAAATCTTCTTCACTCGCTTCGGTGCGCACATAATCGGCATAGGTGACCGGTGCACCTTGTGCGCGCGCGGGATACCAGATCTGGGTCTGGATCGGCCTGGCGCGCTCTCCGCTGATCGGCTCGCCGCTGACAGCATCGATCAAACCTTTATAGGTTCGGCTGTGATCGTATTGCTGAATCAGTTTCCAGCCAACACCGGCAGGCCCCTGGCGCAGGCCGGCGAAGCCTGCAGCGGGGGCAATCGCACCGTCCTGTGCTGCGGCGATGACAGTGAACGTGGTCAAGAATGATGCAAGAAGGCTACGAATCATGGAAAATATCGCGCACCCACGGCGCATTTGTTGGAAAAATGCCAGCATAGCAACGCGATCAGGGTAAAGTAAGCTGTAGTTTCTGACAGGGAAGCTTGTACTCGACCGGGAAGACGAAAGCGACATCTGGATGCATCCGCAATATTCGTGGCAGCAAGCCTGGCAAGAACACTTTGCAGGCGTGCAGACAGAGGCCGATCTGCGGCCCGTACTGGCACAGGCGGCCAAGCAGCTCGGCTTTGAATCCTGTGCAATCGGGATGCGTCTGCCGCTGCCCTTGTCGAATCCGAAGGTCGTCATGCTGAACAATTACCCACCGGCCTGGCGCGAGCGCTACGAGACAGCCCGCTATCTCAGCGTCGATCCGACAGTCGCTCACGCGCTCGTCTCCACCAGGCCAGTGTTTTGGTCGGACGAGGTGTTCGCCAACGCCGCCGACTTGTGGGAAGACGCCGGCGCTCACGGCCTGTGCATCGGGTGGGCGCAGCCGGTACATGACATCAGGGGAACCGCCAGCCTGCTGACGCTGGCGCGTTCGCACGACGCCATTCTCTCGCTCGAAGCCGGCGACAAGGCGTCGCAAGTGGCCTGGCTGGCGCAAGCAGCGCATGAAACGCTGACCAAGGTTCTTGCATCAAAGCCCGAGAGTCCAGCCACGATAACCTTGACCGCCCGCGAAATGGACGTCCTGCGCTGGGCTGGGGATGGCAAGACAGCTGCCGAAACAGCGGATATTCTTGGCATCGCGGAACGTACGGTAATCTTTCATATCAATAATGCCCTGCGCAGCTTGGGTGCGGTCAATAAGACCGCTGGCGTACTCAAGGCCGCGATGTTGCGGTTGATATGACCGGTGAAATTCGTCCGGTCCGACGAGCAGGTTCCATCGGCTTTCCGATAGCTCGCCAGCATGAGCGGCATCCGGGTATGGACGCAGCTGTGATACCAGCCGCCTGAAGCGGCTTCGATCGGCGATATGTCGATGTCCGCTTTACCTGGAGCGATCGAATTGTGAGCGCACCTTGGTGTGATTCATTTGCGCATTCCGCCGTGCTGCCACGGCTGGCGAATGTCACCAGTCCGGCGCACTGGACGCGGCGGATTGCCGGCCAGTGCGGTTACTGCAGTGACGAGCTACGCGCAGGTCTACGCTCGCTGCTTCTTTTCCGAACCACGCCGCATGCGCCGCCGCGCAGCCAGCAGCGCCAGTCCCCCGGCCATCATGGCATAAGTGGCCGGTTCGGGAACCGCTGACACCGTGACGACAAAGCCGCTGCCGGTACTGTCCACGCCGTAGAACGTCAGGCCATCGGCCGAAACGCCGAGAGGCAGTGCCAGCGTGCGGCCGCCAAGGTCTACGCCTTGACTGGTGATGTAGTCGGTGAAATTGAGCATGCCTTCACCTTCGATCCAGATGGTGCCTTGGCCGAAGGTGGCGGGGCCGAAGCCCCGGTCGTAGCCGACAATGACATGGCCGTCAGCCGAGATGCCGGTTGCGCCTTGAAAGTTTCCCATCGCGTCCAGATCGCCCAGCCACTCGGTCTGCTGGGTAGCGGTGTTGTATCGCCACGTCTCGCCGAAGTTGCCGTTCCCGACGATCCACTGGCCGTCAGCCGATACGGCACCCGCTTCCTGCAGCGCATTGCCCTGGCCGTCGACCATGTTGTGCAATGTGCCGTTCTGCCAGTAGGCGCCGGTCCATTGTCCGTCCGGCTGCTCGACCCAGCCGGCGATGACGCTGCCGTCATGGGACACAGCGTTGGCACGTGACGAGCCGCCAAGCGAGCCAAGGTCGGTCATGGTGCCGCCGGGCGTGGACGCGATTGCATGACCAGTGCCACCGTCGACCCATCCCAGGCCAACCACCGTCTTGCCATCGCCGGAGATGTTCCAGCCGGAGCTGGCGGATGTGCCCGAGGCGCCGCCGATACCGCCCAGTGTCGTCCACTGGCCGGTGCCAACCGAGTAGTAGCCCGCATAAGTCTGGCCGTCGCTGCCGAAGGCGGAGCCGGATATGCGCGTGCCGTCGGCCGACACGCTGGCGATGCCGCCTTCCCATGCCCCGCCAATCGACGTGACGCCAGTGGCGGCGGTCCACATATAGTACGACCCGCCGCTGGCGTAAGCGCCGATCACGCTGCCGTCAGCCGATGAACCCGAGACCGTAAGGCCGTAACCAAGGTCCCAGAAATTCCCCGCTGCGTGAGCGAGAGGGGCGGTCAAGCAGCAAACCAAGGCCGCTGGTGCGAGAGCAAAACGAGCTGAAATCTTCATGTCTGGAACCTTCAGGTTGAACAAGCAATGCTGGGAGCGCCCAGCTCGGATTAAACATTCGCCTATGCGGCTCGGCGAGACCAAGCCGCGACCCCGTCAGGCGGTGCGGCCAACACTCCGTTTGCGGCGAACGGCGCCACCAACGGCGGCGAGACCGCCAATCAGCATTGCCCAGGAGGCAGGTTCCGGAACCGAGGAGACGACGACGTTGTCAATTGCAAATTCGGGAAAGTCTTCTCCGCCCACGATCGTCAGGGAAGAAATGTTGACGAAATCTGTAAAGGTGAAAGTTGAAAATGCTCCAGCCGCATCCGCTTCAACGAAGATCTCGGATGTCACCACGCCATTGACTCCCATCGCAGTCAACGTCAGGGTCAAGGGACGGTCGTATCCGAGAAATGTCTGGGCCACATCGAGCGAGCTCAGGGAGAACAATGCCTTGTCCTCGCGATCTATCGTGATACTGCCTTCGTTGAAAGAATAAAACGCGGTCGTTCCGTTGGAGGCGCATCCGGTACCGCACATACCCAAATGGTCGGCAGGATCGTCGACAATATAAAATCCGAATACGCTGGTTGGGGTATAACTTACGCGAAACCCGTCTTCGACAAACCTGTATTTCGAATAACCATAACCACCAGCCTCAGCCTCGAAGTCGATCGTCGCGGCACCTGCGGAAGTTGTTAAAATCGCTGCCACCATGGCCAGTAATACTTTGCGGAGCATCTTTAGTCCCTTTATGAAATGAAAGAATTATTTCAATTTTTCAACCTTCGTCAGAGCCACACGTTGCCAGCCCAGAGGCTAGGCTCGTCAACGCTTCCCACGATAGCGGCTACTCCTTGAGTGGGTCGTGTTCTGCTAGTCGTTAATTATAATAATATTATTATTCTGCCGAGGTCAAGCAATTATCGAATGCGATCGACAGTCTGTGGAGTTTCCTGGTAATAAAGAGATATTCCCGATCGGCATTGCTCCGCTGGAATTGAATGCACCATTTCTGCCAGCCTGAAAAATCAGCAGGCAAAAGACTTTGAATAATGCACCATTTTGGAGCGAGCGAATATAATGCTATTCGGCCATCCGAATTCGCCGGTATTATCTTCTGCTATGCTCGGACCACGCAGATCGGACGCGCCGCGCAAATACGCCTCCAGCGTTGGCAAACCGACCGCTTTGGTGCAAAAGACGACCTGCAAATCGCAGGCCTGCACCAAGATGAGCTATCCGGGCAAGGCGACTGCGCCTTAAAGAATGGCTCTGTCACCCGAGCTTGTTGAATTCGCCGTGGCCGGAGGTTTTTGCCTGGATCAGCAGGCCGGCATGGCGGGTTTCGTCACGATCGCCGCCACCAGGAGTTGCCCTGGTGTCTCGATGCTGCGCGTGTCGAGCGCGCGGTACCAGCCGAGGTAATTCGGCAAATAGCGGCTGGCGACGCCGCGAAAGCGGGCGAGCCAGCCCTTGAAGCGGCTGTGGTAGCCGTTCACGCCCTGCAGGTGATACGGTCCGTCGATGCGCATGCCGGCACGCTGGTTCAGCGGCTTGTGCGTGATGCCGGCGTCACGGCTGAACGACCGGTAAGCCTTGGCGCCATCCGTGACGAGCACCACATCCGCCCCCAGCACGGGCCGCAGGCAGCGGTCGACCTGTTGCGCCGACACCGGCCCGCGGCCCGTTACCCAGTCCAGTGTGTTGCCGGCCCGATCGCGCGCGACGAGGATGCAATCGTGCTGCTTCGTGATACCACGCGTGCCGGCATGCCCACCTCGGCGGCGCGCTGGCCGTGTCAGATTGCGTGAGCCCTTCTGCGATTCGAGAATGAATGTCTCGTCCGCCTCCACGATCCCCTGCAGTTGTGCGGGTCGTTTCTGTCGCGCGCCAGCGAGAATACGGTGCCGCCATCGGAAACTCGTGTTGCGGTGGATTCCCACCGTATCGGCCGACTTGCGCACCGTTTTTGAATCGAGCATGCATTCGAGATACGGCAGCCATTTCTCGCGCAGCCGCAAGCAGGCGAGCGGCGTATTGGTCAACGCGTTATACGTGCGGCCGCAGGCCCGGCAGCGATAGCGTTGCAGGCCGGCGGCGTAACCATGCCGGTAGAAATCGTCGCAGTGACAGTGCGGACAACCGGGATGTCGGCGCCCGTGCTGCTCGATCAAGTCCAGGCACAGGCTGTGCGCCGCGAAGGCGGCGACGACGTCGCGCACCGTGGCGATCTGCTGTCGCGACAGCCGCGCCAACACGCCGCGCAGGCGTTCAACGAACTGGTTGAAGGGGGGCGTTTTCACGGCTGCCTCCGTTGTCGATGATGACCATATCGATCGGTCGATATGGCTCAGACAACGCAACAGCGCGAAAGTTCAGCCAGTTTCAACAAGCTCGGGTGACAGAGCCTAAAGAATGCGCAACGTCGTTCCGGTACGGAACGCTCCCAGCGTCTCATCCCATGCCTGGGACTTGCCGGCATCCGCGGCATTGGCAGGGCGCACGCTGTAGCGGACATCGCCTGCAAGCGAGTCAGCGCCGTCCGGTAAAGCAAGCAACACGTCGTAGACTCCGGCAGGCGTGCCCACCGGTACGGCGAAAGGCGTAGTGACCGTGCTGGCGCTATCCGGTAGCCAGGTGCGCGGATCGATCGATGCCAAGGGAATCCGCACGACCGAGCCGGTTTCCCGGTGCTTGAGAACGAGGCGCACGCTGCGCGGATTGAAGGCGCGTGCCCAGCCGCTGTTGCGCAAGGTCAGCGTCAGGTCGCCCGCCTGGCCGGCCGCGACGGCATCGCTGTGCCGCAGCGTCAGCAGCTCGAACCGGTAGCCCATGCGGCGTTTCACTTCAGCCAGGCAGCCTTGTGTCTCCCAGCGCGTGTGAAACAGCCGCCGGTAATAGGTGTCGTTCAGGTAGGTGAGCCCGAACTGCCGTCCTTCGCGCAGGATGTCGTCGCAGTTCGTGCGCGGTGTCGGATTGGCCTCGTCGGCGGGATTGCAGGTTTCGGCGCCGAACGGTGCCACGGTCGACAGCGCGGCCACATACTCGCGCTCGCGCCGGCGGATCGCGGCATCGTCGCTGTAGGTGCCGACATCGGTGGCCGATGCCATGAAACAGTCGTTATGCACACCGATGCGCGAGGCGGCCGAGCCGTCGCGCCAGTGCGGCACCTGCGGCGCCCATTCCATGAGATAGGGCGGGTAGCGCAGTTGCAGGAAGCGGCCGGCCGGCAGTGCGGCGAGCAGCGCATCGCGGATCCGTGCCCGCGCTGCCGGCGCGGTGAGGTCATTGGACGATGTGTGCCATTCGCCCCAAGCGCCGACGAAGCCGGCCTGCAGGTAGGCGATGACATCCGCGTTGGCCGCCAGCACCGGCTTGAGTTGCGCGATGTGTTCGAGCACGCGGTCGAGGGGCGCATCCTGCGCCGCCCGGTACTGCGTTTCGCCGGCGGGGTAGTTATAGATAAACCGTGGAATGAGTTTCAGGCCAGCGCGACGAGCCTTCGCAAACCCGTCGGACAAGCCGGCGAGCACGCTGCCGGGCAGCGGGGCGCCAGCATACGCGTCCAACCGCACCGGCGCATAGACGATCCGGTAGCCGGCCGCGAACTGGGCTCCGGCCTGCGCCTGCGTCCATGCGGCCAGGTCGTCCGCCGCCCAGACGTACATGCCGCGCTCGGGATTGGGGATCTCGGCGTCGCTTGCGCGGAAGGTGGTTTGCACCACGCCTGGCGCAGCCTGCGCCGAGAGCGCCAGGAGGAGGGCGCCTGCTCCCAATGGATGCAGGGCCCGCCGCATCATGCGCTCAACAGGCGGCCGAAGGCGGCCGGCACGTGGAAGTCCGGCGTGCCTGTGCCCGTCGGGCTCCACGCGGAATAGACAGGCTGCTTGCCTGCCTGGCCTTCCACGCGGAACAGGTTCAGGCGCCAGCCATCCTCGGCCGCACCGCGCAGCGGCACGGCCAGTTCGGCTGTCCACACCTTGTGCTCGGCATCGATGTGCGCCTTGGCGCGGCTCTCGCCAACGATGCGCTTCTTGCCCGACACTTCGACGGCGATGTCCAGCACCATCCCGTTGGGTGCCACCTCAACCTCGCGGTAGCTTTTGAGCCCGGCCCGTTCCGGCGCCTGCAGGAACACCTCGACCACGTCGCGTTCCCACAGCGGCCAGATGTCGGTGGCCGAGCCGGCGCGCTCGTAGGTGCTGAGCGTCTCGTACTTGCAGATAAAGCGCAGGTACAGGTGGCCCGCACCCCGCAACAGCTGCACGCGGGTGGACTGCGGGCCGGCCAGCGGCTTGCCCTGCCAGTCGTGGCGGAAGAAGGTGGCGGGCGCGTCGGCCCATTGCGATGCGTGCGGGAAGCCATCCGCCGCCACCTGCGCGATCTTGCCGGCAAAGGCGACCTGCAGCGTGTCGGGGGTATCCGGCCGTGCCTCGATCAGCAGGCTGTGCGTGAAGCGCACGGGCAGCGTGGGCTGGCCGGCCGTCACCTTGCCGAGGGTCGTGCCGGTGAGCGCGTCGCGCACCGTCCAGGCGCCCGGGCCGAGCCCGCGCAAGGCGACCATGCCGTCCCAGCGGTCCGCATAGAACGCGTAGTGCAAGGCGCCATCCTGTTCGACGACGTGGGTTTCCGGTTTGTCGAAGCCCAGGTCGTACAGCTCGCCGCGGTAACGGCCTTCGGCGAGGCGCTGCTTGTTGTACAGGTCCACCCACTTGCGCCAATGCGCCTCGCGCTCAGGTGTCAGCAGGAAGGAATCCTTCGGCTTGGGATCGACCGGCCAGGTGAACTTGGTGGCCACCACGGCGCCGATGCCCACGCTGGAGGCGAAGTCCTGGCCGCCGGTGCTCAGCTCCACGTGGTCGCCCGCGTAGGCGGACCAGGGGCCCATCAGCGCCTTCAGCGTCTTGCCCTTGTGGCGCACCTGCCAGCTGGACAGCGGGTCGGATGCCGGCGCCTGGTCCATGTACGGCATGTTGTGGAAGGCGTAGCTGGTGCCGCATGGGCACACCTCCAGCACCGCTTCCGGGTTGGCCGCATGCGTCGCGTCATGCATGACCTTGTAGAAGGCCGCCACCGCCTCGACCGATTCCTCCGGCCGCTTGTGATTGTGCTTGGGGTTGAAGCACGGCGCCACGCCGTTCAGGTGCTGGCCGTCGACCTTCAGGCCGTCGAAGCCCCAATCGGCGATGATCATGCGGATGGTCTCGGCCAGCCGCGCCTGCGTCTTTTCGTAGCCGGGGCACAGGTAGAAGCAGTTCCACCACGTGATGTCCTGCGGTGCGCCATCCTTGTCGAGGAGGAGCAGGTCGGTATGGTCGTGCAGCTCGTCGCTGCCGGGGGCCACGGCCAGCGGCGCGATCCACAGCCGCGCCTTCATGCCGCGCGCATGGATGTCGGCCACCAGCGCCTTCATGTCGGCGCCGCCGCGGGGGAACTTGGCAAGGTCCGGCGTCCAGTCGCCCGTCTTGACCTGCCAGCCGTCGTCCAGCACTGCCCATTTGAAGCCCAACTCCTGCACCTTTGGCAGCGTGGCGCGCACATAGTCGAGCGAGAAGTCGCGTTCGTAGCCCCAGGCGCACCACTGCGCCTCGTAGGCGCTTTGCGGCGGCTCGGGGGCCACCAGGCCCTGCGCGGCCATCAGGCGGCGGTAGCGGTCCAGCGGCACATAGAAGTCGCCGCGGTGCACGGCGATGAAGCTGGGCGGCGTGATGAATGTGGCGCCGGGCGCCAGCGTCTGCGGCTCGTCGCCGCGCAGGGAAATGTCGACCTGGTCGCCGACCGCCTTCACGGGCAGCGCGACAAGCAGCGGTTGCAGGGCCAGGTGGCCGACGGCCAGGCCGATGTCGCGGCGCCAGACATCGACGACGGGCGTGCCGCCGCCGTAGTCCGATGCGTTCATGCCCATGAAGTTGGTCTGCTCGAAGCCGCGCTTGACGGGCTGCACCCAGTCGCGCCGGTCGGCGTGGCTGGCGCCGGAATACGTCCAGTAGCCGCCCGCGTGGCGAGGGGCGGCGGCCAGGCGGTGCGCGCCGTTCACCCATGCGTCGATGGCCAGCGCCTTGCTGCCGGTGTTCACGTAGCTCACGTCCAGCAAGGCGACGCCGGGATGCTCGTCGAGCAGCGTCACGGTGACGCGTTTCTCGATGCCTTCCTTCGATTTGCCGACGAGGCGCAGTGCCTGGCCGGCACCGAACGGCGTCGTGACGCGGGCCGGGTCAGCCTTTTGCAGCACGAAGCGGCCCAACTGCTTGCCGTCGACCACCAGGTGCTCGCTCGTGTCGAAGCCGGTCAGCGCGACAGGCTGTTTACTGGCCAGGCTGACGATGCGGCAACGCATCTGCTCGTCGAACTGCAGCGACACGGCGGCGTCCTGCACGCGCACGTGGCCTTTGCCTTCGGCCGCGCGGGCCGCATTTGCCAGTGGCAGCTGCGTGGCCAGCGGCGCGGCACCCAGCCACTGGAGAAAGGCGCGGCGTGCCGTCATTGCTTCCCTCCCCAGGCGCCGGGGAAGGTGCGTTCGGCGTTGCCGTGGTAAAGCTTGTCCACGACCTGGCGCGGCAGGGCGAGGCCCTGGATCGGTTTGTCCAGATCGTCGACCTTGAAGGTCTCCGCGGTGTTGAAGTAGCGCCAGTGCATGCGCCACACCTCTTCGGCTTCGTGGGCCATCGCGGCGCCATCCTGGCCCGGCGCCTGCGCCAGATCGCTGCCGTACATGATGCGGTCCTGGTACTTGATGAAGAAGCGGCGCACGCGCTCGCGGTCTTTCTGGCTCTGGTACTGTACCTGGCCGATGCGCGCGGCGATGTCCACCATGGCGGTCGGGAACTTGTCGAGGAAGGCGGCCACTTCATCCACGTTGCGCTCGAGCGAAGCGAGGTGCACGCCGATGAAGCGCAGCTTCGGATGCGCCGCCACCATGCGGTCGCGCGCGGCCATCTGCGCTTCCCAGCTCGGCATCTCGGGATGCTTGTACATGTGGTACTGCGGGTGCGCCTTGAAATACTCGCGGTCGTTATTGACCGTCATCTTCTCGAGCGGCAGCCAGCAGTTGTGCGGCTCGCCCTGATGACCGAGCAGCGGAATGCCCTGGCGGGCAAAGTCTTCGAACAGCGGCGCGAAGCGGGCGTCGTCGATCATGACGAGGTGCTGGTTCTTGTCGCGAAGGCTCATGCCGATGTTCTTCCACACCTTCACGCCCACGGCGCCGGCCTGCATCGATGCGGCCACCCGTTTGCGTGTGGCGGCCAGCCACTCCGGCTTGTCGGAGCCGTCGACGGAGAAGCTGGCGGCCCACGCCAGGTCCTGCGGGAACTGCTTCTTCAGCGCGATGGCCACGCGCTGCTGGTCGTCGAGCGGCGGGAAGTCGGGGTAGTCGACGTTGATCGTCAGCACCTTGACGTTCTGGCGCTTCGCCGCTGCCATGAAGGCCGGCGCGGCATCGTGCAGGTGCATGTGCGCATCGATCTTCACGACGCGGGTGTAGTCGGCCATCGTGTAGCTGGACTGATCCGCGGCGTGCGCGGAGGACAGGACCGCGCCGGAGAGCAGGACGGCAAGGGAGGAGAGCAAAGGTCGCATTCGGATTCCTTATTGTCGGTGGTGCGGAGCGCCCGCAAGCAGGCGCGCGCCGGTGACGGGCTTTGGGGCCGCGTCGCCAGCATGGTTCAGGGCAAAGCCGGGCCGGGTTGGGGCGCATGCCGCCCCGCCTGCATCAGAACTTGTAGCTGGCACCCAGCGTGATCGAGCGGCCGTAGCGATAATAGCCGTTGGGCAGGCTGATCGAGCCGTTGGTCAGCATCGGCTTCTGCTCCGCATCGGTCAGGTTGTTGCCTTCGATGCTGATGCGCAGCGACTTGTTCACCTCGTAGGCGAACTGGGCGGTCAGCCACGTGACGTTGTTGGTCACCTCGTTCCAGCCGGCGCCGAGCACGTTGGTGGCGGTGACGAAGGAATCGGTGTAATCGGCCGTGGTGCTCATGCTCCATGGGCCCCGCTCATACAGCAGGCCCACCGACGCCGTCGCCGGCGCAATGCCTTCGAGCGGCCGTTCGATGCCGTTGACCCAGCTGCTCGACAGGTTGCGCGTGTATTGCGCCTTGACGCCGAAGCCGTTGTCGAACAGGTGCTGCAGGCCGATCTCCATGCCGCGCGCCTTGGCGCTGTCGCCGTTGATCGGCCGCTGCACGTTGAACAGGCGGCCGCCCGGCGCACCGATGTCCTGGCCGCTCAGCCATTCGCTGGTGATCTGGTTCTTGATGTTCTTCTGGTAGAGCGCGAACGTCAGCGCGGAATTCCTCGCGTAATACCATTCCAGCGATGCGTCGAACTGCTTCGCGGTGTACGGCTTCAGGTTGGCATTGCCGCCGTAGATCTGCGTGAAGTCGCCCCACGAGATGCTGGCGGTGGTGCTGGACGGCGCCAGCTTGTCCACCGACGGCCGCGCCATCGTCTTGGCGGCGCCGAGCCGCAGCTGCAGCGTGTCCGTGAACGCATAGGTGAAGTTGAACGACGGCAGGCCATAGGTGTAGCTGGCATCCTGCTGCACGACGGACGGGGCGGCGTAGACGGCCGTGTAGTTGAACGCGCCGTTCTCGACGATGTCGTTGATCTTCGCGTCCCAGGCCTGCGCGCCGGTCTTGGTGTGCACGAGGCGCACGCCGACGTCCGCGCTCCAGTTGTCGCCGGCCAGGTCGGCCTGCACGAAGCCGGCCGTGGTCTTCTCGCTCACGCGGTAGCTTTCCAGCGGATTGAAGGCGGGTGCCGACAGCGTCGAGCTGTAGACGCCGCCGCCCGGCCGCGGCGTGCCGTCGAGGGCTGCCAGCGCCCGCGCGTAGTTGTTCACGTCGAAACCGAGGAAGCTGTGCGGGAAGTTGCCGCCCACGCCCGACAGGAAGCCGCTCGGGCTGAACGTCTGGTTGATGATGCCACCGCCCAAGGTGCCCACATTGATCGCGTTGTCGCCGGAGTAATGGTCCGCGCCCGCATTGAACGCGTTGTTGATCATGTCGCGCGACTTCTTGCGGTTCGTCTGGCTCAGGCCGAAATGCAGCGTCTCGACGTGGAAGCGGTCCACCTTCCAGTCGGCATTCACCGTCGCGCCGCGGATGTTGTCGTCGATGTTGTCGCCGGTGCGGCTGTAGTAGTGGGTGTTGAAATCGCTGTCGGTGAACTGGCCCTGGGCCAGGCCGCTCTGCAGGTCGCGGCCATCGGTCAGCGTGGTCGTCACGCTGGGCACGGCGGCGCCGGTCAGCTGGATGCGCGTCACGTTGGGCTGGTTCATGCGCAGCACGACATAGGTGTCGTTGCCGCCGGAGTTGCGCTTCGACGTGGACTCGTAGATGTCGCCATTCACTTTCAGCGTCGGCGAAATCTTCCATTCCGCCCGGGCGCCGTACATCGCCGTGTCCACCACGCGGTATTCGGTCTGGTTCAGCACTTCGGGATTGAGGCGCAGCTCGGGGTCGGTATTGTCCAGCGTCAGGTCGGTCACGACGCCGTTATTGACCTTGATGTTGGACCAGCGGCCCGGCGAGAACAGCGGGTAGTACGACAGCTGGTAGCCGACCTGCGGCGAGTCCAGCCGGGTCTTGAAGCCGTCGACGATGACTTTCAGGTCCTTGGTCGGGCGCCATTCCACCTTGCCCGACAGCGCGATGCGTTCCTTCTTCTCCATGATGGAGCCGAAGCGGAACTGCCCCGGCGCGACCAGGCCTTCTTCGTTGGCGTCGAGGATGCCATTGCCGTTCGGATCGATGAAGCCGCCCCACGCATTGCCCGACTCCCAGAACTGGCTCGGGTCGGAGACGGGGTTGCGCGTCCAGCCGCCGTCGTTACCCGCCGTGTCGGTGCGCACGTCGCGCTTGGCGTAGACGACGCCGAGCAGCACGCCGACCTTGTCGCCGAAGGTGTTGCTGTACGTACCCGACAGCTTCTTGCCGTTCAGGTCGCTCATCTGGTTGCGGTCGCCCTCCAGGCGCAGCAGGCCGTGCTGGCCCTTCTGGTCGAACGGGCTGGCCGAGCGCAGGTTGACGAGGCCGCCGATGGCGCCTTCGATCAGTTGCGCCTGGGTGGACTTGACGACATCGGCGCCGCTGATGACGTCGGCCGGCAGCACGTCGTAGGCGAAGTCGCGGCCGGCGCCGTCGGTGCCCAGCAGGCGGCCGTTGAAGGTGGTGATCGTGTATTCGGGACCCAGGCCGCGGATGCTGACCTTCTGGCCTTCGCCGCCGGCCGTGCGGGAAATCGACACGCCTGTGATGTGGCTGAGCGAGTCGGCCACGTTGTTGTCGGGGAAGCGGCCGAGTTCGGTTGCGCTAATGCTGTCCTGCACGACCGCGGCGTTGCGCTTGAGTGCCAGCGACTGTTGCAGACTGGCGCGGGTACCGGTCACGACGACCTGCTCCACGTTGCCGGTCTCGGCCTCGGGCGGGGCGGCGGCCTCCTGGGCGCCGGCCGGCGTCGCAAGCGTGGCCAGAGCAAGCAGGCAGGCGGAGGTTAGCGGTTTCAGCACGAAAGGAGCATGGCTGTCGGCGTGCGAACGGCTTTGCGGATGAGAACTCATGAAACGCTTCCTTTTTATAAGTTGTTGGAGCAGCGCACGCGAATGCAGGTAATCGAGACAGATGCACGGGACAGATGCCCCGGGACAGCTGCCCGGTTGCGATCACCAGTTCCACCAGCCGGGCCCTGACCGGCGGGTCGAGTTCATTCGCGCTTTCGTTTGATTTCCTAAACGTTCATCCCTACCAAACGAGGTTTCGTTTTTAGTGTATCGAAAGTGCTTGTTATAGCGCCAGCGGATAACGTTATGACGAGTCTATTACGAAACCATGTGACACTCAAATTTCTTACGTTTTTTCGAATTAGCTGTTGTATTTGTGTGATTGTTCTTTCGTTCGAAAGACTCCTATGTTAGCCGTCGCTATCATAAATGCATCCTCTCATGCATCCGGCTGAGCTGACGGCGCTGCGACTTTCGGCCGCGCATAAGAAAATCGCTCCGTCTGGAGCGATCGTTTTGGGCTGGTGGGAAGGATGGGAGTCCCGGCGGAATCCCCGGGTGCGATGCGATGGCTCACGCCTGGCAGAACGGGCTCGCTGCGTGCTCTCGGCCTGTCACGGATCGGAGCCGCGTCACGTACGTTCACGCATGTAGCTATCGATACGCGTGCCATTCAGCGTAGTTTCCATTTCGTAGGTCATACCCAGGCGCTCGGCAACCCGGCGCGACGATTCATTGCCGGAAGCGATCAGTGCCCGCACCTTCGGCTCGCGCCGCACCTCGAACGCATGATGCAGGACTGCCGCGGCTGCTTCGTTCGCAATGCCTTTTCCCCAGAACGCCCGATAGGTATTCCATCCCATCTCCATCACAGTCGATTCGCCGCGGAAGAAAGCGCCCATGCTGCCCACGAGCTGCCCGCTTTGACGATCCACGATCGACCACCAGCCAGCCCCGTGGAGGAGCCATAACCCGGCATGGGAACTGAAGATGCGCCAGGCAGTCTCGCGGTCTGCCGAGCCCAGGTGTGCCGAGCTTTCGGGATGTGACAGATGGTCTGCGAACAAGTCGAAGTCTTCCACCCGATATTCTCGAAGCGTGAGCCGTTCCGTGTGCAGGTGCGGCACGGAAATTGTGGGTCCGTGATTCATGACAAGTGCTTCCTCAATTATTTAACGGTGATCCATCGCGCTGCCGCTGCAGCAGGCCCTTCGCCACCTCCAGCGCATCGGCCGGCGGCGCCGCGATATCGGGCGTGACGCCGGTGCCTTCCCAGTTCGTGTGGGTGATCGGGCTGATGCTGCGGCTGTTCGGGATGGCGGCATACAAGTGGCCGCTGAGGCGATACATCGCGACCGGATGGGCGCCGCCCCAGGTCCGCGCGCCGATCACGGTGGCCCGTTTCAGCGCCTGCATCGTATAAGTGAAATCTTCGCCGGCGGATGCCGTGCGGGGGCCGGCCAGGATCACGACCGGTCGCTTGCCGCCATAGCGTTTGCCGGGCAGCCTTTCTTCGGTCCAGAACTGCTGTGTATGGCCGGAGTCGCGCGACCAGATGTCGTTCAGGCGGGTACGCCGGTCGACGAAATAGCTGACCAGCAGGGCGACCGATGCGGCGGCGCCGCCGCGGTTGTCGCGCACATCGATGATGAGCGCATCGGTATCGGCCAGTTTGTTCAGCGCGGCTGCATACCTGGCCGCGACAAGGGACGGAGGTGGAAATGCCGAGATGCGCAGGTAGCCGATGCCAGGACTCAGGAGGCTGACATTGTCGATGCCCTGGTTGCGGTTCGGCGCTGCATTTGCCATGGGATCCGGCTCGTAACCGGCACGCAGGAAGCTGGGGCTGAACCTCACCTTCATATGCACATCGTGGGCCACGGAAGCCATGTCGGCGGTGAGCTGCGAGGCGAATTGCACGCCATTGCTCAGCCCATCGTACCTGCCGTCCTGCTGCCGCTTTCGCAGCAGCGTTTCGATCTGTTTGGCCGTTTCGGGGAATACATAATGCTGCTTCAGTTCCGCAACGAGCGCCTCGATGGCCTGCGTGCGCATGGCGCCGTCGAGCACGACTTCGGTGGGACGCATGGCGACAAACGCGCCGATTAGCCCCAGGGACATGCAGAGCAGGACGAGCAGTTTTGTTTTTGCTCCGGCCAATGCAAAACCTTGAGGGGCGGTGATCGTTGTCATGGGCTGCCTTTCCTTGGCGAATTCGCTCATTGTATAGAGCGTTGCAAGCGGAAAATACTTGAATTGTCACTCAGCACATATTGGCAAATGTCCATCTTGTATGGTTTTCAACTGGGACATTTTGTCTCGATGTATGGAAATTGCTTTGAAGTAGTATGCGTCATCCCATGCAGCGACCCCGATTTTTGAGGTAGTGCTCCGCACGATAACAGCGTCAAGTAATCACCTGGAAATACCCAAAATGGAATGGATCCCCGTAGTCTTCGTTGTTTTCAAGGTTCTCGTGCTCGGCACGGGCATGTTCTTCGCCATCAAGTGGCATTACGACCAAGGCAAGAAGGGCAAGCAGAAAGAGGCGCGCGCGGTGCTGATCGCCGGCGGCAAGGTGGCCGTACTGTTCGTTCTGGCGCTCACCGCGCTGTTGTTCTTCACCCTGTTCCTCAGCAGGAAGCTCGGGTTGAACCTGAATTTGCCGTGATGGCAAAGATAATCGGCTCGCCACGTTGAAGTGGTCTGGCGTGAAAGGAAGCCCGAATTCATTCGGCGCTTCGTTCCCGGTGCCGGGCGCCTATCTGACGAAGCTGAGCACTGAGTCATTCGCGTGGTCAGCAAGAATTCTTTGCATGTCGGCGTCAGACTTGTATTTGGCCTTCAGGGACTTCAGTTGCTTCTGCGCGGCGCCGCAGTATTTGCTGATGGACCGCTCTATTATTCGCTGTTCGGACTTGGTCAGGCTGCTATCCCACTCGCCTGCGAAGTGCTCGCAGTTTTTCGCATTCTCGATGAATACATCGACATCATGGTGCATGCCGGTTGCCGCATGGGCGATGCTGACGCCTGACATGAATAAGCAGATGCTCATCAGCGCTGCATTCTTTTGCATGGATCCCGTCGTTAAGTTAGTCAAACCGTCAGATTACCAACCCTATCCGCCCCTGGCCATCTGCCCGAACACCTCATCGCGCCGCACCCACGCGTGAAACAGCGCCGCACCCAAGTGCGCCAGGATGGTAAAGAACAGCAGATAGGCCAGCACGCCGTGCAGCGGGCGCAGGAAGCCGTACATGACCGGGCTGTGCGGCAGGATCGCCGGCAGGTTGACGCCATCGAACAGCACCACCGGATAGCCGCCTGCCGACAGCATGGCCCAGCCGATGAGCGGCATCGCCAGCATCAGCGCATACAGCAGCCAGTGCGATGCTTTGGCCGCCCACACCTGGATGCGCGGCAGGTCGGCCGGCAACGGCGGCGGCGCATGAAGCAGGCGGTTGACCAGGCGCACGATCGCCAGCAGCAGGATCGCCAGCCCGAGCGGCCGGTGCAGGTCCAGCAGCTGCTCGCGGTGGCGCAGCGACACCACCATGCCCGCACCGACAAACAGCATGGCCAGGATCGCGATGGCCATCGACCAGTGCAGCACACGGGCCAGCAGATTGAAATGGCGAGGTCGGTTCATCGGGCGCTCCCGTGGTTTGCCTTGCCCTGGCTGATTTCCTGTTCGCGGCGGTTGAACGATACCGAATAGACCGACGAGCGCGCATGCAGCACGGGATCGTCGGTGCCTGCAATCCCCTTCGGCAGGATAAGCGGATCGAAGTTCAGGTCCAGGCAGGGGCCGTTGATCTGCGGTTCGGCGCGCACCAGCGTCAGCGTGCCGACGGTCGTCTCGGGTCGGGTATCGGGCCAGGCTTGGGACGGATCCTCGATCGGGTCGCCCGGTGCGGCGAGCTGCATCACCATGTCCCATTGCAGTGGACCAGCCGCCAGGCGGCGATCGAGGTCTGCCGCCAGATAATCGCGGTCGGCGGTTTTCAGCTGCTCAGGGTCGGCTGCGACGAACGGCGTGTGCGGGCGCATCGACCAGCGCACGGCACGCTGCGTGCCTTGCGCATCCGTCAGGCGAAACGCATTGACGCCGTTGAAGCGCGTGTTGGCCAGGCTGTCGGGTGTCGGCGCGCTTTTCGCCCACGCCATGAAGTTCGCGATTTCCGGATAGCGCGCCAGGACTGCCTTCATTTTCTCCGGGGCCGGTTTGCCGGTGGCCGGATCCGGCAGCTTGGCGGCATTCATCGCCTGGAACCCTTCCGGCGTGGCCGAAGCGAAGAAGGGAAAGCTGTTCATCGCCACGCGCCATTCCTGGCCGTCGTCGGTTTTCAGTTGCAGCGCCATGCCACGGATCGCCGCCTTGTTGTCGGGCGAGTAGGGATCGCTGCCGGGATTGGAGAACCGACCCAGCACCGGCGTCGATGCCTGCGAAAACACGCGCGCCGTGGACAGCTTTGCCGCCGCGGACGTCGGCGCGAACGTGCCGATGATGCAGATGCCCTTGCTGTGCGCACGGCGGAAGCCCGGGTGGAGCGGACCGGCTGCTTCGGCGGTATTGATCATCGCTTGCGGCGTCACGTTCCGGTTGCCGATCCAGCCGCCGACCCAGGCAAAGAGCAAGGCCAGCGCCGCCAGGATCACGGCGATCGGCAACAACCAGAGAAGGGAGCCGCGGCGTGGGCTGGGTGTCGGCATGGCGAACGCCTTTCGTGAAAACTCGCGTGGTGAATTCGCCCGGCTGGGCGGCAGACGATTGTCGCATGACCGCCGATACTGCGCCGCCCGGTTTCGCGCGCCGCGACGCTTCTCCCATCAAAATCGGGCAGCCGCCTGCTGGAGCAGGTCGTCGACGCCTGCCATCCTGGCTTTCACCTCCGGGAAGTTCAGCGGTTCGTAGCGTTTTACCGTCTTGCCGCCAGCGTCGGCGATCGTGATCGTCAGCGTGCCGCCGAAGCGTTGCCGGACTTCGTTCCACGCCACCAGTTCGGCCATGTCTTCCTGCGCGGTGGTGGTGGCATACAGGCTGACGAAGGGCGTCTGCGCCAGCGCATCGTAGATCGTTCCCGCCTCGCCGATCGCGATTTTCCGGCCACCGCGGAACGCGGTCGTGGCGGCCGCGGAGCCGGCCAGTTGCGGCACCAGTGTCCGGCGCGCCTCCCAGATGCCGGCGATGAAGGGGCTTGCCAGGTTGGCCGTGATGCCCGTGCCGAGATCGACCACGTGGGTAGCTTCGTGCAGCAGCACATAGGTCAGCGCATCGGTGCCCGTCGCTTCGACGACGACCGAGCGGCCCGAGTCATCCGCTGCGAACAGGCGGCGCTCCTTGGTGGTGAGGAAGGTGCTCAGCGATTCGTCGATCAGGCTGGCGCGCAGCGTGATGTCGAACTGGCCGGTATCGCCCGCCGGCGCTGTCAGGCCGGTGCCTTCCCCCGGCATGCCGTCGATGAAGCTCAGGTGGCGCAGCCGCTTCTCCAGCACCGCTTTGTGCAGCGCCGGCAACGCTGCCAGCGCGGCCTCGACGCGGCTGCGTTCGGCCGGCGTCAATGTATGGGCGCGGATATCGCGCATGCCGGCCCCGGCGAACAGCTCGATGGCGCTTGGCTCCGGCGGCGCCACGCGGCCGGCCAGCGACCCCGTCGCTGCTGCTGCCATTGCCGGCAGCAGTGCCAGCATGAGGGCAAATGGTTTGAATCCAGATTTACCGCGCATTTCATCTCCTCGGTCGGGATGGCGGCATCGCTGGCGAGCGATGCCGCCGGGTTTACGTCACCAGGGCTGCCTGCCGTGGCTGCCGAAGAAGCCGCCGGTCGGTCCATCCTGCCCGAGCAGCGCCATGCTGATGGCGGTGACGGCACCTTCGTCGGGCGTGAGAACGCCGGTGTTACCGTTCAGGTCCGTCTGTACATGGCCGGGTTCGACCGCATTGACCTTGATGCCGAACGGCGCGAGCTCCTTGGCGAACGAGACGGTCACGGCATTCAGCGCGACTTTCGACGAGGTGTAGGCGAGGAAGTTGACGCTCGAATAGATCGAGGTCGGGTCTGTGATCAGCGTGAGCGAACCCACGCCGCTGCTCATCATGACGACCCGCGCGTCCCCGGCGGCCTTGAGCAACGGGACAAAGGCCTGCGTTACCCGCACCGGGCCATACAGGTTGACTTCATAGGTCGCCTTCAGATCGTCCAGTGGCACCTCGCTTGGCGGCGTCGCCGGGGCGATGATGACACCCGCGTTGTTCACCAGTACATGCAGTGCGCCGATCTCCTTGCCAAGCGTCTCGGCCGCCCGTTGCACGCTGCCGTCGTCGGCGACGTCGATCTCGAGCAGCCGCACCGCCAGGCCTTCCGAGCGCAGCTTCTGCACGGCTTCCTCGCCTCGCGAGCGGTCGCGTACGCCCAGCCACACCGACATGCCGGCTTGCGCCAGCCCTCTGGCGATGGCCAGCCCGATTCCCTTGTTGGCGCCAGTGACCAGCGCCTGCCGTTTGTCGTTCATCGTCGGCCTCGCTCAATCCACCGCGTTGGCGGCCGGTGCGGCGACATGACGGCTGATGTCGCCGAACAGCCGCGGATCGACCTCGCGCGACGCGAACCGCCAGGCGCCGTCGTGAAGCTCGAAGGTGTCGATATAGCGGCCGGTCACGATCGGCTGCAGGGGCAGGCCCGGCAGCTCCTGGTGGACGGTGAAATAGCTGACCGACCTGGCCGTGCTGTTGCTGTCGATGTCGATGAGGATGTTCGCCACGGTGTGCCAGGTGCGCGGTGTGTCGTCCGCGTGGTACTGCAGGTTGGTCCGCAGGAAGTGGCCGATCGCCTCGCGGCCGCTGATCACGGTATCGATGACCTTCAGCCTGGCGTCGGCCAGCAGGTCGGCGTTCGCTTCGACATTGCCGTAGTCGAGGTTATGGGCGTAGGTGGCGAGCAGGCGGCGGATATCGCTTTCGATCGCGAGGCGTTCGAGCGCTTGTGGTTTGAAAGTCTGCGTAGACATGATGTTCCTTTCGTTGCGCGGTGCAGTGGGCACCGCAGTCATGAGTGCCGCGAGTCGCAAGGACTCACGGCGGGATGGGTGTTGTTCTGAATTTCCGAATCCGGCGAGGGGGCGGTTGGCCATGCGGGCTGCGGTCTCGAAGTCGGTAGCGGACGTGGTCAGATCTGCGAAGCGCCGCCGTCGGCAAACAATTCGATGCCGTTGATGTAGCCGGACGATTCGCCGGCGAGGAAGGCCACCGCCCTGGCGATGTCGGCCGGCGTGCCGATCCGGCCGACGGTGCTTTGCGCGTGCATGAACTCGAACGCGGCATCCTTCTGGTCGGCTGGGAAGAAGCTTTCCAGGCTTTCCGTGTGGACGGGGCCGGGGCTGACCACGTTGATGCGCACGCCGGAGCCCTTGATCTCCTGGATCCACGAACGCACCAGGTTGCGCACGGCGGCTTTCGATGCGCCGTAGACGCTCATGCCCGGCGGCGGGTTGAACGAGGCGGTCGAGCCGATGATCGTCACCGAACCGCCGGCTTTCATCAGCGGCAGCGCGCCCTGCACGGTGAAGATGACGCCTTTGACGTTCGTGCCGAAGGTGCGGTCCACCTGCTCCTCGGTGATATGGCCGATCGGTGCAATGGTGCCGCCCCCGGCATTGGCCACGACGATGTCGAGAAGCCCCTGTTCCACCTTGATCCGGTCGAACATGGCCTGCACGTCGCGCACGCTGGTCACGTCCACCGTCACCCATGCCGTGCCGGCGCCGATTTCCTGCGCCGCGCCGGCCAGCTTGGCTTCGTCGCGGCCCGTGATGATCACCCGCGCGCCCAGTTGCGCCAGCTCCTTCGCGATGCCCAGGCCGATGCCCGACGAGCCACCGGTGACCAGCGCAATCTTATTTTCAAACATGATTCGACCTCCTGAGGTTATATAGCGATCGCTATAAGAGAGGGCACTATATGCTACAATGACAGCTCGCGCAACAAATATATAGCGATTGCTACAAGCGTCGCGGAACGGGGCGGACAGCCATGACCGAACGAAACAAGGAGACGAAGCCAGCCGTGCGCCAGCGCCGGCCGGCGTTCGACCGCGAACATGGCGTCGAAGTGGCGCAGGCGCTGTTCCATGCGCGCGGCTACGATGCGGTTGGCGTGGCGGAGTTGACGGAAACACTGGGCATCGTGCCGCCCAGTTTCTATGCGGCTTACGGCAGCAAGCTGGCGCTGTTCGAGCGCACGCTGCGTCGTTACGCGGGGACCGAAGCGCTGCCGTTGCAACAGGTGCTGGCATCCGACGCGCCGCCCGCCGAAGTCCTCACGGCCCTGTTCGTAGCTGCGGCAAAGCACTACACACGGGACCCGGTGCTGCGCGGCTGCATGGTGACCGAAGCCATGCGCGCCGACGATCCGCAGGCGGCAGCCATTGCGACCGAGCTGGCGGAGGAGGGCAGCACTGCCATCAGGGAATACATCGCCAGGTTCGCTGCGGCGGAAGATGTCGACCGCATTGCCGACTACGTGCTGGTGACGCTCCGGGGCATTTCTTCTTATGCCTGCCTGGGATTTACGACCGAGAAGCTGGTCGGCTGTTCAGGCATCGCCGGCAAGGCACTGGATGTTGAATTTGCTGCGAGGGGCGGGCAACCACGGCTGTCTTGACGGTATGCGAAGGGCCCTTCGGTCCTGCGTGACTATGCGTCGGGCCGGGCGGCGGTCCGTCACGGTAATGACGTCAGGCCGGTCTGCGGCGGTATCGCCGTCGCTGACGAGAGCAAGCACTGAAATGTCGTAAATTGGACTCGATGCAAGCCGTCTGAAGTGGCAAGGCGTACCAGTCAGTCAAAGGGCAACCGCCTGCTTCGCAATAAACTCCCTGAACCACAGCTGCGCCGGATGCGTGTCACTGCGCCGGTGCCAGATCAGGTGAAACACGATCTCCGGCAGCGCGAGCGGCGGTGCAAACATCGCCAGTCGATGGCTCGCCTGCGCATGCACCGCCACGCGCTTGAGTATCGTCGCCGTCATGTTGGTCCGCGCCACGACAGCGGGCACGGCGAAGATCTGCGGCAAGGTCAATGCGAGCTTGCGCTTCAGGCCCTGTTGCGCGAGCGCCTGGTCGACGAGGCCGTGCAACTGTCCCTCGGGCGACACGAGCACATGCGGCAGGTCCAGGTAAGTCTGCATGGCCATTGCCTGCTCGGACGCCAATGGATCGCCGGACACGATGGTGACGAATTCATCGCGCAACAGCTGCTGCGTCAGGATGCGCCCGTCCGCATTGGTTGGCGGCACGCCGATGGCAGCATCGATGATCCCGGCATCGAGCAGGTCGACGGCCGCATTGCGGTCATTGAAGGCAAACACATTCAGCACGATGCCGGGCATGGTTTTTTCGAGCGCTTCCAGCAGCGCCGGCAGCAGGACGACCGTCGGGTAATCCTGCAGCCCCAGCTTGAACGTCACCGACGCCTTTTCCGGCTGGAACATGGGCTGGCTGACCATCGCCGATTCGATCTGGCGCAGAGCTTCGGCAACCGGCAACGCCAGATCGCGCGCGCGCGGCGTGGGGAGCAGGCCGTCCGCGCTGCGCTGGAACAGCGGATCGCCCAGCAGCGTGCGCAGCCGGGACAAGGCCGCACTCATCGCCGGCTGGCTCACGCCAACCCGGGTTGCGGCACGCGTGACATTGCGTTCGTTCATCAGCGCGTCGAACGCGACCAGCAGATTCAGGTCGATGCCATGAAAATCCATAAGACGAATAATGATCTATACAGGTTATTTGTTGGACTGATTGTACTGCCACGGCCACACTGAGGCCTTCTCAATCAGCTCAATCGATACTTTCATGAATACGGACCTGTCCCGGCAATTACATGCCGAACGCACCGCAGTCGAAACCCTGTATCGCGCCTTCAGCGAACAAAACCCGGATCTGGTGGACGCGGTACTCGCGCCTGACTGGAACGACATTCCACTGGCGCCCGGCCAGCAACCCGGCCCGGCCGGCATCAAGACCATCATCCGCATGCTTGCCGCCGCATTCCCGGACGTGCACATCGCCATCCACGACGTGGTCCAGGAGCCCGGCAGGATGGCTGTGCGCGCCGAAATCAGCGGCACCCATCGGGGCGAGCTGTTCGGCATCGCGCCGACCGGCAGGAAGGTGAGCTTCCGCCTGCACGAGTTTCACACGATCGCCAATGGCCTGGTCACGACCACATGGCACATGGAAGACTGGTTCGGGCTGTTCCAGCAGCTTGGCCAGTTCCCGCCGCAAGGTTGAACCTTGCCGTCCCGATCGCAGGTTCTCCACCCAACTACATTGGTTTCGTTATGAGTATTCGTTGCAGGGAATTATTCGCGATCCGCGCGGCGCAGGCATATCGGCGGCGCGTCGGTAATGGGCGGATCCTGCCGCGGTATCACCCTGCGATTTCGCGACGTCGTTGGGAGGCACTTGCCTCGGTTCGCCGGGCAAGCGTCATGCTCAGCACCGCGCCGACGGCGAGGCAGCACGCCATGCACAGGGCGGCGACGATGAAGGCGTGCGCGATGGCCGCCGGCTCGTCACTCCCGCCCAGGACGGTATAGAAAATCCCGCCGATCACGGCCACGCTGAGCGACGTGCTCACCTGCAGCGTGGAACTGGCAAGGCCGGCGATCATGCCCGAATAAGCTGGCGCAACGCGGCCCGTGATCAGCCGCATCAGCGTCGGCAGGCCGAGCCCCTGGCCGAGACCGATGGCGAAGAGCAGGACGGCAAGCGGCATGGCGGCCGGCATCACGCCGTTCGGCGTGCCTGCGATCAGCCGGGCCAGGCCGAGTATGCCGATGACTTCCAGGGCCATGCCGAGGGGATTGACCCAATCGCCGAGGATGCGCCGGCAAACAGGCGTCATCAGCGGCCCCAGCAAAAATCCGGCACCGAAAGGCAGGAAGACCAGGCCGGCATTCAGGGCGCTCACGTGCAGCGCATTCTGCAGATAGATGGAAAACAGCAGGAAGAACGAGCCGATCGAATAAAATGACAACGCGATCGCCAGCGCGCGGCGCAGCCCCGGTGCGCGCAGGGCCGCCGGGTCGAGCAGCGGCGCGCCGCCGTTACGGGCCAGCCGGCTCTCGTGCCGCCAGAACACCCATGCCGACACGGGCACCGCGGCGAGCGACAGCCAGGACCACCATGGCCAGCCCGCCTCGCGGCCCTCGATCAGCGGCACGATCAGCAGGGCCAGTGTCAGCATCGACAAGGCCGTGCCGCCCGGATCCAGCCTGCCGGTGGACGGCTCGTGTGTTTTCCTCAGCAGCGAAATGCCGAACAACATGACCAGGATGGCCACCGGCAGGTTGACGAGAAAGACCGCCCGCCAGCCCAGCCCGAACGGGTTCAGCGCGATGAGGACGCCGCCCAGGGCTTGCCCGATCACGGCGGCCAGCCCGAACACGGCGCCATACAGGCCGAGCGCCAGCGGCTTCTCCGCTTCGGGAAAGATGGCCTGGACGGATGCAAGGGCCTGCGGCGCCATGATGGCCGCCGTCACCCCCTGCAAGGCGCGCCCTGCGACGAGTGCCCAGGGCGACCAGGCGACGCCGCACAGCAGCGATGCGGCGGTGAAACCCGTCAGCCCCAGCAGGAACATGCGGCCGCGGCCATACAGGTCGCCCAGCCGTCCGCCGGTGATCAGCGTCACCGCGTACAGCGCGGCGTAGACGGAAATGACCAGCTGCTCGGCCGACGACGACGTGCCCAGCTCGCCCTGGATCGAAGGCAGGGCCACATTGACGATGAAGAAGTCGAGCGGCGGCAGGAACGATCCCACCAGCAGCACGGCGAACATCGCCCAGCGGCGCGGGTGAGGAGCGGCAAGAGTATTTGAGGACATGGCATCCTTTAAGGAACTATTTGGTTCCAAAGTAAGCAAAAAAAATTGAAAGATCAGTCGAGAATGCGCATGGTGTTGTCCACCATCGCGATCATGTCTGCTTCCGTTGCACCGGTTTTACCGAGCACGCGCATGCCTTGCGCCAGGCAGACGAGCAGGCGCGCCAGGGCCTGCTCGTCGCGTTCGGGAATCTCGCCGTTTGCCTGGCCGCGCACGATGGCGCCGGCATACAGCTGCTGCAGGCGCCGGAACATGCGCGCGGTCCGGTCCGCGATGTCCGGATCCTGCGCGGCCATTTCCGTGGCCATCGCCACGACGAGGCAGCCGCGCCGTCCCGCCTTGCCGGCCGAGAGCGCGGCGTAGCGCAGCAGCGACGCACGAATCGCCGACTTGACGCTGCCGGGCTGCGACAGCAGGTCCCCGGTTGCCTTCAGGCCGGCCGCCATGTACTGGTCCAGCGCTGCCAGCAACAGCCCCTTCTTGTCGCCGAACGCCTTGTAGAGACTGCCGCGCGACAGCCCCGTGCCCTCGATCAGGTCGGGCAGGGAAGCGCCTTCATAGCCAAGGTCCCAGAAGACGCCCATCGCGGCGCGGGCGGCATCGTCCAGCGCGAATTCGCGCGGACGGCCGAGTCCGGATTGATTTGTCATCGATATGCCTCGTGATTTGCGTGATATGTAGATCGATTGGTTCCAATATTAGCATTCGATGGGACAGCGTGCAAGCGTGGCTATACTGGGAAGCTACGCTGCTGGCGATGGAAATATTTTTGAAGGCGCGTCGATTTTCCCTACCGCCATCCGTCGCAGGAATGGAGCACCGATTTCCCATTACCCCTCAACCAAGGAATCGCGATGAACAAGCAGATCATCCTCAACCTGCCAGTGCAGGACCTGGACAAGTCCAAGGCCTTCTTTTCCCACCTGGGCTTTACTTTCAACGACCGGTACAGCGGCGAGAGCTCGGCGTTCATGAACATTGTCGGCGACACCATCCAGGCCATGCTGACCACTGAACCTTTCTTTGCGTCGCTGATCGACAAGCCTGTCGCGCAGGCGAAGGAAGCCAATGAACTCGTCATCTGCCTGAGCTGCGAAAGCCGGGAAGAAGTCGACACCCTTATCGCCAGGGCCGTCGCTGCCGGCGGCCGCACGCCGCACTCGCCGGAAGACCATGGTTTCATGTATGACCAGGGTTTCGAGGACATCGACGGGCACTTGTGGAACCTGGTCTGGGTGGCGCCGGAGGCCTGATTTCTGGCGCGGCATCGGTGCATTCGCTCGATCAGAATATGCCGGCAGATTGTGCCTCGTCCACGATTGCCATGCCGTCTCCTTGAGTTACCGTCAATTCTGCGGCGTAACGAGCGTCCAGATTTCCTTCAGCGAGTCCGCATCTGGTGTCCGCAAATGCCGGTCGCCGGGCTTGAAGATCCCCGTGCTGATCAGGTCCTGGATGGCCCCAACGAACCCGCCGCCGCTCTGGGATCCCCAGGGGCGCTGCTGGCATGCCAGCAGCGGGGCCCGGAGCCTGCCGGCCCAGCGGCGCAGCATATGCTGCAAGCTCGCAAGGCTTTCGTTACCTTGATCGGCGGCCAGCGCGCAAACCAGCCGCTGGTTGAACTGCAGCGTTTTGCCAGGCACGCCGAGCAATGCTTCATTGGCCAATCCGAAATAGAAATCCGGGGCGCGGTCGTCACGCTCGCATTGACGCCAGGACGGTGTCCATGCTTCCACGTGGCAGAACCTGCGGCCTGCGGCATCATCCGCGTGCGTCCACTTTGCGTGGGACTGATCGTTCCAGCCGAGGCGGCCGAAAGAAATGGCCTTGCCGTCGACATCGAACTGCGTCGTCCGCACAGCCGTGCTGCCGCGTGGGCCGTTTGCGTAAGGCGCCAGGTCCGCCGCGAACGCCGTCCACACGGGTTCGTGCCACAGGCTTTCCGCGTCGGGGCCTGTCAACATCAGAAATACAGTGTAGTCGCGCTTGTAAAAATTCATTGAATCCCTTCGAATGGAGACTGCGTGCGCCGCTGTACAGCAGGACGTCCGCGATCAGGTGAGCCAGAAATTCGACAATGATTTGCATCGCTTCCCCGCTTGCTTCACCTTTGGTCGCTGACCAGTCCAGTTTGCATTGGCCGGATGCGCCTGCGCGCCATCGTCGACGAACAGGCATCTTAATCCCCCTGCCGCGCCCCCTTGCGATAAGCGGAAGGACTGCTGCCGGTCCAGTCCTTGAACGCGCGGCAGAATCCGGTTGCATCGGCGAAGCCCAGATCGAATGCCAGCGCTGCCACGGCCGTGTTCGAACTGGTCAGCCGGTGCACGGCGATATCCCTTCGCAGGCCGTCCTTCACCGCCTGGAAGTTGGTGCCTTCCTCGGCAAAGCGCCGGTTGAGCGTGCGCACGGACGTGTGCAATGCCTGCGCCAGATCCTGGATGGTCGCCGGCCGGGCAAGATTCTGTTCGAGATGTTCGCGCGCCTTCGCCGCAACGGACGCGCGATGGCATGCGCTGAAGGTCCAGTCCTCCGGCGCCCGCTTCAGGAAGGCCCACAGCTCATGCTTCTCGCGTTTGAATGTCTCCGCGCCATCCGCGTACGAAAAATAAATGCCCGTCGTGGCGGCATCGAAGACCACCTCGCCGGGATACAGGAACGCATAGTCGTCCACATGCCGCGGCCTGGAGAAACTGAACTCCACCCGGTGCAGGCTGATCTCGCGGCCAAGCAGCCAGGACGCGATGCCGTGGATCAGCTTCATCATCAGCTCATGCCCGAGAGGTGCGACCTGCACGCCAGGCGTCCTCGGCACGAGCGCCAGCCGCACCAGATTGTTCTTCGTTGAAATCTGCAGCCGGTAATCGTCCAGCAGCAGGTTCCAGAAGCGGACAAAGCGGTTCAGCGCCACCAGCACGGTGGGCGCATCCAGCAGGCTGAGCATCAGGTATTTCAGCGTGCCGGTGCGGATGGGGCGGGACCACAGGCCCAGCATCTCGTCGTCGAGCGTGGATGCGACGGTGCGGTACAGCGCGACATATTGCTGCCGCGTCAGCCGCGCATCGCGCTGTTGCAGCAGGGATTGCGGAATGCCGGCACTCGCCAGCACCTGGGCTGCCACCTTTTCGCCATGACGCGTACGCACGCACTGCAGCATCCCGTGCAGAAAGTGGGCCGACACCGTAAAAGCGCTTTGCCAGGATAGTTTCATGGTCCCGTGATTATGGCGCAGATTGCATATTCATTGGCGCGATGTGCCAACCTTTTTGCCGGCGCCTGCCTATACTTGATTCTTATTTGAAAGATGTGCCAGGTGGTTCGCTGGCCGCTGCATGGCGTATTTTGCCAATATTTTCACAACAGGAGCATGAGTTGACTACAAGACGAATTGTCGTGACCGGCATGGGCATCGTGTCGCCGCTGGGCTGCGGAGTCGAGGCCGTATGGCGCCGGCTCCTGGATGGTCAGTCGGGGCTGGCGATGCTGCCCGACGACATCACGGAAGGCATTGCCGCCAGGGTGGCCGGCGCAGTGCCGGACTGGACGCCGGAACGACCATGGGGATTCGACCCGGCGCTCGCCGTGGAACCGAAGGACCACAAGAAAATGGACCGGTTCAGCCTGTTCGCGCTGGCCGCCGCGCAGGAGGCGCTGAACCAGGCCGGCTGGCAGCCCGATACGGACAGCGCCCGCGACAGGACGGCCACCATCGTCGGCTCCGGCGTGGGCGGATTCGGCGCCATCGTGGAAGCGGTGCGGACCACCGATGGCCGCGGCCCCAGGCGGCTTTCGCCGTTCACCGTGCCCAGTTTCCTCGCCAACATGGCGGCCGGGCACATCTCCATCCGCCACGGTTTCCGCGGCCCGCTCGGCGCACCGGTCACCGCCTGCGCCGCCAGTGCACAGGCGATTGGCGATGCAGCGCGCCTGATCCGTGCCGGGGAAGCGGATATCGCCGTGTGCGGCGGTGCCGAGGCATGCATCGACCGCGTGAGCTTCGGCGCATTTGCCGCGGCAAGAACGATGTCCACCGGCTTCAATGAGCAGCCCACGCAGGCGTCGCGCCCCTTCGATACGGCACGGGACGGCTTCGTGATGGGCGAGGGTGCCGGCATGCTGGTCATCGAAGAACTGGAGCATGCCTTGCGCCGCGGCGCGACGCCGATCGCGGAACTGCTGGGGTATGGCACGAGCGCCGATGCGTATCACATGACGTCGCCGCCCGACGACGGTGCCGGCGGCCGGCGCGCGATGGAACTGGCGATCCGGCAGGCCAACCTGGTACCCGAGCAGATCGGTCACCTGAACGCCCATGCGACGTCCACGCCGGTCGGGGACATCAGCGAACTGGCTGCCATCAGGGCGATCTTCGGCACCGGTCGCGGCCCCGCCGTCTCCGCCACCAAGTCCGCGACAGGACATCTGCTCGGCGCGGCCGGCGGCGTGGAAGCGATCTTTACCGTGCTGGCGCTGCGCGACCAGATGGCGCCGCCGACCCTGAATCTGGCACAGCCCGATCCGGCGGCGGAGGGCATCGATATCGTCGGCGGCGCGGCTCGCAAGATAGCCACGGACCATGCGATCTCGAATGGCTTCGGGTTTGGCGGGGTTAATGCCAGCCTGGTGTTCGGGCGGATCTGATCGCGACACGGCTGTAGAGAGACCAATGCTATGCTGAGCTGTCATCCGTTGGAGTTGTCCAATCATGCTCATGGCTTTCCTGTCGCTGTTGTGTTCTTTCCTGCTGTTCCTGACCGGCTGGCTGATGGTGCCTTTCTTCGTCTTCGGTCCGCTGTCCATCTACTTTGGCTGGAAGTCTTACAAGCAATCAAGAGCAAGGATGCATGGCGGCACCGGCATGCGGCTGCTGGCCCTCATGCCGATGTTCATCGCCATCGTTGCCATTCCCGGGACACTGATCTTCATCCAGGCAACCTATAAAGCCTGAGCCCCCACGCGGGGCGGGCAGGTAATGATCCGGCAGTTCATCAATTCGCCATGGCTGTCTGCCCGTCATCGTTGCCTGGCGCACGGTGAGCGGCGCGCGTACGCGCTACCGTATGTCCATACCAATTCTGGACAGGAGCGCACCATGGCAGACGATCCGAGCAAACGCGGTCAGCAGGACCGCACCCGCATCAATATTCATGAAGAGCACGAGGTCCGTTACTGGACCGAAGCGCTGGGCGTGAGCCGCGACCGGCTCGCGCAGCTGGTCAAGCAGGTCGGCCCGTCGGCCCAGGCGGTGCGCGACAAGCTGGCCAGCGGCGACTGAACAGCCGCCTCGTGAACCCTCTCTCTTCGCAAAGGAATCAACAATGAAAGCAAACAGCCTGCTGTCCTCCATCCTCATTGGCGCCGTGGCAAGCGCGCGGTCAATGACGCCCATGGCGACGATCGCCACGGCCCGCCTGGCACAACGGAAAACGCCCGGCGAACTGGTTTTGCTGGACCGCCCGGTGTTCAAGTACGGCGCACTGGCCATGGGTCTCGGCGAACTGGCCGGCGACAAGATGAAGACGGCGCCCGACCGCACCGTCTTCCTGGGCCTGCTGGCGCGCGTGGCCAGTGCCGGCATCGCCGGGGCGGCGCTGGCGCCGAAGGGCCAGGAGAAAGCCGGCGCCGCTGTCGCGGTGGCCACGGCCGTCCCGCTGGCCTACCTGACGCTGGCCGGCCGTAAAAAGGCCATGGAACACATCGGCCAGACCCGCAGCGGCCTGATCGAAGATGCGCTGATTGTCGCTGCCGGCGCCGCGATCGTGGCCCTGTCGACGCGTCCCGAGTAGGGCTGACCGCCATCGGCGGGCACTGCGCCGCATGGGGCAGGCCGGCGGCATGGGCGATGAACGGCCTATGCCGCACGGCCGGAATCACGGATAATGGCGGCCTTCACTTTGCGCACGCCTCTGGATACCCCCATGGAAATTAAGGTCAATTTTCTCGACAAGCTTCGCCTGGAAGCGAAATTCGATGATTTCACGGTGATTGCCGACCAGCCCATCCGCTATAAAGGCGATGGCTCGGCACCCGGTCCTTTCGATTATTTCCTGGCGTCGTCCGCGTTGTGCGCCGCTTATTTCGTCAAGCTGTACTGCGATACCCGCAATATCCCCACCGAGCATATCCGGCTGTCGCAGAACAATATCGTCGATCCGGAAAACCGCTACCAGCAGATTTTCAAGATCCAGGTGGAACTGCCGGCGGACATCTCCGACAAGGACCGCCAGGGCATCCTGCGTTCCATCGACCGCTGCACCGTGAAAAAAGTGGTGCAGGCCGGTCCGGAATTCGTCATCGAGGAAGTGGAGAACCTGGATGCCGATGCCCAGGCGCTGCTGACGCTCAATCCTGCCGCCGATGCCAGCACCTACATCCCCGGCAAGGATCTGCCGCTGGAACAGACCATCGCCAATATGTCCGGCGTGCTGGCCAATCTCGGCATCAAGATCGAAATCGCCTCGTGGCGCAATATCGTTCCCAATGTGTGGTCGCTGCATATCCGCGACGCGCATTCGCCGATGTGTTTCACGAACGGCAAGGGCTCGACCAAGGAAAGCGCGCTGGCGTCCGCACTGGGCGAATATATCGAGCGGCTGAACAACAACCACTTCTACGCCGGTTCGTTCTGGGGCGAGGATATTGCCAACGCACCGTTCGTCCATTATCCGAACGAGCGCTGGTTCCAGCCGGGCCGCAAGGATGCACTGCCGCCTGAAATCCTCGACGAGTACTGCCTCGAGATCTACAACCCCGATGGCGAGCTGCGTGGCTCGCATCTGATCGACACCAACTCCGGCAATACGGCGCGCGGTATCTGCTCGCTGCCGTATGTGCGGCAGTCCGATGGCGAAGTGGTGTATTTCCCGTCCAACCTGATCGAAAATCTGTTCGTCAGCAATGGCATGAGTGCCGGGAATACGCTGGCCGAAGCGCAGGTGCAATGCCTGTCCGAGATTTTCGAGCGGGCGGTCAAGCGCGAGATCCTCGAAGGCGAAATGGCCTTGCCGGATGTGCCGGACGAAGTGCTGGCGAAATACCCAGGCATTCTCGCTGGTATTCGCGGCCTGGAAGAACAGGGCTTCCCGGTGCTGGTGAAGGATGCGTCGCTGGGCGGCGTGTACCCGGTCATGTGCGTGACGCTGATGAACCCGAAAACGGGCGGCGTGTTTGCGTCGTTCGGCGCGCATCCGAGCCTGGAAGTGGCGCTGGAGCGCAGCCTCACGGAGCTGCTGCAGGGCCGCAGCTTCGAGGGCCTGAACGATTTGCCGCGGCCGACCTTTGCCAGCCACGCCGTGACGGAGCCGAACAACTTCGTCGAACACTTCATCGATTCCAGCGGCATCGTGTCGTGGCGCTTCTTCAGCGCGAAAGCCGATTACGATTTCGTCGAATGGGATTTCTCGGGAGAGGGCGAGAACTCCAATGCCGACGAAGCTGCCACGCTGCTCGGTATTCTCGAAGAGATGGGCAAGGAGGTGTACACCGCGGTGTACGACCAGCTGGGCGCCATCGCCTGCCGTATTCTCGTGCCGGGTTATTCCGAGGTGTACCTGGTGGAAGACCTGATCTGGGATAACACCAACAAGGCGCTGCTGTTCCGCGAAGATGTGCTGAACCTGCACCGCCTCGACAACGCACAACTGGAAGCACTGCTCGACCGCCTGGAAAACAGCGAGCTCGATGATTACGGCGATATCGCCACGCTGATCGGCATCGAGTTCGACGAGAACACCGAGTGGGGCCAGCTGACGGTGCTGGAACTGCGGTTGCTGATCCAGCTCGCCCTGAAGCAGTTTGAAGAGGCGCAGGAGCTGGTGGAGTCCTTCCTGCAGTACAACGACAACACGGTCGAGCGCCGCCTGTTCTACCAGGCGCTGAACGTGGTGCTGGAAGTGGTGCTGGACGACGACCTGGAACTGGACGACTACGTGGTCAACTTCCGCCGCATGTTCGGCGCCGCCCGCATGGATGCGGCACTGGGCTCGGTGGACGGCACCGTGCGTTTCTTCGGCCTGACGCCGACCAGCATCAAGCTGGAAGGCCTTGATCGCCACCGGCGCCTGCTGGACAGCTACAAGAAGCTGCACACGGCGCGCGCCAGGGCGGCCGGTATCACGGCTTAAGCGCTGGCTGCGACATCCAGCAGCCACGTCACGCCGAAGCGATCCTTCAGCATGCCGTACAGCGGCGTCCACGGCGCCGGCGCGAGCGCGTGGACGATCTGCGCGCCGTCGGCCAGCCTGTCCCACAAGGCGCGGATCTCGTCCGCCGTGTCGCTGCGCACGGACACGAAGAACGCGTTCTCGCCCGGCTGCCACGGCATCGCTGCCGATACGTCATAAGCCATGACGCGGAAGCCGTTATCGGCGGCGACCTGGCCCCACATCACGTGGCCGGCATCGGCAGGATCCTTTACGTTGCCGGCATCCTGGTAAGTGACCAGCGTGACGTCGCCGCCGAATACGCTCTGGTAGAACGCCAGCGCGGCGCGGGCCTGGCCGCGGAAGTTGAGGTGGGTGATGGTCTGAATCGTCATATGAGCTCCTGAAGCAGTTCGTTTGTTGGGGGGCAAGCGGTGCTACTATAGCCAGCCCTACTGTCACTTTCTGTCAGCTGCCTATGTCCCGCTCCGACCGTTTGTTCCGCCTGCTGCAGGCGCTGCGCACGCTGCCCGCGCCCGTCACCGCGGTGCAGCTGGCGGCGGAAACGGGCGTGTCCGTGCGCTCCGTGTATCGCGACATCGAAAGCCTGCGCATCGGCGGCGCGGAGATCGGCGGCGAGCGCGGTTACGGCTACACGCTGATCGAAGACGGCACGCTGCCGCCGCAAACCTTCAGCCGCATCGAGATCGAAGCGCTGATGCTGGGCCTGGCCGAGGTGCGGCACATGGGCGATCCGGCGCTGACCGCCGCGGCGGCGACCGTGCTGGGCAAGGTGGCCGCCACGTTGCCGTCGCTGGGCCAGCAGCACCTGCTGCATGCGGTGTCGCAGGTGCACCGCTTCCAGGAGCGCTATCCGCCGCTGCCCGACATGGACATGCGCACCATCCGCGAGGCCTGCTGGCGCGAGCAGGCGCTGGCGATCGGCTACACGGACCGCGAGGACGCGGCGAGCGCCAGGACGATCTGGCCGCTGGCCATCGTCTACCTGGAAAACATGCTGGTGGT
>DKJA01000127.1 GCA_002454505.1 Oxalobacteraceae bacterium UBA6704
GGCAGGAAGGGGATGTGGATGAAGCCGCCGCGGATGGCAGGCCGCTCGCGCAGCGCGTGCATCAGGCCATAGAACACGTGGTTGCAGACGAAGGTGCCGGCCGTCTGCGAGACCGAGGCCGGGATGCCCGCTTCGCGCAGCGCATGCACGATGGCCTTGATCGGCAGCGTCGAGAAATAGCCCACCGGACCGTCGGGCACGATGGCTTCATCGACCAGTTGCGCGCCGCGGTTGTCGGCGATCGGCGCATCGTCCACGTTGATCGCCACGCGTTCGACCGTGATGTCGTGCCGGCCGCCGGCCTGCCCCACCGCGATGACGATGGATGGCTGCACTTCCGCGATTGCGTCGCGCAAGGTGTCGATTGCAGCGCCGAACACGCAGGGCAGCAGGCGCGCGACGATGTTGAAGCCGTCGCCCTGCACGCCATCGAGCGCGCGCACGGTCTCCCATGCGGGGTTGATGGTCTGCTGGTTGAAGGGCTCGAAGCCGGTCAGTAAAACGGTTTTCATCGGTTCATCAGAAAATACAGCAGCGCGATATTCACGATCAGCAGCGGCAGCGCCGTGGGGATCTGCGCCTTGATCACGGCATTCTTGTCCGGCAGCTCCAGCAGCGCCGCGGGAATGATGTTGAAGTTGGCTGCCATCGGCGTCATCAGCGTGCCGCAATAGGCGCTGAACATGCCGATCGCCGCCATCACGGCCGGATCGGCATGATACACCCCGACCAGCACGGGAATGCCCACGCCGCCCGTCATCACGGGGAAGGCGGCAAAGCCGTTACCCATCACGATCGTGAACAGCGCCATGCCGACGCAGTAGACGGCCACCGCGACGATCTTCGTGTCCATCGCGATGTACGACGTGGTGAGGTGCGCCACCGCCTTGCCCACGCCGGCCTCGGTGAACAGCAGCCCCAGTACGGCCAGCATGTGCGGCAGCACGAAGCCCCAGCTCATCGCATCGACGAGCCGGCGGCTTTCGCGCATGGCCTGCACCGGCGTGGCCCGCGTCAGTGCGCAGGCCAGCGGCACCGCGATCATCGACGCGATGCCGAGGCTGACCAGCGTGGCCTGCTTCGGATCGAGCAGGAACAGGTCGCCGACCTTGACGTCCTTCAGCAGCGTGGAGCCGAGCATCGTCACGGCGGGAATCGCCAGCGCCGGCAGGAACAGTTGATGACCGAGGCGCGCGGCACTCGTGCGCCGCGTTGCTTCCGGCAGCACGTCGGGCTTCCCGGCACGCACGCCACCGAAACCGGCCAGCAGCGCCATGACGACCATGATGCCGCCCGCCGCTTCCGGCGCCATCCGTTCGCCGGCGAGATAGATGGCGGCATACAGCGCCCAGAACAAGGCGGTGCTGTAGCGGCGGGGATTGGTCGGATCGACCAGCGACATCACCGCGACGGTGCCCAGCAGCGCGCCGACGACATAATAAAAAAACTCGAGCGTGAAGATCACCGGCGCGCTCCCAGGTAGACGTCCAGCCGGTGCAAGCGCCATGCGTGGATGATGAAGGCGGAGACGGCCGTCGGAATGCCCCACAGCGCCATGTGCAGCGGCTCGACTTCGATGCCCTCGCCGCGCAGGATCGTCTGCATCAGCACGATGGCGCCGAAGGCCACGAAGACGTCCTCGCCGAAGAACAGGCCCACGTTGTCCGTAGCCGCCGCCATGGCGCGCACGCGCATGCGGTGCTCTTCGGGCAGCGCGCCATGGACGCGCTCCGCCGCGCCCTCGGCCATCGGCGCGATCAGCGGACGCACCATCGTCGGATGGCCGCCGATCGACGTCAGGCCCATCGCCGCGGCCAGCTCGCGGATGGCCAGATAGACGATCAGCAGCCGCCCCGCCGTGGCCGAGCGCACGCGCGCGATCGCCGCCTGCGCATGCTCGCGCAGGCCGAAGCGCTCCAGCAGGCCGATGGCGGCCAGCGGCAGCAGCAGGATCATCGGCAGGTTGCGCGTCTTGACGAACGCCGTGCCCAGCGCCGCCAGCAATTCCAGCGGCGACATCAGCACCGAGAAACCGGTAACGACGCAGGCGGCAATCACCACCAGCACCGGATGCGCCCGCAGCAGGAAGCCCGCGACGATGACGGCCACGCCCGCAAGCGGCCACAGATTGACGGCAGATTCCATCGGCTTCCTCGTGAAAAACGTGGCGCCATCATACTGAAAACCGGCCGAAAACCGGTGACAGGCTCCATTTGTTCGGCAATATTTCCCGAAAAATGGTCGGTCCGCCGCAGCGGTCTGTCCCCATTTTTCAGGCAACAAAAAGCCCCGCGCGGAGGCGGGGCGGATGGGGCGGGCTGGCGGTCAGAAATTCATGCGGAACTGCACGCCATACGTGCGCGGCTCGTTCAGGATGCCCGTCATGTTGTTGAAGTCGATCGCGCCGACGGACTGCACTTCATCGGTGATGTTGCGGCCATACAGGGCCAGGTCGTACTTGCCGTCGCCCCATTTGTAGCCGACGCGCAGGCCGCCTTCCAGCAGGTCCTTGGCCTTGTACTCGACCGCTTCGTACAGGAAGAAGTTATACGACGAGCGGTACGACCAGTCGGTGAACGCATACAGCTCGCCGTTGGCGACCGGGGCCGAGTACTTCAGCGTGAAGTTGTGCTGCCATTCCGGCGCGCGCGGCAGCGGGTTGCCGTCGATCAGCGCGACGCGGCTGCCGCCCACGAACGACACCGGGTTCGTCACCGTGCAGCCGCCGCCGCATGGCAGCACGAACAGGCTGGCGTCCTTGATCTCGGTGTCGTTGTAGCTGGAGCCGAACGTGACGCTCCAGTTTTCCGACAGGTTGGCCTGCAGGTCCAGCTCGACGCCCTGGCCGACCGCCTTGTCCGCGTTCAGCAACTGGTTCATGTTGATCGAACCGCTGCCGGCCGTCAGCTGCTTGTCCTTGACGCGGTAGTGAAAGGCGGTGGCGGACAGCCGCGCGCGGCGGTCGAACAGGTCCTGCTTGATCCCCGCCTCGTACGAGAACACCTTCTCGGCGCCGGCCATCGACGGCAGGCTGGTCAGGTCGTTCAGCCGGCCCTGCATCGACGGCGCGCGGTAGCCCGTCGCCACGCGGGCAAACACATTGGTGTCCTTGTCGATCACGTAGGTGCCGGAGACGTCCCAGCTGACATTGCTGGAATCGTCGCTGAGCGGCAGGTAGGTGCGGCCCGTCGTTTCGATGCGCTGCGCAACGAAGTCCTTCTTGTCGCTCGTGTAGCGCAGGCCGCCGCGCAGTTTCAGGCGGTCGTTGACGGCGTAGTTGACGGAGCCGAAGGCCGCCCACGACTTGGCGTTCTGCGTCTGCGTCGCGTAGTTCGGCGATTGCGGATTACCCGGCGACAGCGAGTCGAAGCCGATACTGTCGATGGTGATGTCCTCTTTGAAATAGAACACGCCGGCGATCCACTGCAGCGGGCCCTTGCCGTTCGACTCGACGCGGAACTCCTGCGACAGCTGCTTGTGATCGGGGATCAGGTCGGCCGTCTCGACGACGAACGGAATCGGGCCAGGACCATACGGCGGCGCATACACGGCGCCGTAGCCGCCATCGACGTCGGCGCGGCTGAAGAACTCCAGCTTTTCGTAGCCGGTGATCGAGTGCAGCGTCACGCCGTCCAGTTCCCACCGCAGGCGCATGTTGGCGCCCTTGTTCTTCAGGTGCTGCTCGTTGATGCCGTCCGTCGGGTAGCTGCCGTAGTCGAAGTTGTCGACCAGGTCGTTGGTGCCCGTCTTCAGGATATTGGCGCGGAACAGCGATGCGGTGCCGTCCATGTCGCGGCCATGCACATTGAACAGCGCGGAGAAGTTCGCGGTGGGTTTGACCAGCACCTGCAGCCGCGCCGCGTTGTCCTTGTAGCCTTCGAAATCGCGCGTGCCGGTCGGCCGGTCGTTGTGCACGCGGTTGTCGCGGTGCTGGGAAAGACCGGCAAAGCGCACCGCCACCGTGTCGCTGACGGGGAAGTTGTAGGCGCCATCCACGTTTTTCACGCCGTCCTTGCCGAAGCCGGCGGCCAGGTAGCCTTCCTGCTTGAACACGGGCTTGGCGGAATCGAACTTGATGACGCCGGCCGGCGAGTTGCGGCCGAACAGCGTGCCCTGCGGACCGCGCAGCACTTCCACCTGGTCCACGTCGAACACGGGGAAGCCCTTCAGCATCGGGTTTTCCTGGACGATGTCGTCCATCACGAGGCCGACCGGCTGCGACGCGTTCAGGTCGAAGTCGGTATTGCCGAGCCCGCGGATATAGAAGCGGGGAAAGGTGCGGCCGTAGTCGGACTCGATGCTGACCGACGGCGAGCGGCCGGACAGGAAACGGATGTCCTGGCCGCCGGTGGTCAGCACGTCCAGCTTTTCGCCCTTGACGGTGGCGATCGACATCGGCACGTCCTTGATGTTCTCAGCGCGGCGCTGGGCCGTGACGATGACCTGCTCCAGCTGGCCGGGCTGGGTTTTCTCGACGGCCGCGGCGTCCGCCGGCGGGGCTTCCTGCGCGGACGCGAGCGGGAATGCAGCGGCGATGGCCAGCGCCATCAGGGTTTGCGTGGCGAGGCGTGCGGTGTCGTTCATGGCGGCGGCGTCCTGTCGAGTTGTTGGTATAAGGGAAACAGAAGCCGATGCTAGCATGAAAGAATGTGACCGGAAATCACGGCCTCGCGAAATAAATTCAGAGGTTTCCGATATAAATAGCTTAATAAAAAGGTATTTGTCATACTAATCAGCCGGATGCATAGTGTCCTGCTGGGCTGGGAAGGGCCTGTCATGCGGCTGTCATAGTGCCGCCGCGGTTTCGCCGGGAAAGCCGGTGCCATGCGATACGGTGAAAAAGCAACACCAGCGGGTGCCACGGCCGCAGGTGCCGCTGTTGCTGGCACGCGACAGGAGGCTGCCGCCATCGACCAAAGGTTAAAAAACGGCAGCGATGAAAAAATCCGAAATGACCGGGGCAATACGGCAGAGTTGGTTGGCGGCGGAGCGCCAGGCGGTAACAAGCGGTAGCGATCTACATGTTTTGCCCGCAAAAACTATACAATAACGAACTTCCAGGAGCCTTTTCATGAAAATCAAACAACTTTCCATGATGATCGCTGCAGTTGCGGTATCGGCCAGCGCATTCGCGGCCAACCCGAAGCTGGGCATCGTCTATGACGCCGGCGGCAAGTTCGACAAGTCGTTCAACCAGTCCGCTTTCGAAGGCGCCACGCGCTTCAAGAAGGATACCGGCATCAACTTCATCGAAGTGCAGGCTTCCTCCGATACGCAGGCCGAACAGGTGCTGCGCGGACTGGCCCGCAAGAAGCTCGACCTGATCGCATCGATCGGCTTCGCGCAAACGCAGGCAGTGCAGAAGGTGGCGAAGGAATTCCCGAATGTGCGTTTCGTGCTGATCGACGGCGTTGCACAGGGTAACAACGTCAATTCGGTGACGTTCAAGGAAGAAGAAGGTTCCTACCTGGTCGGCGTGGCCGCTGCGCTGGCATCGAAATCGAAGAAGCTGGGCTTCATCGGCGGCATCGACATCCCGCTGATCCGCACGTTTGCCTGCGGTTACTCGCAAGGGGCGAAAGCCACCGACAAAGGTGCCACGATCGTGCAGAACATGGTCGGCACCACGTCGGCCGCGTGGAACGATCCGGCCAAGGGCGGCGAACTGGCCCGCTCCCAGTTCGAGCGCGGCGTGGACGTCGTGTTTGCCGTGGCCGGCGGTTCCGGCATGGGCACACTGCAGATGGCCAAGGAAAAAGGCAAGCTGGCGATCGGCGTCGATTCGAACCAGAACGCGCTGTATCCGGGCACGATGCTGACGTCGATGGTCAAGCGCGTCGACAACGCCGTGTACGACAGCTTCACGGCGATGAAGAACGGCACGTGGAAGGGCGGCATCACGGCGAAGGGCATCAAGGAAGGCGGCGTCGACTGGGCGCTGGATGCCAACAACCGCAAGCTGATCACGCCGGACATCGAAAAGAAAGTGCTGGGTGCCCGCAAGGACATCATCGACGGCAAGATCAAGGTCATCGACATCCGTTCGGGCACTGCCTGCCCGGTCTGATTTCCCGACCCACCATCGAAACGCGCCGCTGGGGCCATGCTCCCGCGGCGCGTTTTCAGTAACTGAGTCAAGTAAAAATCACCGAAAATCCTATGCAGCCAGCAGTAGAATTCCGCAGCATCTCCAAGCATTTCGGGGCTGTGAAGGCGAATACGGACGTCAGCTTCTCGATCGCGAAAGGGGCTATCCACGGCCTCGTCGGCGAGAACGGGGCCGGCAAGTCGACCCTGATGAGCATCCTGTACGGCTACTATCACGCCGACAGCGGCGAGATCCTGCTCGACGGCCAGGTCCGCAAGATTCCTTCCAGCCAGGAAGCGATCCGCCTGGGCATCGGCATGGTGCACCAGCACTTCATGCTGGTCGAGAACATGACGGTGCTCGACAACGTGATGCTGGGTACCGAAGGCGGCTTCCGCCTGGCGGCGCACCGGCGCGAAGCGGAACAGAAGCTGCGCGAGATCTGCGACCGCTACCGCCTCGACGTCGATCCGCTCGCCACGATCCACGACCTGTCGGTGGGCGCGCAGCAGCGCGTGGAGATCCTCAAGCAGATCTACCGCAGCGCCAACATCCTGATCCTCGACGAGCCGACGGCCGTGCTGACGGCGCAGGAAACCGCGTCGCTGTTCGAGATCCTGCGGCTGTTCAAGGAACAGGGCAAGACGATCATCCTGATCACGCACAAGCTGCAGGAAATCATGGACATCACGGACACCGTGACCGTGATGCGAGCCGGCCGCGTGGTCGGCGCGGTGCAGACGAGCGAGACGTCGAAGGAAGCGCTGGCCAACCTGATGGTGGGCCGCCCCATCGAGAACAACCTGCCGCGCGGCGCCTACAATCCGGGCCAGCCGGTGCTGGACGTGAAGGGCCTGCAGCTGAAGGATGCCAACGGCGTCGCGCTGCTCGAGGACATCGCCTTCAACCTGCGCGCCGGCGAGATCGTCGCCATCGCGGGCGTGTCCGGCAATGGCCAGAGCGAGCTGATGGAAATCCTGTCCGGCATGCGCCTGCCCACCGCCGGTTCGGCGGACTTCGAAGGCAAGCCGCTGCCATATAAACGTCACGATGCCGACGGCCTGCCGCTGGTGTTCCGTCACCTGGGCATCGCCCACGTGCCGGAAGACCGCCTGCGCGACGGCGTCGTGAAGAACTTCAGCGTCATGCAGAACACCTTCCTCGGTTACCAGGACCACGTGAAGGGCCGCTGGGGCCTGATCGACTTCAAGGGCATCGCCGCCCGCTGCGCGGGCCTGTTGAAGGAGTTCGACGTGCGCCCGCCGAACCCGGACCTGCGCATCGGCCTGCTCTCCGGCGGGAACCAGCAGAAGGTCGTCATCGCCCGCGAGGTGCTGGCCAGGCCGAAGCTGATGCTGGTCGGCCAGCCGACCCGCGGCGTGGACATCGGCACCATCGAGGCGATCCATACGCAGCTGCTCGCGCTGCGCGATGCCGGCGTGGCGATCCTGCTCGTCTCCGTGGAGCTGGAAGAAGTCCGTGCGCTGGCCGACCGCATCCTCGTGATGTGCGGCGGCCGCATCACGGGCGAACTGAAAATTGAAGAATTCGACACCACCCGCATCGGCTTGCTGATGGGCGGGATGCACAAGACATGACCACTAACGATATGCCACGCTGGGCAACCGGCATCGTCCTCCCCTTGCTGAACCTGTTGTCGGCGCTGCTCGTCACCGCGCTGGTGATCCACCTGCTGGGCGAGGATCCGCTCGAATCGATGCAGATCCTGATCAACAGCGCCATCGTCAATCCGGAAGGCCTGTCGTACACGCTGTTCTACGCCTCGACGTTCGTGTTCACCGGCCTGGCCGTGTCGATCGCGATGCACGCCGGCCTGTTCAACATCGGCGCCGAAGGCCAGATGTACGTCGGCGGCCTGGGCCTGACGCTGGCGATGCTGGCGTTCGACGCATCGCTGCCATGGTACCTGCTGATCCCGGCCGGCATGATCGGTGCCGCACTGTTCGGCGCGCTGTGGTCGTTCATTCCCGGCTACCTGCAGGCGAAACGGGGCAGCCACGTGGTCGTCACGACGATCATGTTCAACTTCATCGCCGCGTCGCTGATGAACTTCGTCATCGTTCGCTTCCTGATCCCGGCGGGCGAGCAGAACACGGCTTCACGCGTGTTCTCGACCGATGCGGAACTGCCGCGCCTGTCCGACTGGTTCCCGGTCCTCGGCGACACGCCGCTCAATATCAGCCTGTTCCTGGCCATCATCGCGCTGGTCGTCTACGGCATCATGGTGTGGCGTTCGTCCTGGGGTTACAAGCTGCGTGCCACGGGCCTGAACCAGCACGCCGCGCACTACGCCGGCGTCAAGATCTCGAAGATGATCATCGTGACGATGCTGGTCTCCGGCGCCCTCGCCGGCCTCGGCTCGGTCAACTCGATCATGGGCTCGACGCACTACCTGTCGCTGAACTTCGTCGGCGGCGCCGGCTTCATCGGCATCGCCATCGCGCTGATGGGGCGCCAGCACCCGGTCGGCATCTTCCTGTCGGCCGTGCTGTTCGGCGCGCTCACGCAGGGCGGGTTCGACCTGTCGCTGGAAAAGCCGAACATCCCGCCGGAGATGGTCATCCTGATCCAGGGCCTGATCATCCTGTTCTGCGGCGCCATGGAATACCTGTACGCGCCGGTGCTCATCAAACTGCTGAAGGGTAAGCAAGCATGACTTTCGACGACCTCCACCTGGGCAGCATCGTCGTCTCCACCGTGCGCAATGCGCCGGTGCTGATTTTCGCCGCGATGGCCGGCCTGTTCGCGGAACGCTCCGGCGTCGTCGACATCGGCCTGGAAGGCAAGATCCTCGCCTCGGCCTTCGTCTCGGCCGCCGTGGCGTTCGCCACGCAGAACCCGTGGTACGGCATTCTCGCCGGCGTGGCCGTGTCGGCCGCCGTGGCGCTGCTGCAGGGCGTCATCGCCATCACGCAGAAGGGCAACCAGCTGGTGGCCGGCATCGCCATCAACATCACCATGAGCGGCCTGACGTTCGTCGTGGCGCAGTACTTCTTCCAGCAGGGCGGCCGCACGCCGGACCTGGGCGAGGCGCGCCTGCCGGAGATCATCCTGCCGGGCAGTGCCGCCATCGCCGACGTGCCGGGGCTGGGCTGGATCTGGACGCAGCTGCTGGGCGGCCACACGATCCTCGTCTACCTGGCGTTCGCGCTGGTGCCGCTGGTGCACTGGGTGCTGTACCACACGCGCTTCGGCCTGCGCCTGCGCGCCTGCGGCGAAAACCCGCACGCCGCCGATGCGGCCGGCATCTCGGTGGCCCGCACCCGCTACACGGCGATGCTGATCGCCGGCATCCTGTGCTCGTTCTCGGGCGCCTACCTGGCGATCGTGCAGAGCGGCTTCTTCCTGCGCGACATGTCGGCCGGCGCCGGCTATCTCGCCTTGACCGCCATGGTGTTCGGTAACTGGCGGCCGTTCTACACGCTGCTAGGCTGCCTGATGTTCGGCTTCTTCGGCGCCGTGCAGATCCAGCTGGAAGGCGTCGACCTGCCGGTCGTCGGCCGCGTGCCGGGCGCGCTGATCCAGATGGTGCCGTATGTGGTGACGGTGATCGTACTGGCCGGGCTGATGGCCAAGTCGGTGGCGCCGAAGGCTATCGGGGTGCCGTTCGTGAAGTCGCGGTAAAAAAAACCGGTGACAGGCTCCAATTACTTGACTCTGACGTTGCCTGGAAAAGCAACCCCGGGGACAGTCCCTTGCAGGGACAGTCCCCACCCCGCTTACGGCCAGATTTTTTCCAGCAGCGCCGCCAGGTGGTAGCCGCCCTTGATCAGCTGCTCGCGCGCGATTTCGGAGGATTTCACCGGGTAGTACTCGCCCATCCCCAGCGCCCATACCTTGTACGTCTCGCCCGAGCTCTTGCTCGTTTGCGTGCTGACTTCGCCCAGCGTCACGCCGCGGTGGGCCGCTTTGGCGACCACCAGCGCATCGTCGGCCCACTGGTAGGGCCACGTCGTCAATTCGCCGGTATTCACTGAAACCGCAGGCTTGCTGTCGATCGCGTACTGCGCGAATTCTTCGGCCGTCGCAGTGCTGGAACGACGGAAGGCGTAGTTCACCACCGTGGTGTCCCAGTAGGAGTGGAACGGCTTCGTCTTCGGCGGATTGGCCGGCGCCTTTTCCGATGGCAGCGGCGGATACAGCCTGTCGCCGCTGGAAGTGACAAATGCATCGTCCAGCAGCAGGTTGTTGCCGCCGCGCGCGTCGAAGATGTTCAGCGCATCGATTTCCGCATTCGTTTCCGGCACGACGAACTTGCCGTCCTTGCTGACGAAGGCGGCGCCCACGTGCAGCGGCTGGTGGATGTCGCCGGCCAGGTGCACGACCATCAGCAGCGCCTGCCGCTTGGTGAACTTGTGCGGATTGGTTGCCGGCGTATCCTTGCCCTGCAGGACGAGGATCGCCTGCTTCAGCGTCTGCACGATGTCGACATCGGCCGTGCCGGCGCCGTGGTCATGGTAATGATCCAGCTGGTACGGCACGTCCGTGTAGTGGTACTCGGAGTGCTTCGGATTGGCGCCCACGTAGTCGAGCATCTCCTGCGTTTGCGGGCCGCAATAGCTGCCCTTCACGCAGTCGGCCCAGGAGGCGATCGACGCCAGCGTCTCGCCCGGCAGCAGCAGCGCCTTGACCTGCGCCTCCGCGTTGGAGCCCTTGATCAGCCGGTCGGCGATGGCGCCGACGGCGCGGTGGCCTGCGTTCCCCCAGGCGAACACGCTGGACGGCACCATCACGGCGAAGGCGCCGGCCAGAGCCAATGTGCATGCGAGTTTTTTCATAGTGCGGATGCCTTCTGCGGTTTCGGATAATCCTTGTTGATGTCGAGCGGCTGCGCGTACGACGACGTCCAGATCTGCTCCTGCAGTGCGGCGATACGCTTCGCCATTGCCTCATTGCGCATCACGATTTCCAGGTTGCGCGACAGGTCGAGATAGCCGCCGGCCCAGTTGCTGGTACCGACCCACGCCACCTTGCCGTCGATGACCATCGTCTTGCTGTGGATGACGCGGGCGAACGGGATGAAGCCCGTCGATGCCTGCGGCAGCGTGACGACGCGGATCTCCACGTTCGGCAGCACGGCCAGGCTTTTCAGGTAAGGCAGCGCCGGCTTTTCCAGGTTCCAGTTCGACACCATCAGCTTGACCTTCACGCCGCGGTTGGCGGCAGCGCGCACGGCATTGTCGATGACGGCGTAGTAAGGCCGCGTACCGTTCGGGCCATACGACAGCGGCGCGTAATCGAGCAGCTGCACGCGCACTTCTTCCTTCGCACCGGCCAGCAGCGCCGGCAGGCCCGCCTCGGAATCGCCGACGCCGGGCGGATTGTAGGCAGCCGGGCTGGCGAGCAGGTAAGTCGGCTGCGCCAGTTCCGCCACGGCGGCAGCACCTGCCGCGCCCTTCTGCTGCAACGGCGCCACGCGTGCACCGCCGGCCAGTTGCGCCTGCGCCTGCCAGTCCTGCTCGAAGATGGCGCGAACCTGGCCAACGACGGTGGCGTCGTCGATGCGCAGGCCCGTCTCGTGGATGTGCGAGAACGAGCGCCAGTCGAAGTTCTGGCTGCCGACGAAGGCCACCTTGCCGTCGACCACGACGTACTTGGCGTGGATGATGCCGTTGCCCGTCAGCTGGCTGTAGTCGAGGATGCGCAGTTCCAGGTTCGGGATCGCGCGCAGCCGGTCCAGCGTGGCGGCATCGGACAGGCCGACGCCCTTTTTATCGAGCAGGAAGCGGATCTTGACGCCCCGCTTGCCGGCCGCGGTCAGACGTTCGAGCACTTTCTCGAACGGTGCACCGGCATGGCCGACGGCGTAGAACTGGCCGATCGCGATATCGCTCTTTGCATTGTCGAACAGCTCGGACCAGACCGTGACCGGATCGCGCAGGTCGGCGTTGGCCAGCGTGGTTTCGACAGGCGCGGTCTGCACCAGTTCGAAGCCGGGAATACGGAAGTCCGCGTGGGCTGTGCCGAAGGCGGCGGCCAGTGCCGCGGCTAAAACAAAACGTCGCATGGGTTCTCCTTACTGCACGCGCCGGATGCGCGGTTCGGCCAGCGCAGCGCCGGCCGGCTTGAATTCCTGTTCGCGCCGCACGAGGTAGTCGTTCAGCGAATCGATGTCGCGCACGGCCGTGTCGACGCGGTTGGTGCCTTCCCTGAACATCGGGAACGCATCGCCCCCTTCGGCGATGAAGTTGTTGGCGGCCACGCGGTACGACGACGTGTCGTCCAGCGGCACGCCGTTCAGCATGATGTCGAAGGCGCGCGCGCCTTCCGGCTTGCGCACATCGTATTTGTACGTGAAGCCTTCGGACACCTGCAGCGCGCCGCGCGAATTCACCTTGTCGCCCACCCACTGCTGTTCCAGCAGGCCGCGGATCTGCGCGCCCGTCAGGTTCATCACCACCAGCGTATTGCCGAACGGGAGAACGGCCTGCGCCTGCCCTTTCGTCACGAGCCTGCCCTCGCCCGACTCCAGGTCCTGGCGGATGCCGCCCGTGTTCATGAACGCGATCTGCGCGCCGTAGGGACGGCCGGCCAGCAGCGTGGCATCGGCCACCAGGTTGCCCAGCGCGGATTCGTCCGTGCCGTTGCGCTCGCGCGTGACGGCCGGCGTGGCGATGTGCGCCACCGGTTTGCCCAGCTCGCGGTTGCTGCGTTCGCGCACCTGCGCAAGGAAGGCGGCGACCTTCGGCTCAGGCGCATAGTCGCCCGGTTCGATGATGACGTTGCGTGCGCTGACATCGACCACATTGCCCGTCTGCCTGTCGACCATCAGCTTGATGCGGGACACCATGTGGCCGCCCATCTGCGCCTGCGTCACCAGCCTGCCGTCCACCTTGCACAGGTAACCCTTGTGCGAATGACCGCTGATGACGAGCCGGATGGCCGGATCGAAGCGCGTCACCACGTCGGCGATCTCGCCCTTCAGGTCGCTGCAGTACTGCTGGTCGTACGGCGCTTCGGTGCGGCCGCCCTGGTGGATCAGCACGACAAAGGTGTTGACGCCCTGCTTGCGCAGTTCCGGCAGCAGGCGGTTGACGGCATCGGCTTCGTCGATGAACTGCAGGCCGGCGATGCCGGCGGAGGCCACCACGTCGGCGGTGTCCTTCAGCACGGTGCCGATGAACGCCACCTTGATGCCCTTGATGTCGGCGATGCGGTAGGCCGGCAGGATGGGCCGGCGCGTGTTCGCGTCGATCACGTTGGCGGCCAGGTAGTCGAACTTCGCGCCGCGGTAGTTCGCTTCGTACTGGCAGGCCTTGTCGGCGCGCGGCGACGCGCAGCCGCCCTTCTGCTGGCGCAGCAGCTCGACGCGGCCCTGGTCGAATTCGTGGTTGCCGACGGACGTGAAGGACAGGCCCAGCATGTCCAGCGCGTGGATGGTCGGCTCGTCGGCCCACATGGCCGACAGCGCGGGGCTGGCGCCGATCATGTCGCCGGCGCCGACCAGCAGCAGTGCGGGATCTTCGCGGCGCCAGGCCTGCAGCGCGCCGGCCACGTTGTCGATGCCGCCGGCCAGCACGGTGCGCGGTTCCTTGTCGCCGGTGCCCGTGTAGGTGAACTTGGTCGCTTCCAGGTTGCCGTGCAGGTCGTTCAGTGCGACCAGGTTGATCTCGGTGGTGGACTCGGCGCCGGTGCTGGCGCAGCCGGCCAGCACCGCCAATGCGCCCGCGCAGAACGCGGTGTGGATGAAGGGTGAAGTATGCGTTTTCATAGGTTCGCAGGATAGCGCAAATGCGCGCGCATGAGGCCGCGGCCAGGGCGGCAGAAACAAAGCCGTAACAAAGCTGGCGGCCAAAAAAAACGGGCCCGAAGGCCCGTTGGTGCAAGCTGCGCAGCCCGGAGGCAGCGCCATGCCATGTGCTGCTTACAGGTCCACCGACAGCGTGACCGACGCGAAGCGCGGTGCGCCCAGGTAGTAGCGCTGCGTGTCGACCGTGGTCTTCAGGCCCGGGATCGGGTTCGTGTTGATGACGGTCGTCGACGACGGGTTGCGATATTCCTTGTTCAGGATATTGCTGATGTTCCACTGCAGCTTCGGACGCTTCAGGAACGAGAAGTTCGGGAAGGTGTAGCCGCCGTCCAGGTCCAGCGTCGTGAAGCCAGGGGCTTTCTCGTCGTTGATCATGGAAGCCTGCTGCTTGTCCGTGGCGCGCACTTTCAGGCGGCTCCAGAACGCACCCGTCTGGTACTCGGCGGAGACGCTGGCCTTCAGCTTCGGCGCGTTGATCATTTCCTTGCCAGCAGTCGGCAGGAACTGGGTGGCGCTGATGCGCATGTCGTCCTTGATCTCGCTCTTGTTGTAGCCCAGCGAGCCGTAGAACGCCCAGCCGTACACCGGCGTGTTGCCCAGTTCGATCTCCAGGCCCTTGCTTTCCACGCGGCCCACGTTGGTGTACGACGACACTTGCGTCACCGGGTCGAACGACGTGGCCTGGCGGTCCTTGAACTTGACCCAGAAGGCGGTCACGGTGGCGATGTACTTGCTGTCCTGGTGACGGTAGCCCACGTCGGTGTTCCACGACGTTTCTTCCTTCACTTCGCCTTGCAGCGTCGGCACGCCGTTGATGTACTTGACGTTGGTGCCGGTGTTGCCGAACACGAAGTTCGGTGGCGCCTTCATGTTCTTCGCCACGGAAGCGAACACCTGGTCGTCGTTGGTGATGCGGTAGCGGGCACCGAACTGCGGCAGGATGTCGTCGTACTTGTTGACCATGTGGTACGGCAGGCCGCCGGACGTCATGCCTTCGTTGCCGTAGTTGGTGAAGTCACGCTTGATGTGCGGCGTGCGGATACCGATGTTGATCTTGGCATCGTCGTCCAGGAAGCTGATCGTGTCCTGGATGAAGGCCTGGTAGGCGGTCGACACCGTCAGCCAGTCGCGGCTTTGGGCGAACTTGCCGTCCGGGCGCAGGATCTTGCCCACTTGCAGATACGGGTCGGCATTGGTGCCGTCGTCGGCCAGCGCGATCATCGGACCGGTTTGCTGGTGACGGGCACGTTCGTACCAGAAGCCACCGAGGATTTCGTGGTTGCCCACGGTCCAGGTCAGCGACGTCGTCACGCCAGGGCGGTAGGTCTTCGTCACGGAAGCATTCGACACCAGCACGGTGTCCAGCGTGTCGCCGTCGCCGTTCAGGTCGACGCGGCCGTTCGACAGGCCCGTCTGCGAGTTGTAGAAGCCGCTTTCGGACTGGGCGCGCTGCTGGCCGGCGCCGCCGTTACCGAAGCCGTACCACAGGTAAGGCAGGATTTTCAGGTCCAGGTTGTCGTTCAGGCGGAACTTGGCGGTGGCCGAAGCGATCGCGTTCTTGAACGGGTTCACGCCCAGGCGGTAGTAAGCTGGCGACTGCGTCGTTTCGTTCTGCGCGGTGCCGGCGACCGGGGTCAGGTGGCCCTTGAACGTGTCCGAGTAATCGTAGCCGTAGCCGAAGCGGTTCAGCTCGGTCAGCGTGATGTTGTTGATGTTGTTGTTCATCGCTTCATTCCACAGCACGGTGGCGTGGATGTAGTTGAAGCGGTCCCAGTCGTAGTTGAAGGCAGCGTCGACGTGGTCGCGGCTGGCACCGCCCTTGCCCTTCCACTTGTCCGCTTCGGCGTGCGATGCGGAGACGAAGAACTTCGAACGGCCGTCCGGCAGCAGGCCGCTGTCGAAACGCATATAGGTTTTCAGCGCATGCAGCTGGCCGACCGTCTGCATCAGGCGAACGCGCGACACGTTTTCCGGGTTGCAGGTGACGATGCCGAAGTTACCGCCCGTTGCGCCCACTTGCGGGGAGTCGACGTCGGTCGAACCCTGGGTCACGAACTGCGAGCAGGTGTTTTCCTGGTCGACGTATTCCTGCGGGTACACGGAGAACGAACCGGAGTCGTTGACGGGCACGCCGTTGATGGTGGCGCCGATCTGGTCGGAGTTGAAGCCGCGCAGCGTCAGGCCGCCACCGAACAGGCCGGTTGCGTCGTAGTTGTAGCTGTTCACGGCCGGCAGCATTTCCAGTGCCGAGTACGCGTTACCGGTTGGGCGCTGCTTTTCCAGTTCCTCGGCGGTGATGGTGGAGCGCGCTTTTGGCGCATCTTCCGCGACCATCAGGCCCATACCCAGCTTTTTGCCGGTGATGACGACTTCGGCATTGCCGGAAGTCGTGGTGACTTGCGGCGCGACGTCGGATGCCGATTGCGCGTAGGCGGAGCCGGCGGCGAGGCACGCCAGCTGGGCAGCCACGGCGACCACGCTCATGCGCAGCATCGGGAATTGTTTGGATTGCATTAAATAACCCCTCAGAGTGTAATAGTGAAACCGGTAAGCAAAGTGCTCGAATTCAGCGCAGGGAACGACATCTCCCTAGACACAACCACAACAATATACAGGCCGTCCGTGACACAATCATGACAAGAAAAGTTGCCAAACCGCCTCGTGCTCAACCAACTATGCATCAACGTATTTACAAGGACAAATACGTTTTCCCTCAATGATTAAGTTGAGAAACGTCTAAATACATGCAGAAGTGTTGGGAACTGGAGGCTTTGAGGCCAGGACAGTGCAGCCGGGATTATAGTCGAGCGATAACAGGATGAAATTCATTCATCCTGAAAACTGGCAATGTGTCACCGGATTGCCACAACATGTAGTTTGAAAACAACAAATTGTGACATCGACACGGGTGGGGAAGTGAATGAGCCTGGTCGGGCTCATTTGTCATTTGACAATCAGCGGCGCGCCGTGCTTAGCGATTCTGCAATATTCGCTTCGAAGCGTGTGTAACGGTCGTCCAGCTGTTTCAGCAGTCGTTTCTTGTCGGCATCTGCAAGGAACGCATAACGGATGCTGTCGTAGGACAGTTTTTTTATTTCGGCGTAGTCCGTTTTGTAGCGTTTAGCAAACAGTACGTACTCGTTGCTGAGGCTGTGACGGGTAACGCCGGCATCGTCCGTGGCGATCACGAACGGCACGCCGTACTTGCGGTACAGCTCCACCGGGTGGTCGTGGTCCTTGACGCCCAGGATGAACTCGTTGCTGGTCAGGTTGATCTCGACGGGGATCTTTTTCTCCCGCATCGTCTTCATGACGCCCAGCGCATCCTTTTCATGGGCGATGTCGATGCCGTGGCCAATGCGGTTCGCGCCGGCCACCTGCACCGCCTCGCCGATGTGGAACGTCAGGCCTTCCGGCGGCACGATGCCCAGTTTCAGCTCGCCGGCGTGCAGCGCCGTTTTCACTTCCGGGTACTTCGCCTTCAGGAATTTGAACATCTGCATGTGCAGGTGGTAGTCGCGCATCGACACGGCCAGGCTTTCCTGGCCGACGATGTTGACGCCGACGATCTGCGGATTCCCCTGCGCCAGCTTGTAGCTGGCCAGCATCTGCGAAAACACGATGGACGGGGACAGGAAGCGCAGCACATAAGGCTGATAACGCATCGTGAAACGTTCGTCGTCGATGCCGGCGCTGCTTTTCCGCACGTTCGCCACGTAGTCGGCGATGCCTTTCGCGAAGGCGGGATTCGCTTCCAGCTTCGCCGCCAGTGCCGCCAGCGCCGCATCCAGCTGCGCGGGATTGAAGCCCGGCGAGGCGATCAGCTTGTCGAAATCGGCGTCCGGCGTGATCGGCGCCAGCTCGAAGATCGTCTCGATGTACGACAGGTTCTCCGCGATGGCCCGGTCCTTCAGCGTCTTCAGGCCTTCGTTCGTGTTCGTCGAGGCGACGGGGCCGAAGTAGCCGAACGTGTCGAAGAACGTCTGGTCCGGCGGGGCCTGGTCGGCGCCGTGGTTATAGAAATCCAGCGACGACCACTTCTGCAGCAGCTGGCGGTAGGTGGTGTTGTCGGCCACCAGGTCGGCGCCGGACACGCAGGTGCGCAGCGGACCGGGCTTGGCGCGTTCCGCTTCGATGGCCGGCTTTTCGGTGACGATGCGGAAATTGGTCTTGTTCACGCAGTAGCCCTGCTTGTCCACCCACTCCAGGTACTGTTCCGCGTAGATCGCGCCGGAGTAATGGTGGTGCAGGTCGCCGCCCTTCGGCATCATCGTCAGGAACATCGTCAGCTCGGCGGTCTTCGGCTCTGCGCCGATCAGGGTGGCGAAGTGGCGCTTGACGATGTCTTCGTTGCTGCCGGCCTTCTGCGCCTGGGCGGGCAGGACGAAGGCGGCGGCCAGTGCGGCGGCGATGAGGCGTTGGTTCTGCATGGGTGCTCTCTTTCTATTAAGTGGAAAGTCAGCCCTGCCCGCGCGCGTGCACCAGCCGCCCCGCCGAATAGGTGGCGGCGATGGCGCGGTCGTCGCCCAGCAGCGCCAGCGCGAACAGCACCTCTTCGAGGCTGTCGCTGGCAGCGGTGCGGCGCGCCAGCAGCGGCGTGCACTGCGGATCGAGCACGACGAAGTCCGCCTCGTTGCCGGCGGCCAGGCTGCCGATCGTGCCTTCCAGGTGCAGGCTGCGGGCGGCGCCCAGCGTGGCCAGGTAGAACATCCGCAACGCCGGCAGGTAACTGCCCTTCAAGCGCGCTACTTTATAGGCTTCATTCATCGTTTGCAACATCGAGAACGACGTGCCGGCGCCGACGTCCGTTGCCAGCGCCATGTGCATGCCGGCCCGGTCGGCGCGCTCGAAATCGAACAGGCCGCTGCCGAGGAACAGGTTCGACGTGGGGCACACGGCGGCGGCCGACTGCGTTTCGGCGATGCGCGCGCGGTCGGTGTCGTCCAGCCAGATGCAGTGGCCGAACACGGCGCGGGGACGCAGCATGCCGTAGCTGTCATACACGTCCAGGTAGCTGCGTGCCTGCGGATACAGCTGCTTCACCCAGCGGCATTCCTCTTCGTTTTCCGACACGTGGGTTTGCAAATAGGTGTCCGGATACTGCTTCGCCAGTTCGCCCGTCAGGTGCATCTGCGCATCGGTGGACGTGGGTGCGAAGCGCGGCGTGATCGCGTACAGCGAGCGCTCGTGCTTGTGCCAGCGGCGGATCAGGTCTTCCGTGTCGCGCGCGCCGCCCTCCGCGGTATCGCGCAGGAACTCGGGGCAGTTACGGTCCATCAGCACCTTGCCGGCGATCATCCGCAGGCCGCGCGCTTCGCTGGCGGTGAAGAAGGCATCCACCGATTGCGGGTGCACGGTGCCGTAGACCATGGCGGTGGTCGTCCCCACGCGCAGCAGTTCGTCGAGGAAGAATTCGGCGACGTCCGCCGCGTGGGCCGGATCCTCGAACGTCCGCTCGGTGGGAAAGGTGTACTGCTCCAGCCATGGCAGCAGGCCGGGTGCCGGCGACGCGATCATCTCCGTTTGCGGATAGTGGATGTGCGCGTCGATGAAGCCGGCCGAAATGAGCTTGCCGCGGTAGTCCGTGACTTTTGTATCGGGCGGCAGCGTCGCGTGCAGGTTGGCCCAGTCGCCGGCCGCGGCGATCTTCCCGTTTTCAACGATCAGCAGGCCATCCTCGTAATAGGCGTGGGCCCGTTCCGCAAAGGCGGGATCGGCGTGGAAGGTCAGCAAGCCTGCGCGGTAGGCTTGCACGCTTTGAATACTTTGCATGTCAGATCTCTTGGGGTGCCGGGTGTCGGCTGGTGATGGAGACGGGCGCTTGCGCCTGCGCCTCCCAGATTATCAGTAATTGGGCGACGACGGAGGCGGCGATGACGGCCGGTGCTTTATCCGTGATGCCGGCGATGCCGATCGGGCAGGCCATCGCATCGATGCGATCCGCCGGAAGGCCCCGCGCGCGCAGCCGGTGCTCGAACTGCATGCGCTTCGTCTTCGAGCCGATCAGGCCGAACCAGCCCACGTGATCGCGGGCCAGGATCGCTTCGCACAGGCGCTGGTCGAGCGCGTGGCTGTGGGTCATCACGAGGTAGCTGGCGCCGGGCGGCGCCGCGGCCACCACCGCTTCCGGCGTTTCGGTTGCTTCCTTCGTCACGTTGGCGGGAACGGCCGGTGGGAACATGTCGTCGCGCTCGTCGACCCACGTGACGTTGCACGGCAGGTGCGCCAACGCGCGGACGATGGCGGCGCCCACGTGGCCGGCGCCGAACAGCACCAGGTGCGCACGCGGCGCGAGAATCGGATCGACCAGCCAGCCTTCTCGCGTGACGATGGCGCTGCCCGTGCGGGGGAAGTCGCGCGGGGCGTGTTCGTCACCGGCGATCAGGTTGCCGTTCGCATCGAACAGCGCGCAGCGCGGTTTGTCATCGCCGATCGACGCAATGCGCCAGCAGTCCTCGTGCTGGCGACTTTTCAGCTCCGCCAGCACTTTGTTCAACGCCTCGGTCACCGGCTCGAACGCCAGCCACACCACGCCGCCGCAGCACTGGCCCAGGCTGGGGCCGAGGCCGAAGCGCTGGTAGTGCACCGTCGCCTGCCCGCTGGCCAGCATGCCGCGCGCAATCCCGGTGGCGCGCATCTCAAGATGACCGCCGCCGATGGTATCGACCAGGGCGTGCGCCGTCACCAGCATCTTCGTGCCGGGCGCGCGCGGGCCGGAGCCCTCCACCCTCGCCACCGTGACCAGCACTGCCGGCCCGGCGGCTGCGTTCAGCCATTGGTTCATAACTCAATCAGTTTCCCGAAAAATGGGGACAGACCCCATTTTCTTGGAAATAGTTTCCTCAAAAATGGGGTCTGTCCCCATTTTTTGAGCAATTTTTTCTTGGACCGCATCGATCGCACGGAGGATTTCTTCGCTCGTCGCGGGCGCGTTCAGTGGTGGGTTGACGGTGTGGTTGGCCACGCTGGAGATCGCGTCGCGGATGGCGAAGAACACCGAAAACGGCAGCAGCAGCGGCGGTTCTCCCGTCGCTTTAGACCGGTGAATGCTGTCTTCGACGTTGCGGTTGGCGAACAGCCGCACGCGGAAGTCCTCGGGACAGTCGGAGATGCCGGGGATCTTGTACGTCGAGGGCGCGTGCGTCATCAGCTTGCCCGCGTCGTTCCACCACAGCTGCTCCGTCGTCAGCCAGCCCATGCCCTGGATGAATGCGCCTTCGACCTGGCCGATGTCGATCGCGGGGTTCAGCGACTTGCCGGCATCGTACAGCGCATCGGCGCGCAGCAGCTTCCATTCGCCGGTCAGCGTATCGACGATCACTTCGGACACCGCCGCGCCGTACGAGTAATACGAGAACGGGTGGCCGCGCATGGTTTTCGCATCCCAGTGCAGGTGCGGCGTCGCATAGAAGCCGTCGGACCACAGCTGCACGCGCTTCAGGTAAGCCTGCTGCACCAGTGCCGCGAACGGCACGCTGGTGCCGCCCACGTGCACCGCGTCGTCATGGAACTGCACCTCTTCGGCGACACCGCCATGCAGCGTGACGGCAAACGCCGCCAGCCGGTCGCGGATCCGGCGCGCCGCATCCTGGGCCGCCTTGCCGTTCAGGTCCGCGCCCGTCGATGCGGCCGTGGCCGACGTGTTGGCAACCTTGCTGGTATCGGTGGCCGTGATGCGCACGTGCCGCAGGTCGATGCCCAGCTCGTGCGCCACCACCTGCATCACCTTCGTGTTGACGCCCTGCCCCATCTCCGTACCGCCATGGTTGACGAGCACTGAACCATCCACGTACACGTGCACCAGCGCGCCCGCCTGGTTCAGGTGCGTGACGTTGAACGCGATACCGAACTTCACCGGCGTCAGCGCCAGGCCTTTCTTCAGCACGGGACTGGCGGCGTTGAACGCTTCGATCGCGGCGCGGCGCGTACGATATTCGCTCGTTGCTTCCAGTTCCGCCGTCAGCTCCGGCAGCACGTTGTCGACGATGACCTGGCCATACGGCGTTTCGTTCCGCTCGTCGCGGCCGTAGTAATTGAGCTGGCGGACGTCCAGCGCGTCCTTGCCCAGATTGCGGGCAATCTCGTCGATGATGTATTCGATGGCGATCGCGCCCTGCGGCCCGCCGAAGCCGCGGAACGCCGTATTCGACTGCGTATTCGTCTTGCCGCAGCCGGCGCGGATGTCCACATCCGACAGGTAGTAGCAGTTGTCGAAGTGGCAGACGGCGCGCGTGGCCACGGGGCCGGACAGGTCGGCCGAGTAGCCGGCGCGCAGCGTCATGTCCACGCGCGCGGCCACGATGCGGCCCGCATCGTCGTAGCCTGCTTCGTATTCGTACCAGAAGCAGTGGCGCTTGCCGGTGACGAGCATGTCGTCGTCGCGGTCGGCACGCAGTTTCACCGGACGCTTCAGGTGCGCGGCGGCGATGGCGGCAGCGGCAGCCCACAGCGCGGACTGCGATTCCTTGCCGCCGAAGCCGCCGCCCATGCGCCGGCATTCCACCTGCACGTGATGGGAATTGAGGCCCAGCGCATGCGCGACGACGTGCTGCATCTCGCTCGGGTGCTGCGTGGAGCACTGCACCAGCATGCCGCGGTATTCCTTCGGGATGGCGTAGGCGATCTGGCCTTCCAGGTAGAACTGCTCCTGGCCGCCGACGAACAGCTGGCCGCGCAGCACGTGCGGCGCGCGTTCGAACGCGGCCTGCGCATCGCCCCGCTCCAGCCGCATCGGCGGCAGCACATACGAGCCGGAGGCCTTGGCCTGCTGCGGCGTCAGGATCGCCGGCAGTTCTTCGTACGTGACGTTGGCCTTGCGCGCCGCGCGGCGGGCATTGGTGTGCGTGTCGGCCACCACGATGAACAGCGGCTGGCCGACGTACAGCACCTCGTCCTGCGCCAGGATCGGATCGTCGTGGATGATCGGGCCGCAGTCATTGGTGCCGGGGATGTCGGCCGCCGTCAGCACGGCCACCACGCCCGGCATCGCGCGTACCGGTGTCAGATCCATGGCGACGAGCCGCGCATGCGCCTTGCCGGACAGGCCCAGCGCCGCATGCAGCGTGCCCTGCACCTCGGGGATATCGTCCGTGTACGCGGCCTGGCCCAGCACGTGCAACTCGGCCGATTCGTGCGGGCGCGACACGCCGACGCCGCTCCACGCGGCGGCTTTCAACTCGGGGATGACGGGATGGTTCATGGTGCAGCTCCTGTCAGGCAAACGCGTTGACTTCTTTGGCCGACAGCGGCGCCGCGGCGCGCGTCTCGAGCCAGAAGCGCTTCAGCAGGTTCTGCGCGGTGCGCATGCGGTACTCACTGGATGCGCGCATGTCGGACAGCGGCGCATAGTCCTGCGCCAGCGCCGCCATTGCGGCCTGCATGGCGCTTTCGTCCCACGCGCGGCCCGTCAGCAGTGCCTCGGCGGCGCCGGCGCGCTTCGGCGTGCCGGCCATGCCGCCGAACGCGATGCGGGCCTGCCGCACCACGCCGCCATCGAGCGTGAACGCAAACGCGGCGCAGACGGCGGAGATGTCCTGGTCGAAGCGCTTGGCCAGTTTGTAGGTGCGGAACACCACGCCCGGCCGCGGCAGGGGCACGCGCACGGCGCGCACGAATTCGTCCGGCCGCAGATCCTTCTTCATGTAGTCGAGGTAGAAATCTTCCAGCGCCAGCGTGCGCTCGCCCGCTGCGCCAAGCAGCACGACCTGCGCGCCCAGCGCGATCAGCCACGGCATCGAATCGCCGATCGGCGAACCGTTGGCGACATTGCCGCCCAGCGTGCCGGCATTGCGTACCGGCAGCGATGCGAAGCGCTGGCGCATTTCCGCCAGTTCGTCCGGGTAGTGCTTGCACAGCTCTGTGTAAGCAGCTTCCAGCGTGACGCCCGCGCCGATTTCCAGCATGCCGTCATCGACCGCGACTGTTTTCAGCGCATCGACGTGACCCAGATAGATGATGCCCGTCAGTGTGCGCATCTGCTTGGTGATCCACAGGCCGACGTCGGTACCGCCGGCCAGCAGCGTGGCGGCGGGATACTCGGCGCGCAGCTGCGCCAGTTCTTCGAGCGTGCGCGGCGCAAAGAAGGTTTGACCGTGGACGGACAGCCGGTCGCGCTTCAATGCCTGCAGTTGCTGCGCCAGTGCCGCCGTATCGAACGGCACGCGCGGCAGTTCCGTCATGCGCTGGGCCGCATCGATGATGGGCCGGTACCCCGTGCAGCGACACAGGTTGCCGGACAGGCAGTCGTCGATCTCCTTGCGGGCTGGAGCAGTTTCCGTCTTCAGGTACATGCCCCACAGCGACATCGCAAAGCCCGGCGTACAGAAGCCGCATTGCGAACCGTGGCATTCGACCAGCGCCTGCTGGACGGGATGCAGCGTGCCGTCCGGCTGCTGCAGGTCTTCCACCGTGAACAGCGCCTTGCCGTCCATCGTGGGCGTCAGCTGGATGCACGAGTTGACGGCCTTCAGCTCGACCTGCCCGTCGACCAGCGTGCCGACCACCACCGTGCAGGCGCCGCAGTCGCCTTCGGCGCAGCCTTCCTTGGTGCCCGTGCAATGCAGGTCCTCGCGCAGGTGCTGCAGCACGGTCTGCGTGGGCTCGGCGCCCGGCACTTCATGCACGGCGCCGCGGAAGTAAAAACGGATCGGTTCAGACATCATGGCCTCGGAGTGGTCCCAGCTTGCAAGACTAACATTGACGGCCATGGCGACTATGCACTTTTGCTGATGAGCCTTATCAGCCAAAATGCATACTACGCAGGCCGGTACGGATGCCGTGCATGCCAGTGTTCGGCAATGTCGATACGCCGGGCGATCCACACGTCCGGATGGCCCTGCACGTAGTCGAGGAAGCGTGCCAGCGCCGCCGCCCGCGCGGGCCGGCCGACAATGCGGCAGTGCAGCCCGATCGACAGCATCTTCGGCTGGTTCAGGCCGGCCGGATTGCCCTCGGCGTACAGCACGTCGAACGCATCCTTCAGGTAGTCGAAGAACTGCGTGCCGCTGTTGAAGCCCTGCGCGGCGGCGAAGCGCATGTCGTTGGTGT